>JAWBIX010000052.1:0-2515 GCA_038833255.1 Nanopusillaceae archaeon | reverse complement strand
TTTTTCTAAAGCTAAATTTAATGCTTTTTTTAGATCTCTATCACTAATTTCTCCATCTAATTGTATCATTGTAAACTTTTTTTCTATTGGTAATATAGCTACAGGAATATCTGTTGCTTTTCCTTCACCGTAGTATTCTATATATTTATTTTTTTCAGGATCATTTTTCAATTTTTCAGAATCATAATCTTCCTCATCTTTATTTAAATCAATTACGACTTTTTCTCCAACCTTTCCCACAGCAACAGCTACAACTAAATCTTTCATTGGAATTCCAGCTAAAGCTAGAGCTAAAGAAGCAGCATTAATTCCTGCAGTTCTTGTTCCAGCGTTTGCATTCAATATTTGAATATAAACATCTATTATAGATCCATGTAATTCGTCTAAAAATATTGCTGGTTTTAAGGCTCTTTTTATTATTTCAGATAATTCTATTTCTCTTCTTCCTTGACCTGGTTTTTTTCTATCTGGAACAGAAAATGTTAACATATCATATCTAACTCTTAATAAACCTTCTTCATATCCTGCGGACATTTTTCCTGGTTTAGGCCCATTTACTATGGCTAAAGCCCACGTATTTCCAAATTTAAATATTGCTGATCCATCTGCATTAGGAACTACATTTAGCTCTATAGATATTTTTCTTATTTCATTATATTCTCTACCATCAAATCTCGGCATTTTTATTTTTTTCTAAAAATCTTTTTATATTATCTGTAAGCCTTTTACAGTGAGAGTATTTCTCTATCATCTTAATAGCTTTAATAGCTAGAATTTCGGATTTTCTATCTTTACCCTTTAACCATATTCTACCATTCTGGCCAACAACAATTTCTATATCTAAGATATTTTTTATATTGTTTATCATTGAGGAATTTCTTCCAATAACTCTTGGAATCTTTTTTGGAGAAATAGAAATAACGACACCTCCAGATAATTTTCCTAAGCCTTTTTCTTTTGTTGTTAAATTAATTATTTTATTTTTCATCACATTAATTATTTTAGCTAATAAAAAATCTCCATAAGTATATATATCATTTAAATCGTCTTTTGAAATATCTATAAATCTTTCTGTAGCATCTTTTATTAGTAAAAAGCCAGTATATGGCGAGTTTATATCTATTAACCAACCGTTAGGATAAACATCAATAACTTTTCCTATAATTATATCCTCTTTTTTTGGTATATAAACTCCACAAAGGCTCGTTAGTTTAATATTTGTTCCTTTCTTTTCTAATAAACTTATATACTTACTAAATATTTTCTCATCTTTTAAATAATAATCTCCAAAAATTTTTCCCTTATCCTTTTCAATAATAAAATCACCAGGAATTACTATCATTATAAATATTCTAAGTTTTCTTTAATAAGCCTATCAATATAATACCTATCTATACTTTTACTCTTTTTTTCTTCCAATTCATATTCTAAAATTTTAAAAACAGATTTTATTGTACTATAAAATTCATATCCATTTTCCGTTATAAAAATTTTAATTTTATCACTTAGAAGTTTTGCCTTTATGTTAAAAAAGGAAATTCTCTTTAATCCTTTTTTCTCTTCTTTTATTTTTTTTATATGTAATATTAAACGTGGATTATTTCCAATGTAATTTGAATATTTTCTGTAAAGTTCTTTAAAAGATCTTTTTATAAAATTTATGTCTATTTCATCGACGCTAATTCCATGAACAATTACTGGAAGTTCTTCTTTTTCTTTTATAGATAAATAATAAGCTAAAATATCTTTTGCAGTAATTATTCCAACAGGAATTTCATTTTTTAGAATAGGAATAGCATAAATTTTATTTTTATTCAATAGCTCAATTATTTTACTAATTTTTGTTTCAGGTTCAGCATATATTAGCTTTTCTCTAACTATCGATCTAGCTTCTATATCTCCACTCCTATCAGCTAATTCTCCTTTTGTTGCCCTTTCCTTTTCAAAAGTAAAATATCTAATTATATCGGATACAGATAAAATTCCTACAGCCTTTCCTTCTTTATTTACTACGATAACTCTAGAAACTCCTTTATTTTTCATAATGGAAATAATTTTTTTTAAATTTTCTCTCTCTTCAATAAGTACTGGAGGATTCATAATATCTGAAGCATAAATATTGTCAAAAATATTTTTTTCTAAAGAATATATTTTATCTAAAATATTTACCATATCTATTAACTCTATTTTTTCATTTATTTTTATGGGAATAATTCTTAGATTTGAATATAACATTTTTTTTGAAATTTCTACAAAGTCTAATTTATTTAAAGGCTTAATTTTGATATATATATTTTTTATTTTTGTTTGAGGTTCAAATAAATATTTTACTATTTTGTCATTTGGTAGAATTCCTCTATAGTTTCCTTTTTTATCTACAACTATAAAATTTTCACCAGCCCGTATACTTCCAATAATATCTTCAATTTTGTTTTCTTCACTTATAACTTTTACCATAAATAAAATATTTTAACAAAAAACTAAAATGTTACGTTTCTTTAATTCTTTTTAAAAG
>JAWBIX010000051.1:0-2526 GCA_038833255.1 Nanopusillaceae archaeon | reverse complement strand
TTTCAGATAAAAGTGTTAATATTGTTCAAAATACTTCTGTACAGGTTTTCTCTAGAATAGATCTAAAATTAGTAGTAAACAAGAGCTTTTATAATATTACTAATAATTCAGATGCTAGATGTTTGATATATTTAGATTTGGATGAAGAATTGGTTATTTTTTGCTCTATATACTTTTATGGAAATTCTTCAATTAAAATATATCCAGCGAAAAGATATATATACTTTAATCTTATAGATTCTCCTTTTGATTTTTATGAGGGCAAAAAATATTATTCAAGTATAAGAAATTTACCAAAAGTTTATACAGGAAAAGCATTTGAATTTTATACTAGTAGAGACAATTCAATAATAAAAAATATTTTTATTATTAACTAAAATAGAATATTAAATGGGTTTGGATATTATAATACTAGCGGGAGGTTTTGCAAAAAGATTAAGACCCATATCAGATTTTATGCCAAAGCCATTGTTACATATTGATGGAGTTCCTCTTATAGATCATATCTTAAGACAGGTGTTTGAATTAGAATATAATAAAATAATTGTATCTACAAATGAAAAATTTGAAAATTCATTTAGATATTGGATGAGTACGCAGAGAGCTTTTTATACAAACCACATACCAATATTCTTATCCGTAGAGCCATCTAAGTCGGAAGAAGAAAAATTTGGAGCAATTGGAGGGTTATGGTATACAGTAAGATTATATAATTTAGATATTGGAAAAAATGATCTTCTAGTAATTTTAGGAGATAATTTGTTTGATTTTAATTTAAAAGAATTTGTTAGTTATAGTAAAAGAATTCAAAAAATTGTTATAGGAGCTTATGATATAAAAAATATCGATTCAGCAAAAAAATACGGAGTAATGGTGTTAGATAAAAATAAAAAAGTTATAGAATTTATTGAAAAACCAGAGAACCCAAAATCTACAATAATCTCTGTTGGAATATATTATTTACCAAATGAAAAGATAAATAAGATTGAAGAATTTATAGAGAAAAATAAAGATAAGGATGCAATTGGAAAATTGATAGAATGGCTTGTAAAGAATGATGAAGTTTTTGCATATATTTTTTCTGGTAATTGGTTTGATATAGGAACTCCAGAATCTTATATTGCAGCTAATGAATGGGCTAGATCAAGAAATCTTGGAAGAAGATGGCTTTGGCCATAGTTTTTTAAAATATACATAACTACTATATTTTCATAGTAATGGGCCCGTAGCTCAGCTTGGTAGAGCGACGGGCTTTTAACCCGTAGGTCCGGGGTTCAAATCCCCGCGGGCCCGCTTAGTTAAATAAATAATTCTTTAATAAAATAAATACAAGAACTAAGAAAAAACCAATGAAAGTAACAATATTTAAAAATTTTACAAAATTTTTATTGTCGTCCTTAATTATTCTTTTATATGATAATAAATAAAGTAGCAAAATTATAGAATAAATTATTGTAAAAGCCGATAAAAAAAGATTTTGAAAGTTTTTATATAAATAAAACGCTGTTATTAAAGATAAAATAGGATATAAAATATAATACAATATTTTTCTTACCATGTCAAATTCGTTGTAATATTTATGAAAATAATAAAAAGCACTATAAATTATAGAAATATAGGCAAAAAATAAAATAATAGTAGAATTTAAAATAAAAGAATTGTATACAAAATAATATATAGCATATAGTTTAAAAAAGGATAGAAATGCTAAAGAAAACTCTCTTATATTTCTATTATAAAAGAAACTTCTAAATATACCAATAAAAACATTAATTAACACTAAAAATAAACCTAAAAATTCTTTTAAAAATATTAAAATAGCTAAAGAAACAAAAAAATGGGATATTCCTAGGATTAATAGCTCCTTTTTATTTAAAACAAGTTTATTAGGATGTATAATTTTTCTTTTAAGATCATAATCTCTATCAATGTAATCGTTAATAAAATATATTGACATATAGCCAATATAAAATATGAATATTTTTTGAATTGTATTCAAAATATCAATTTTTATTTCTAGATGTGTGTAAAGAATGATTACAAAATATAAAAGCATTTTTAAAAGATTTCCAAAGAAATATTTAATATAGGAACTTATTAATGTCTTAAATCTATTTATCATTTTTTCATAAATTTTTCGTAAATTTTTATAAATCTAATTAATCTTGCTGTTGAAATAAATAGAATTGTTATGATCATAGAATTAAAAATAAGGCTTTCTATATCATATGCTTTAATTAAAAAGAAAATAAGTAATGCAACAGACTTTGAATAAATTTCTAAAATATGAACTATTCCAGAATTAAAAAAATTTATTTTATGAACCATTTTTAAGGTTAATGTTATGTTAATTGAAATAAATACAAGATATAATATAAAAAATATGTAAATTTTTTCATACATTGCTAGTAAAAATCCGATAAATGTAGATTCTCCAACTCCAGAAGGAATCTTTTTAGTAATTATTATTGAAAATATTGAAAAGCAATGTCCTATTACTGCAAATGCTCCTGCTAAAGGTCCAAA
>JAWBIX010000050.1:0-2620 GCA_038833255.1 Nanopusillaceae archaeon | reverse complement strand
ATATCTTCATATGTTACCTCGGGTAATTCCTCTTTTAATTCTACAGCTTTTGGTAGTAATTCTATTTCCGTATTTTCTGTTATTATAACGGGTCCTTTCGGGATTGTATTAACTACCATCAATTTAAGTTCTGGCCCTATTCCTAAGGAAAACATGTTTTCAAATATTGACAATTCAAAGTCTATTTCAAAAAATGGCTCTAAATTTCTTCTATAACTGGGTAAAACAACAATAATATCTCCTTTTACTACTGGTCTATCTATTAAAATTCTTTGTAGATATGATGAAGGTATTGAATACGTTACTTCCCTTTGAGCTGGAGCTAATATTACTTTTTGTGCTTCCTTTACATCCGCCTTTCTTACAATAACATAAGATCCTAAACCAACTCCAGCATTTTTTCTAGTATATCCATCCATTCTAATTATATCTAATCCCACGTCTTCAGGAGATGTCGGATATGCTCTAGCAACGGTTTTCTTTTTACCTTCAATTTCAACTATTTCACCAGATCTTATTCCAAGTTTTTTCATTGCCTCGGGATCTATTCTTACAATTCCTTTGTAAACATCCTTTTGATATGCTTCACCAACTCTTAATTTAATTTCATTTATTTTATTATTTTCTGCCATATGTTTTTGTATAATATATCAAAGGTTTATATTCTTACAAATACCAATATATTTCTATGGCAATTAAATTAAAGAAATTATCCAGTACGTACAAATCAAAAGTTTATACAGAAGAAGGATATTATCTTGGAGAAGTTGAAGATGCAATAATTTCTAATAATAAAATATATGGCTGGAAAATAAAAGTAGCAGAAGGAAGTTTAGTTAAAAAAGGAGTAAAAGGAATTATTGTCCAACATCAATTAGTAAAGGCAATGGGACAAATATGGATTGTATCTAAGATTGTTGGTGAGGTAGAAAAATCTGAACAAACTGAACAAACTGAAGAAAAAGTAGAAAAATAAATTATCTGTAAGAAGTTTGATAATGTTTTCTTGCTTTTGAAGTAGGAGATTTTCTTTGTTCTTTTTTCCTTGGATCTGATTTTAATAACCAAGGATCGTATGATAAGAAAAGATTTTTCAATTTTTCATTTTCAAAATATAAAACCAGTCCTTTCGCAATTGCTGTCCTAGCAGCATCTGCTTTTCCCATAAATCCTCCGCCAGTAACTTTTACATCAATATTTACTTTAGATATAAATTCTTCTCCAGCTAAAATTAATGGCTCCATTATTCTTAATCTTGCTAAATATGGTTCATAAAACTCTATTGGAATAGAGTTTATTCTTACTCTTCCGTTTCCTTCCCTAATATATGCTTTAGCAATTGCTGATTTTCTCTTTGCAGATACGATTATCATTTTAAAATTTAATTAAAAACATATTTAAAAATTTGCCCCTAAATGTTTCGATAAAGTTCCTAATTCAACGTACCATATTTTTCTTTTACTATTTTTTATTTTTTCAGTTATTAAAGAATCTTTAAAAGTTAAAAATTGTACATTTGATAATTCTTCTGGAATTCCAATATAAACACGTAACTTTTTGAGAGCATTTCTCCCTCTAGTATTTTTTGGTAACATTCCTCTAACTACTCTTCTAAATATTCTGTCTGGTCTTTTTGGATAAAAAGGACCTTTTATCCAATCTCCTCTTTCTAATACTTTGTGCTTCCATTCTTGTAAAACTACTTTCCATTTTCCTGTAATAACTATTTTTTCAGAATTAACAACATGAACTTCATTTCCTTCTAATAAAAGTTTTGCTACATGTGATGCTAGCCTTCCAAGAACATGTCCTTCAGCATTTATATATATCTTATTCATATTATTATTTTTACATTAGATCCTTTTGGGTTTATCCTTATTAATTCTTCTATACTAATTGCTTCTGCATTTATATTTTTTATTTTTTCTAAAGCTGATTCAGAAAATTTCCAAGCAGAAACTGTTATTCTTTTTGTAAGTTTTCCATATCCTAAAACTTTTCCCGGAACTATTACAACATCTCCTTCTTTTGTCAATTTATCTATCTTTCCTAAATTTACTTCAATTCTTTGTCTTGTAGGTTTACTTAATAATTCAGAGACATATATCCATATTCTTGCATTATTTTCTCTACCAACTTTCCTTAAAGTATGAATTAACTTTCTCAAATTAATATTAGTAGGTCCTGTTCTTTTTACCATTTAAGTCTTTAATTATAGAAACCTTTAAATTTTTATGAAATGTTCAAGATGTGATCAAAAAGCAATTTATTACAATAACAATGAATACTTTTGTAAAGACCATTTTATACAATATTATGAAAATAAAGTATTAGAAACAATAGAAAAATATAAATTAATAAAATCTGGAGATAAAATAGGTGTAGGTGTTTCTGGAGGTAAAGATTCCAATGCCTTGATGTTTTTTTTAAACAAATATAAAGATTATTTTAATATTGAAGTTTTTGGAATTCATATAGATGAAGGAATAAAAAGATATAGAACAAAAAATACTGAGTTTTTATTAAAAATAGCAAAAAAATATGGATGGAAGATAAAAATATACAAATTTAAAGACTATTTTGGATATGAACTTGATGAAATTGTAAAAAATATTAAAGA
>JAWBIX010000049.1:0-2771 GCA_038833255.1 Nanopusillaceae archaeon | reverse complement strand
GCAATAGTAAATATAATAAAAAAAGTCTCTGTTGGAGGTGCTGAAGAAGATATTGAAAGGGCAATTGATAGAAGGATTAAACTAATAAAAAAATAATAATTTTTTATGATAAATGCCGCGGTGCCCGAGTGGACCAAGGGGTCTGGCTTGAGACCAGATCCCCGAGAAGGGGGCGAGGGTTCGAATCCCTCCCGCGGCGAACTAAATTTTTTATTAAGAGCTACTTTTAAAAAAATTCAAAATAAAGAAATATTTGAAGATGTAAAAAAATTACATGTATTTTTAGAAGATATATGTATAAAATTTAATTTAAATGTAAAAAATAAAAAAATTATAAGTAATTCTGAAGAAAAGTTTTATCAACTTCTTTTAGAAAGCGATATTTTAATTTTTTATATGACTTTCTGGTATTCTATTGATTATATTTTTGTTGAAATTTATGGAAATGAAAAAATTATATGGGGATTATATAAATATTTAAAAGAGACATTAAATCCAAAATACTATTCTATTTCAGAGCTGAAAAACCAAAACCAGGACCAAGATTCACAGAAATAATGGGATTTACCAATATTTCTTTTTTATTTATTTTTTTGGAATTTGTTCCAAACAGTTTTATTTTATAATTTTTTTCTAATTCTTCAAAATCTTTATATAAATCTGATGATAGTTTATATAATTCCAAAGATCCGTCTTTTACAGTTATTATAGGTTTTTTATTTATTAATCTTAGAAAAGAATATTTTAATATATTTATTCTTCCTGATCTCAATAAATATTCTATATTTTCTATAAAGGCAAATGTTTTTATTTTATTTTTTAATTTTTCTATTTTCTTTATTAAATTTTCAAATTTATATTTTTCAGATATTTTTTTTGCAAACATTACTAATAATCCAGACCCTACAGATGCATTTAATGTATCTACAACATAAATTTTTTTATTAACCATTTTAGATGCATTTAAAGCAACATTATACGTTCCAGAAAGCTTAGAACTTACTGTAAAAACTAAAATTTCATCTTCACAATCTTTATAAATTTCTAAAAAGTCTTCTAATGATGGTTGAGAGGTCTTTAATTTACCTTTTAACCATAAATCCTTCAATTCTCTATCTTTATAAAACTTATATTTAAAATTAAAATCAACTTTTATTTTTTCCTCATCTTTTAAAATATATAATGGAACTACTTTAATATCATTTTTTTCTACAAACTTTTTAGGTAAATCTACCGTTACATCTATTACAAAATCTACCATTTTAACTATTAATTTCTTCTATATCTATTTTTTCAATTTCTATAATATTTTCTAAATTTGGAATAATATCTTCTAGATTTTTACAATGAAAATGAATTTTTAAATATTCTTTTTGTTCTCCAATAACTAAAGAATCTAAAGAATTTAATTTTTCTTTTATTTCTTCTAAACTTTTCTTAGGTTTAGCTAGTATATTAACACAAAAGCCTTTATAAGTAAATGTATTTTCATTTTCAGTAATTGTATTTATTTTTATATTTATTTTTTTACCTAAGGCTTCGGCCCATCCTTTTAAAAATAATATAACTGCTAAACCTCCAGAATCTATTGCTTTTTTAAGATTTATTTCCTTTCTTTTTTTCTTTAATTCCTTTAATCCATTTTTTATAGATCTACAAATCCAAGTTAGAATATCTTTAGATTTTTTACATTCTTCCTCCATAACTCTAAATACCGTTAACATTGTACCTTCTTTAGGATTTGCTACTGAAGAATATGCATAATCTTTTGCTTTTTTTATTGCATTTCTTAAATCCTTTATAGTAACTTTTTCCTTATTTTTTAATTCTTCGTATAATCCATATATAAACATTGAAAAAATATTTCCAGAATTACCTTTAGAATTTTTTACAGCTGTTTCTTTAATTATTTCTAATAATTTACCAAAATGATTTATTTCTACATTATCAATTCTTTCTTTTATTTTTTGAAACATGTGCTTAAGATTTGAACCAGTATCTGAATCTCTAACTGGAAAATAATTTAATTTATTTAAGAGATCTTCATTTTGAAATATACTTTCTATAGATTTAATTATCATTCTTTTTAATTGATAACCATCGATAACTATATCATTAATTTCCTTAGTCATATTAGTTACTTGATAATTTTAAATTTTATAATTTATTTCTAGTATTAATTCTAATGGATATATCATTTTTAATTGATACTTTTTCTTACTTTGGATTTTTCCTGATAGGATTTTTTAGTACCTTTGGTTTGTTTGTATCTCCACCACTTTATTTATTTATTCCAATTATTCTTACTATGAAAAAATTTAATTTAATTTTAGTTACGATCTTAACTGCTTTAGGAATGAGCGTTGGGGATTGTATTGGATATTTAATAGGTTATTCTGGAGAAAAAGTATTAGAAAAAAAATTAATTAAAAAAGAAAAATATATTAAATTTTCAAAATTTTTAGATAAATATGGACATATAATAATTCCTATATTAGCTGCCATTCCTTTTCCTTTTTTTGATACTGTTGCAATATTATATGGATTTGCAAAATCGGATATTAAAAATTTCTTTTTATATCTTTTCATTGGAAGGTTGATAAAGATTGCATTTGTAATTCTGGGAGGATTATATGTTATATCTATTTTACCCTTTGAAATTTAAATTATTAGTTAGTTAATAAAATAATATGTTAGGTATTTATGGAACTGTTTATAATTCTGCAGATACTGTAAGACAAACGATAGAAGATTTAAAATCTAAATTAAAG
>JAWBIX010000048.1:0-2805 GCA_038833255.1 Nanopusillaceae archaeon | reverse complement strand
TTAGGTAAGCCTCCCCCAATTCTTTGTTCAAAATCGTCCCTATCTAAATAAATTGAAATGTATTCACTCATTATTCTTCAATAAAAAATCCATTACATAGCCTAATTTGAAATATTTCATAATTTTTGGTATCTTTTATTTCTATTCTATAAACATCCTTTAAAATGGGATAATAATCAAAATCTTTGGATATATTATTAACTTTTATATCTTCTATGCAAAAGTTGTCTGATACATTTCCAAAAAATTTTATTGTTATTAATAGATTATTATTGTAAATTTCCTTATTTAAAACTACATAATCTATATTAGGCAATAATCTTCTAGGTAAAATTACCTTGGAAATTGCTTGACCAAAAGGTCTAATAACTTCCGTAGAAATATAATATATTCCGATAGCAAGTAAAACTAGGAAAAAAGAAAGCAAATAAAGATATTTCATTTCAAATTAGAAGGTTTTATAATTCCTTTTTTAACAAGTTCGTTATATAAATCTTTTATTTTATATATCTTATCTTGATCAACACTTTTAATTTTAGTTATAATATACAATGTAATTATGTGATCTTCTACAGTTATCTTTTCTTTTTTACTTTCTACATTTTCGAATCCTTTTAAATATTCTAGTAATTTTATTTTAACATTTTCAGTTATCCATCCTATACTTTCATAGTAATCTAATGTTTTTTCAGTCTCTTCTATTCCTGCTTTTTTAACTAAATAATTTAACCATCCTAAAATTATTGTAATTACGGTGGGATCATTTTTTATTTCTTCCAAAGGTAATATATCTGAACTTTTTATTTCTTCAGAAAGAGCCGACATTTCCTTAGAAACGGGTAATTCTTCTTCAAGAAAAGGGTTATATTGTTTATATATTAAATCATACAATCCCATCATTTTTTCTAAATGACTTTTTATATTATTTACCTCATTTTCATAGTTCTGTGTCTTTGTTTCTATAGAACTAAACTTTTCTGAAAATTCTTGTAATCTACTTTCTATTATTTTTACAGATTTAGATAAAGAAGACAAAGAATCTATAAGATTTTTAATTTGATCCTGGTAAAAGACTTGATTTTGTTGTGAAGGCTGTGGTATTTCTTCTTTTTCATTTTTATTCTTTCTAAAAATATTAAATATCATGAGAATATAAATAATCATTGTTAATTAATAGCTTTTGTTTATCTTTAATGTTTATCATAAGTTTTTCTTTTTAAAAATTTTTAGGAAGGATGTTAATTATGAAAGTAATGAAAATTAATGTAGGAGAATGGTCATCTATAGGTTTATTTTTCCATTTATTTGAAGACTTCGGAATATTTTCTGAAATAGCAAAAGATATAGATATTGATATTAAAAAGGAAATAGTAGATTTTATTTTAGTAACTCCATTTTTTATAGAAACTGAAGATAAAATAATTGTTAGTAAAAATGCACCTAGAAATCTTTTAAATATTTTGGAAAAATATTTTGATTTAGTAATTGTTGATACGGTAGAAAATTTGATAGGAAATATATTTTTTGTATCTAAAAACTGTATTTTGTATTCTAAAGCTTTAAAAAAAGATGTAGAAATACTAAAAGAGAAATTGCAGCTTCCAGCTTATAAAGTTAAAACAGAATATTATTTGGGGAGTATAATAAAATATTATGATGGGAAGCTTCTTGTTGCCCAAAATCAACCAGACAAAGTTTTAGATTATATAAATAAAAAAGTATCTCCAAAAAAATTTGGAATTGCAACAGTAAACTTTGGAAGCCCATATCTTAGATATGGAATTGAAATAAATAGAGAATATTTAATTTTTGGTGGTAAAACTACTGGTCATGAAATTGTAAAAATAGAAGAATTTTTTAGAGATTAATTATCTTTTTAAAATATTTTCTATTTCTTTAATTCTCTCCTCTAATTTCTTTTTATTTTCTTCTAATATTCTTATTATTTCTTCTTTATCTTTTTCTATAAATATCTTTTCTCCAATGTTAACTAGAAATCTTTTATCATCAATTATTTTTGCTTTTGCAAAGATAAAGTTTCCTATGTTTATATAACTTTCCTCTTGTGCTGAAAAATCTTCTAAAATCTTCTTTATTAAATTTATTTCTGCTAATTTGTTTAATAAAAAATTATATTCTTCTAATAAAATTTCTTTATTTATCTCCATCTTTCTATGAATCTTTTTAGATCCTTATTAGTAATTTCATTTTCTTTTATTTCCTTTATTTCTTCAATCTTAATTCTTTTTCTTTTTACTTTAAAAACACTTCCAAAGAAAGAATATATCTTTTCTAAAACATCTTTTTCAGAAGTTCCAATAATCTCCTTTTCAAAGTTATATATTACAGTTTTTTTAGTATCCTTTCCCTCTTTTTTCGACTTTTTTAATATTAGAGTTTTGAATATCTTTCCTTTAACTTTGAATATTTTCATATTTACCATTAAAAGATATTTCTTTAGAAATGTTTATATAAATATCTTTTTTGATAAAGAATCATATAAAAAGTTATTAAATAACTTAAAAAATATATCTAAAATAGAAAATTTTTTTCTTTTAAAATCTTTTATTCTAAATAAAATTAAATCCTCTGTTATATTAAATCTTTCAATTATATATTTTTTTACCATTTCAAATTCTCCTATTTCATCTATTAAACCATATCTTTTTGCATCCTCCGCAAGGAACCAAAGTCCAGTAAAAGCAATATCATTTATATTCTGTCTTTTTAATTTTATATCTTCTATAAATTTCTCTGTAAGAGATTTTAATACATATTCTAAATATTCTTTTTCAAAATCAGTTA
>JAWBIX010000047.1:0-2924 GCA_038833255.1 Nanopusillaceae archaeon | reverse complement strand
AAAGATTTTTTTATCTTTGTTAAATATTTCTTTATTAAATGTATTTAATATGTCTTCAAGCTTTTTAGTTATCTGGATTTTTGAGGTAGGTTTAGTTGTAACCATAAAATAACAATAATATTATAAACTTTAAAAATATTTCTTAAATATAAAACTATAAATTTATTTCCTTTTTTATTTCCTTTTTATTATTTTAATGCTGCTCTTTATATCCCTCATATCTTCTATCGAAATTTTTCCTGAAGATAGATCTTCTAATATTTTTGATATTCCTAAATCTTTTATTAATATAAAATAAGAGAGTTTTTCTAAAAGTATTTTTTCTATTTCTATTATTTTTTTACAATAATAGATAAGTACATTATGTTTCCTATTAGTTTTATTTTACGAAGGTCTTTTTCTGCCTCTTTTTTTAATATTATGTCTAATTTCTTTAAATATTTTTTGTTTTTGAGCCTAATTATAGTAAAATTGTTATTTCTTTTAATATAATTATTTATTTCTTTGAGGAATTTTTCTTTAGTTTTGTAATTTTTTGAAATCTCAATTAGATCCTTATATTTGACTGGAATATCGGTTACTGCTTCATATTTAGGTGGTTCACCAGCTCTTTTATATATTCTTTTAATTAGCCTTTCTAAACCAATATATTTTAAAAAATTGTGATTTTATATCAATCTCTGTTTCTGACATTTATTAGTCGCTATTTTAATATTTAAAAATTGTAAAAAAACCAACCTATTAAAAATTTAAAAAAACAAATTAATATTCTTCTTTTCTTAAAAGCCGTAAATTAATATATCGCTTTCTTTAGAATAACCCTTCCCTAATTATCTATTCAAAATACATGCCACCACCATGCTAACTTTGGTTCTTCTTTTAATTTCTTATATCCTGTTTCTATTATTTCTTTATATTTTTCCACTGGTTCTATTATTTCTTTATATTTTTCCACTGGAATTTTTCCTGAAGATAAATCTTCAAATATTTTTGATACACTAAGTATATTTATTAATGTAAGATAAGGAAGTTTTTCTGATATTTCTGCTATTTTCTGATAAGCTTCTTTTGCTTCCTTTCCAAACTTTATATCTAAGTATGTGTGGTTTTCTTTATTTTTTAGTTCATTTATAACAAAATTGTTTATTTCTGTAATATAATTTGTAATATAAGTAACTATTTCCTCAAAAGATTTTTCTTTAGGTATATTACCATCTTTACTAATTTCACGCAACTTTTTATATTTAACCTCTTTACCAATATCTTCATATATATTTCTTATTACCTTTTCTAAACTATCATATACTATTTTGTTCTTTTCATATTCTTTTGGATCTACGTTAAGATGTGCATAAATACCTGCAGCAATTACTTTGCTAGTTATATTGTACATATGCCCTAATAACTCAATAAATGCATCGGTATAACTAGATTTATATTTTTTAATGCGTTCTTCTAATATTTTATTTAAATCTATAGATTCCGAATTTATATATATTTTTCCATCTTTGTAGAAAACTTCAAATTCTTTAGATTTTTCTTCTTCTGATAACGCCACTGGTATTCTCTTATGACTACTAAATACCTCTCTATAAAAGTTGCTCACTATCTCTTCCAATTTTGTAGCTATTTGTGATTTTACATTGGATATTGTTTCTACCATATAATAAATATTATCAAAAATTTTAAAAACTTTTACCTAGAATATAGAAATAAAAAAGTTTTTATTTTTTACTTAAATATGCGTACTAGAGTATAATACTAAAAAATAACATAATTTTAGAGAATAATGTATCCTCAAAATCTTATCCACATGCTCATTCATTTTTTCTCCAAACAAATTCCGTTTCTAATATTAATAAAGTTATGTTTAATATTTAAAAATTGTTATTTTAATCTCTTTTCTAAATCTGATAGCTTAGATTCTACTGATTCAGAAAGAATCTTTAAATATTCTAAATATTCGTTTAATTTATTTTCTAAACAATTCAAAGTATCTTCTATTAAATATTTTTCTTTTAATTTTTCATACTCTTCTTCTATAATTTTTTGATATTCCTTTATAGGGAATTTTTCCGAAGATAAATCTTCTAATACCTTTAAAATTCCTGGATTTTTTTGTAATATTAAGGATGGAATTTTATATAAAACATAATATTTTATTTCTTGCTCTAAATCAAGTATTTCTGAACTAGTATATGGAATATCTATACATTTATTGTATTTCTTTAATATTTCATGCAATACTACAATTATTTCTTTTTTGAATTTTTTTCTTAATTTTTCTTCCAGATTCCTTAAATATTCTTTATCTTTAAATTTCTCAATAACATATTTACCCATTTCTTCTAAAATTTCTTCCAGACTATTATTAGTATCTATTTTATATTCTAAAATTATTGTTTTATATAAATCTCTAACTAAAGTTGCCAATCCTTCATGAACTATAATATTTTCCTTTTCTTTTTCTAAATTTGCATCTAAAATTGCATGAATATTTTCATGAAGAAAAGTTCCTATCAATTTTTTTATTAATTCTGGATTACTTTTATAATTATTTAATATAAAATCCAAGTAATTAGATTCTATATATATTTTTTTATCTTTATAAAATGCTGGAATAAAAACTTCTCCAAAAATTATTTTATCATATCCTAGATCTTTTACTTCAACAAAGATTTTTTTATCTTTGTTAAATACTTCTTTGTTAAATGTATTTAATATGTCTTCAAGCTTTTTAGTTATCTGGATTTTTGAGGTAGGTTTAGTTGCAACCATAAAATAACAATAGCATTGTTAAACTTTAAAAATATTTCTTAAATATAAAACTATAAATTACCAAACTTATATATCTTTTTATGAAAGACCTAAAAGAAAAAGTTGAGGAAATTTTAAAAAAAGCTAAGGATATTAAACTTGATCTT
>JAWBIX010000046.1:0-3229 GCA_038833255.1 Nanopusillaceae archaeon | reverse complement strand
TCTTTAATTGAAAACCTAAGGCAATCACTCTTGGAGGTCCATCAAATCTTGTTGGATGTGCATTTTTTAAAGAAACTGGCATTAATGGTCCCCAATGAGAACCTCTCATCCATCCTGCTACTAAATGCGGAAATGCAAAAGCCTCCAATATTTCACCAACGGCTGGTAATCCATGTTGTGCTCTTACTATCATAACCGGATCGTCTTTTCCAACATATCTACCAGCAATTTCAAATAATTTTTCAGTAGAAGCTACAGCTACTGGCTCATTTTCATTTATAGGACTTCCTGGCTTTGGATATACTCTTTTTATTGCAAATCTTCCAGGAGAACCAATTAATGCTAATAAATCGTACATTTCTTCCGGAGTAAACATAATTACTTTTTTATGTTCTATCAAATCCCAAACTTCAAATTTAAAACCATTATGCATTGAAGGATCTATAACTAAACCAGCAGTATTAAATGGATCTGCGAATATTTTAAATAATGGCAAATTCCATGCCCCGGCCTCAGTTTTATCTGCTGCAAAAACAATGATTGGCTCTGAAGGTCTTTCAGTTATTGTCATCTCAGCAACTCCTGGACCCATTCCTCTTACATTACCAGAAAAGGCTTCTGCAAGTAAATCTTGACCTGCCCCATATAAGCCTAGCTCTTTCGCAACTTTTGCGGCATTTTGAAATGCCTTCCAAGCTAATCCATGGATCTCTGGATTATCTTCACCTTTAATATGTGTCATAATCAAAATTAAATCGTCTCCCACGTGAGATATTGTATAATCTATTATTACTTCATCCACCGCCTCTTCTAAAACCCCTTCTGCCGCTTCTTCTGTTGCTGGATGAACAGCGTGATGTCCAACGAAACCACCAATATCTGCCTTTATTACGCTAATAGTTACTTTTTCCCCCATAGATATAATAAGTAGGTCCTGTATTTTTATACATGATTAAGATAAATTAAAATCTTTACTAAATAAAAGAATAAATGGCAAAGGTATCTCCCCCTTATATAAAATACTTAATATATGCTAACGTATATGTTGAAGGAGTAGTAGAAAAGTCAGATGTAGTTGGAGCAATATTTGGTCAAACTGAAGGTTTGCTCGGACCAGAATTGGATCTTAGAGAATTACAAAGATCGGGAAAGATTGGTAGAATAGAGGTAAATTTAAGAATAGAAGGCAATAAAACATATGGAGAAATTATAATTCCAACAAGTTTAAATAGATTTGAAACAGCCTTAATTGCGGCAGCTTTAGAAACGATAAATAGAATTGGTCCTGCATATGCCAATGTAAAAGTAGACAGAATAGAAAATATTAGAAAGGTAAAAGTTCAATATATTTTAAATAGATCAAAAGAACTACTAAATAAACTAATTATTGAAGAATTTCCAGATACAAAAGAATTGCTATTATATTTAGAATATTCACAAAAAATGAAATCCTTAATAGAATACGGTCCAGAAAAATTACCCGCCGGTCCAGATGTAGATAAATCTGAAGAGATAATAGTAGTGGAAGGTAGAGCGGATGTATTAAACTTACTAAAATATGGTATTACAAATGTAATTGCATTGAATGGATTAAACGTTCCAAAAACAATTATAGAACTTTCTAAAAAGAAAATAATAACGGCTCTATTTGATGGAGATAGAGCTGGTGATCTACTTATAAAAGAATTAATGTTAAATAATGTTGAAATTGATTTTATAGCTAAAGTTGATCCTGGAATGGAGGTAGAAGAATTATCAAGAAAAGAAATATTAAAAGCTTTAAAGAACAAAATACCATTTGACCAAGTAAGACAATATTATGAAAAATTAGAAGGTAGCTTAGAAGATATAAAGACGTTAAGGGAACAAAAAAAGATAAGAGATACTACTCTAGAAAAATTAAAACAAATAATGGAAAGTATATTTAAAACAGAACAGGCAGTAATATTAGATGAAAATTATAATATATTAAATAAAATTCCAGCTCAAAAATTATCTGAAACTATAGAAAAATATCCAAATGCTTCATATTTAGTAATAGATGGTATTCTGTCTAGAGAATTTATAGAATCGATACTGAAAACAAATATAAAATATGTTTTATGCCTAGATAGCGTAGTAAAAAAACATCCAAAAATAAAAATATACACAATTAAAGATCTAGATAAACTTTAATTTTTTATTTCCTACATATTAATACTCCGCTAATACTATAGTGAACTATTTCATAATCTAAAGATAAAGTGATGTTTCCTCCAAGTTTTTTCCATGTTCTTATTATATTTAAAACCTGTGTATCTAAAATTGGATAAACTAATAAGATATCTGAAAATGCAGGAATCTCTATTATTTTATTCAAAAATCCCCCACTAGTAATAATTGCTGGAGAAGAATAGCTTCCTCTAATTCTTAGATTTGTAAAAATAAGAGAATAAGAATTATTATTTGGATTAAATATTATAAAAGTCATTTTTGTTTCTTCTAATATACAATCTATCATCTCTAATCCTAAAGGGTTCATTGGGTTTCTTTGCACTATTTTTTTAACTTGACCGTATCCGTATATTATTAAAATAATTATTGGAATTGTAAACATAAAAAATAACAAATTTATTATAATTTTTTCTTTTTTGTTCATTTATTATGGTAGATTTTGATACATTAAAAATGTTATACATAAAAAAATTAGAAGAGCATTTAAAACTAAATAAAGTAGACAAAGAAATTCTTCATGTTATTAATTTAATAAACTCATCTAATGATTATTTTACAACTTCTTCTTGTGCAGGGAGAATAGTATTAATAAAAGTTCCAAATGATTTAAAGAAGCAAAAAGATGTTTTTATTTTTAAATCCCACCAAATAGTAAAATTTGAAGATATTTTTAATGTTTTAAAAAAAACATATGCTTTATTTGATAACATTTGGTTCAAACAAGAACCATTTATAATTCATGTCTCTTGCAGAAATCTTAGAAAGGCTATTGAAATTTTAAAAATTTCTTCAAAAATTGGACTAAAACATTCTGGAATAATATCTTTAAAGAAAAGCAGAGTTATAATTGAAATTATTGGAAATGAAAAGATCGAAACTATATTATCTAAAAATAAAAAAATTATAGTATCTGAAGAGTATTTAGAAAATTTAATTGAAGAAGCAAATAAAAAACTATTAAGGGATAGAACATATTTAGGAAAATTATATATTTATTTAAAAAAGTATTTAGGTA
>JAWBIX010000045.1:0-3285 GCA_038833255.1 Nanopusillaceae archaeon | reverse complement strand
TTAATCCAGTACCAACAAAATACTTTTTATCTCTTAAATCTTTATAAACAGAATATATTTTTTCTAAATTTTTTTCTTTTATTATTTTTTCAAAATTAATTTTTTTACCATAACAATCAAATATTTCGATTTTTCCTTTTTCAGATAAATATAAAACTTCTAAAAATGGTAATGAGGTTCCAATAAATATACCATCTTTATATATAACTTTCATAATATTATTTTTCAAAGAAATATTTATGATAAGTTTAGGTATAGAATCTACAGCACATACATTTTCAATAGGAATAGTTGATGAGGAAAGAATATATTCTAATGAAAGAGTAATATATAAAACAGAAAAGGGAGGAATACATCCAAGAGAAGCTGCAGAATTGCATTCAAAAGAGGCAATAAATGTTTTAAACAAGGCAATATGGAAAGCAGGATTTATTTATAAAAAAGTATATGATAAATATTTAATTGTTGATGTTTTAAGTGAAATAAAAGAAAATTTCTTTTGTGAAGAAAAATTTAATGAAGATCCTTGGAATAGATATAGATATGTAATCTTAGAAGGAAAAAAAGTATGGATAGAGAATAATGAAATAAAATCAGAAGATAAGGATTTAGAAAAAAAATTAAATGAATATGTTAAAAATATTAAAGATTTTAATAAAAAAATAGATTTAATTTCTTTCTCTGCTGGACCTGGTTTATATCCAACATTAGTTCAAGGGAAATTTTTGGCAGATTTATTATCTAAAAAATTTAATTTAAAAAAAATAGGTGTAAATCATTTAATTGCTCATGTAGAAATTGTAAAATTTTATAATAAATTTAAAGATCCTGTAGTTTTATTAGTTACTGGCGCAAATACAATGATTTTAGCATTAGAAGGAAATAAATATAGAATTTTTGGAGAAACTTTAGATATAGGTGTCGGAAATTTTTTAGATAAAGTTGGAAGATTGTTAGGATTAGGATTTCCCGCAGGACCAAAAATTGAAGAAATTGCAAAAAATGGAAAAAATTTGATTAAATTACCATATACAGTTAAAGGCATGGATATACAATTAGGTGGTTTATATACTTATATTAAAAAAATATTAGAAGAAAAAAAGTATTCTATAGAAGATATTGCATATTCTATTCAAGAATATGTTTTTTCTATGCTGGCAGAAATATCTGAAAGAGCAATTGCTCATTTAAATAAAAAAGAATTTGGTTTGACTGGGGGAGTAGCTGTAAATAAGAGGTTACAAGAAATTTTACAAAAGATGTGTGAAGAAAGAAACATAAAATTTGGAACAGTTCCTATAGATTTGGGAAATGATAATGGAGCAATGATTGCATATACTGGATTGTTATGGTATGAAAAGGGAATTCAGGGGAAAGAAGATATAGACCCGTACTGGAGACCAGAGACAGTAGAATATACATTAAAAAAGTAATTATTGGTAATATTAAATTATCATCAATTTTTCTTATAAAATATTCTGATATAGAAACAACAATAGCAATTATTGGATTTGTTCTTGTTGCAAGTACAGAAATAATTCCACCGATAAATCCGCCAAATAAGCCATAAATGCTTTTTTTATCTTCATTATTGAATAATTTTCCAAAAGTAGAAGATAGCCCATCTATCCAAGCTAAATAAATTGGAATGAAATAAGGATTTATATCTAATGCATATGAAATAAGACTGGTAGAAAAAATACCTAAAACAAAAGTAAAAGCTTCATAACCTGTCGAATCTTTGCTATAATTTTGTAGAAATATTTTTATAAAGAAGAAATCTTTTAACAAATAGAGTATTACTCCAAATAATAATAAAAAAATCATAAATAAAAGTCCTAGAAAAGGATATAAAAATAATATATATCCTATCAAGCTTCCAAGCC
This sequence comes from Nanopusillaceae archaeon, assembly GCA_038833255.1. Lineage (GTDB taxonomy): Archaea > Nanobdellota > Nanobdellia > Nanobdellales > Nanobdellaceae > Nanoclepta. The sequence continues at coordinate 1,399 of JAWBIX010000045.1, read as the reverse complement.
CAATATGTATTACTTTTCTATGTATAAACCTCTCTAATCTTTTTTCCAATTTATTAAAAATAATAATAAAAAATATTGAAAAAATGTATCCAAACAAAACTTGAAATATATCATGTACTCCTGCTAAAATTCTAAAACTACCTATTATTAAAGAGTATACAAGAAATAAAAATTTGTATTTTATATTATCATAAACAAAAAATGGAATAATTGAGAGTGAGGCATGAGTACTTGGAAAAGAAAAAGGATCTATATAGGGTCTCTCTATTCTAAATATTAATTTAAGAGTTAAATTTGTTCCTAAAATCAGAAAAAAATATGAAAAATATTTTCTAACTTTATTTTCATCTTTCTTAATTAATTTTATTAAAGTATCAACCGGAATTAATAATAAAAGAATAGTTGAAATTAAATCAAACATTTATTGATAAAATTTTTAAAAAATTTAAATAAATTTCTTAATTTATAATGATGTCTCTTGAAAAGGTCTTTGAATTAATAAAGTTAAGGAGTTTAGCTGGACAAAAAATTTTGAGTGGTAACGTAAAAGCTATAAGAAATTTGAGGAAAGAAATGGCTAAAGAAAAGGCAAAAAGATGAAAAAGAAACTTTTTGTAGGTTTACCTACAGATATAGAAGAGAGTTTAGAGACTATAGAAAAAGAGGCTCAGAAAATTATTATTAGAACGGAAAAAAGAAGTTATGGGAAGATAGTTACTATTATTAATGGAATCGAGCAAAATATAGCTGAAGGTTTAGTTAAAAAATTAAAACAGAAACTTGGTTGTGGAGGTACTTATAAAAATGGTGTTATTGAATTACAGGGGGATCATAGAGATAAAATAAAAAAGTTATTAGTAGATGAAGGATTTAGAGAAGAAAACATTGAAATTTCAAAAGATTAAAAATTTTATAAGAGGGGAATTTATTGGATTAAAAGTTCAAGTTTTAGATAGCAAAATTAGCAGTTTAAAGGGAATATATGGGACCGTTGTTGATGAAACAAAAAATACAATAGTAGTTGAAGATGAAAGTGGAAGAAGATTTATAATTCCTAAAGCTCTTTCTAAATTTCTTTTTTATTATAATGATTATATAATTTTTATTAATGGTAAAATAATAAATAAAAGACCTTGGGAAAGACTGAAAATAAAAATAGTAAAAAGGATCTAATTTTTGTTAATTATGTCTGGGGCGGGAGGGATTTGAACCCTCGACCCTCCGGTCTTCAGCCGGATGCTCTCCCGGGCTGAGCTACCGCCCCAAGATATATCTTAGAATTCTTATTAATTATTTCTTTAAATTCTTTAAGTTTATAAATTGTAACCACTAATAAATAGTAAATGAGAGAATATAATATATGGCAATCTAGTACAAGATCTATCTTAGAATATATAAT
>JAWBIX010000044.1:0-3482 GCA_038833255.1 Nanopusillaceae archaeon | reverse complement strand
GTTGTAGATTGCTATATTAGTGGATTTACAGATTTTAAACCAATTGTTTTAGACTTGGTTAAGAAAATGGAAGACGGAGTTTTAATATTTGTTTGTAAAGATTTAGGAAGTAATTATGCAGAGGAGCTATATAGGTTTCTTTTAGAAAATGGATTTAAGGCAGGTTTGGTAATATCTAAGGAAAAAGAATCTTTAAAAAATATAAGAAGATTTGCAAATGGAGAAATAAATATTTTAATTGGAATGGCACATCATCAGGGTTTATTGGTTAGAGGTTTAGATTTACCTACTAGAGTAAAATATGCAATATTTGTTGGAATTCCCAAAATATCTATAAACATATCAAAATTTGAAAAAAATCTTAAGAATTTGTTAATATTAGCTGAAATAATAAAACCTTTAGTAGAGGAGAGTAAAAAAATTGATAGATTACTAAAAAACTTAAATAGAAAATTAAGAAGATTATCATCTGACGCACTAATTTCTTTGGCTAAAGCATATGCTGGAACTAAAGACAAAGAGGAATGGATGGAATATTATTTAAATATAATTAGAGAAATAGAAGAAATAGTTGTTAAATATATTAACGATAAAGATTTTCTTGATAAATTAAAAGAACATCCCGATTTGAGTATTAAAATAATAGAAAACAATATATATCTCAATATATTAGATATTAAAACATATATTCAGGCTTCGGGAAGAACTTCAAGATTATATGCTGGTGGTTTAACAAAAGGACTTTCTATAATATTATCAGATGATGAAAAACTGTTAAATGCTTTAGACAAAAAATTGAAGTTATATTTTTACTCTTAACATAGTTTTAATACTTTTTTAATAAAGATTTAATAAAAAATTAACAACTATTTAATATTCTTTTAACGAAAGTTTTTATTACTTTGTTAAGGTTATTTACTATTACGTTAAAATACATTAAATATAATTAACGCAATGTTAAATTTTGTTTTTCCAAATGTTTAAAGTTTATTAAAAATTTATTAAAAAATTGTTAAATGGACGAAGAAATATTAAATGAATTTAAAAAAATGATTTGTAATAATATTGCAAAAAATCATAGGGGAATTATTATATTATCTGGTAAAAATTATAAAAAATATATTGATATTCTCCTAAAAGAATATATAGATATTTTAAAAGAACAGAGTACCAATTTAAGATCCTTGTTTATAACAGAAGACTTTTATGGCGATTTTTCTAAAAGATATGAAGAAACGAAAAAGGTTTTTGAGAAATATAATATAAATTTAGAAAAAGGCAAATATTCTGAATCGGAAAAATACATGGGAAAAACATATGAATTATTAATTTTAGATATGTATAAATCTTTAACTCCTGATTATTTAGGAAGATTAATAGGTACTGTATCTGGAAAAGGATTAATTATCTTTTTAATTGAAGATTTCAATAATTTTGAAAATTCAAGAACTACATTCCATCAGCATTTATTAACGCCTCCCTACAAAATAGAAGATGTAAGAAATTATTTTGAAATTAGATTTAAAAGAAAGCTTATAGAACACGACAATATATTAATAATTGATACAGAAAGTGAAAAAATATTGAAAAAATTAAATTACGAATGTAATATCTTACAAATCATTCCTAAAATTAAAAAGATATCTAAATTGCCAGAAAACAAAAAATTTTCAGATAGAATATATAGACTATGTATAACGGATGATCAAGTAAATGTGTTATATTTATTAGAAAATCTTTTAGAATCAGGAAAAAAGGCCTTCTTAATAATAGCAGATAGGGGTAGGGGAAAAAGCGCAATTTTAGGACTTTGTATTTCGGCTTTAGTAGAATATTTGTTAGAAAAAGACAAAATAGTAGATATAGGTATAACTTCTCCCTCAATTGAAAATGTAAGAACTCTTTTTGAATTTCTAAGATTAGGATTAGAAAAAAATAATATAAAATATGAACTTTCTGGAAGAAAAATTAAAATTAAAAACAAAATATATATAGAGTATAGAAGTCCATTAAATATATTAGCAAAAAAATATGATTTCTTATTTGTTGACGAAGCTGCAGGAATTGGTGTGAATTTGTTATATGAGTATTTAAATAAATATAAAAAGATAGTATTTTCTTCTACAATACATGGATATGAAGGAGCCGGTAGATCCTTTTCAGTTAGATTTATGAAATATTTAAAAGAAAGAAAAGATTTTGAAGTTTTTGAATATAAAATGAAAGAGCCAATAAGATATGGAGAAGACGATCCAATTGAAAAATGGCTATTTGATACTTTATTGTTGGATGCTGAGCCAGAAGAAATTGATGAAAATGATTTAAAATTGATAGAGGAAAAAAAAGTAAAATTTTATAAAATACCTCTAAAAGAATGGTTTGAAAAAGAAGAAAAGAAACTAAGGTCTTTTGTTGGAATTTATGTTTTAGCACATTATCAGAATAGACCTAATGATTTAGCAATGATTGCAGATGCCCCACATCATGATGGTTTTGTTTTAGAATTAGAAAATGGAAAGATAGTAAATGCAATACAAGTTGCATATGAAGGACAATTAAGTGAAGAAACTATTGAAAGGATGTTAAAAGATTATAAACCAAAAGGAAACATAATTCCTGATGTAATTGCCAAACATTTTAGAGAAAAAGAGTTTCCAAAATTAAAAGGAATAAGAATCGTTAGAATAGCTACACATCCCCATCTTCAGGGTAAAGGATTAGGTTCTATAGCTTTAGAAAAACTTACGCAATGGGCTAAGGAAAAAAATTATGATTGGATAGGAACAAGTTTTGGAGTTACCTACGATTTATTAAATTTTTGGTTAAAAAACGGTTTTATAGTTGTTCATTTATCACCAGAAAAAAACAGAGTTTCGGGAGAATATTCTGCAATTGTAATTAAACCTTTAAATAAAAAAACTGAAGAAATTGTAAAGAAATTAAATTACGAATTTAAATGGAGATTAATAAATCAAATAACGGATGTTTATTTTGATTTAGAGCCCAAAATTATAAGAAGGTTGTTAGAAACTTCGTTTAATGTTAAACCACATTTTAACGTTCTTTTAACGGAAATTCAAAAAGAAAAAGCAAAAGCGTATTTTAAAGGTCCAATGACATATGAGGCAGCAGCAGACATAGTTAGAATTATGTTTCTGTATTATTTGATGTCCGGAGAAAAAGATAAACCAAAAATAGAGGATTTAGATCTTGAAATACTAATATCTAAAATTTTGTTAGCTTGGAGTTTTAGAAAGATTTCTAAATATTTCAATATCAATAGTGGCAGTGTAAGAAAAATTATAAAGAAAAATGCTAAGAAAATATTTTTGTGGCTATTTGATTAATCTTTTTAAAACATCGAAAAAGATTTCTATTTCTTCTATTGTATTATATAAATATAGACTAGCTCTTACTGTTCCACCTTTTTCAAACAATTTTAAATATTTCATTAATGGATGTGCACAATGATATCCAGATCT
>JAWBIX010000043.1:0-3511 GCA_038833255.1 Nanopusillaceae archaeon | reverse complement strand
TCCTCTGTGAAATATATTTCATATGATGGTTTCTCAACTCTAATAGGATCTATATAAATTGCTTTAACACCATAAGCTAAAGATAGCTCGTATAAAACTTTATCAGACGTTAATAATAATCCATCAACTGTTTTTGCTATTTCTAAAATAGAAAAATCTATACTTCCTTCCTTAGCACTTTTTATTTCCCGATCTGTGGGATAACTTCCAATTATATGGATTTTATAATTATACTTTTCTGCATTTTCTCTTAATTTTTGAACTTCTTTTAAACCAACAAAACCCTTGTCTAATCCTTTATTAGCTTGATTTTGTAGCTCTGCTAACACTGGTAAAGGAATTATAATTTCTTTTACTTCAATATTTCCTTTTTCCAATAATTCAGAAATATATTGAGATATTAAAATAGAAGTATCAAGTACTATTCGTTCTAATTTTAATTTATCCATAGACTTCTTCGTTATATATTCTTTCGAATTCTTTTATTTTATTCATCAATTTTTGAATACTTTCTAGTATTAAATCCCTCGGCTTCTTGTTTCCATTTGTTTTTAAATAAAAATATATATTCTTAGATAAAGGATGGTCCTCTTTCCATGCACATATAATAACATCTGGATGGTTATCCAATTCTTCTTTTAGTAACATAAATATTGTTGGTTTATTTTTTTCAACTACGATCTCTAATTCTCTTTCATTCTCTTTTAATATTTTTATATTCATAGATGATATCTTTACAGAAAATTTTTTATTTATTATTTTTTAATCTTTTAATTGTTTCATTAATAAAATCTATTTCTATAACTTCGCCAGTTTTAATATTTCTTAGATAAACTATTCCAGAAACAGGTCTATGACCTAATTCTAGCTGATACTTAGTTATATCTTGAAATGTAGATGTATTAAACATTTCTATTCCTCTATAAACTTGATAGGCCGCTCTATGGATGTGTCCTGTATGATATATGTCTGGAACTATATCTATAACTAATGGATCATCATTAAAATATGGAACATACGGGCTAGCCCCATGATGAGGGTTCAGATGTCTAAGCATTAAAGAAAATTTCATTATTTCTGCCGGATTTTCATATCCACCACTTTCTCTAATTGTAGAAATATCTGAAACAAACCAATCAAAAGAATATCCATGATACATTAAAACAATAAGATTATCTATCTTTAAATAACATGGATTGGATAACATAAAAATATTTTTTAATCCGTATAAATTATGTAAATATTCTTTAGGAATTGGGGGCTGTGGTTCTGCAGTCCTAACTATATCATGATTTCCAGGAATTATTGCTATTTTTATATGCTCTGGTATTTCCAACATATATTTCTCAAATTCTTTATATTGCTTTTCATAAGATACTATCTCTAGTTCATTTTCTTGATCTGGATATATTCCTACTCCATCAACATTGTCACCAACTATTAATAGATAACCTACTTTTTTAGAAATTTCTCTTAATTTTTCATCTCCATACTCACCTTTTAAAAATAAAATAAATCTTTCAAATGCTTTTTTAATAAATAACTTACTACCAATTTGAAAATCTCCAGTTAACACTATATATGCATCTAAATTTCCTTTCTTTACTTCCATTCTATTTGGAACGTCTGGAAATATAACTTGTTCAGCAAAAAACAGATTTCCTGACAATCTTCCTATAAATCCTACTACAGCATCTGCAGGAATATCTTTTATTAATTTATAATTTTTAACGTTATTTCCAACAAAAACTTTTATTTTTCCCGTATTATCCTCTACAATAAAATAAACACCTTTTTCTGTTATTTTTTTATCATAAATAATTCCGGAGATTGCTATTTTTTCTTTTTTCGGTATATTCGAAATACTATAAGAATTTTTTAAATCTAAATGTTCATTTAAAATTTTTTTTATTTTATTTAATCTACTTTTAAAATAAGAAATCCATGTATTTATTGTTATTTCATTTTTATTACTATCATAATTTCTTAAGACTTCTATAGGAAGCTCGTATTCTTCTCCTACGTATCTTTCTACCTTTTCATGTATTAAAACTTCTTCCAGTTTATTTTTTTCCAAGCTTTTTTCTCTTTCTTTAAGTTTATTAATATACTTTTCTAATATTTCTTTGTTTATTATATATATTTTCTCTTCTTCTATTTCCAAATTTTTTATTATTTCTTCTATATCTTTTTCTGAGAAATTATTCAGAAGAGGATATGCATCTACAGAAACTAAATATCCTTTTTCATATATTTTTTTTAATATTTTATCAATCATACATTTAATATGTTTTTACACAAAAGATCATATATTTTTTCAATATCCTTTTCATCTATCAAAAGTCTGTATATTTTCTTATATCCTCCTCTTTTACCTTCAGATATCGTTTTACTTTCTATAAAATTTCCTAAAATCATTTCTAAATTTCTCATATTTTTATAAATTGTTGATTTTCCTAAAGGAGAAATAGAAAGAGATGTTGATAATTTCAAATATTCTTCATATAGTTCTTCAAAGGAAATATAATCATTGTTTTTTTCATTTTGTTTATTTATTAAAGATAATAACAGTAATCTTTGTGTAGAATTTAGAGAAAATATTATTGATTTCAATATATCAAAGTCTATATTATTAAAGGCTTCATCTACATCTTCTTTTTCTATTTTTAATTTATTTTTACTATCAGCAATTATAGCTGATAGTCTTAAAACATTTATAGCAATTCTAGCATCTCCAGAAAAATATTTCACAACTTTTGCTGAAATATAATTAATAATACCTTGATCTATTGCACCTTCTTTTATTGCTAATTTAGCTCTATCTGTTAATATTTCTCTTAAAGCTTCTGCATTATACGGTGGGAATTCTACTTTAATAAATGACGAAAATGAGGATTTTGTTCTTGGATCTAAATTATTCAAAAAAGTAATATTGTTAGATATTAAAATTAATGATATTTTTGATGGAAATTCTATATCAAAATCTCTAAGAAATAAATATAATATATCTTCGCTACTCTTTCCATTTACCAATGAATCAAATTCATCTAGAAATATGATTAATTTTAGATCGTGATTAGCTAAATATTCAAACAAATTTTCAATCATTTCATATTTCTTTTTTCCTTTTCTAAATTTATCATTTGTTACATCACTATATATTTTACCTATAACGTAATAATCTGCTTCTTTAGATATAAGACTTTTACAGTTTATATAAGATACTTTAATATTCATTTTCTTGCTAATATTGATGCTTTTAATGATATTTGCAATATATCTTGCTAATAAAGTTTTTCCAGTCCCTGTATTTCCATAAAAAAACATATTTATGCCTCTTTTAGACATCAAAAAGTCTTTTAATGAACTTAAAATTATTTTTAATTGATCTTCCCTATGTAATATTCTTTCTGGTAAAAAATCTTCACATAAAACCCTGTCATTTATAATAATTGATGATTTTTTTTCTACAAAATTGATATCTCTTATAAAAAAGTCTATAATGGTTGTT
>JAWBIX010000042.1:0-3552 GCA_038833255.1 Nanopusillaceae archaeon | reverse complement strand
TTAAACATAGAACACCTCTCTGGAGTATTGGAGGCTGACAGAGAAGAAGTAAAGATAGACTATGGAGGTTGGTGGTTTTTTGCTTTTAGGCTTAGTGATGTTAAATACTTGGCTTTTCCATACTTCGCCAGAGGAGATGATATACTATTTTCAATAGTTAACAAATTTAAAATACACTGTCCCATAGGAGTATATGTTTTGGGTGAAGATTTTGGTTCTAAGGAATCGCCTTTGCACGTTTATTTGGATATTAGATATCATATCATAAACTCTATTCTCAAAGGAGATATCGGTCTGCATAAGATTATTGCAGTTTTGGGTTATTTGTTTTTAAAAAGACTACTTTCTTATAGATACGAAAGTTGTCAGGCTTTTATACTTGCAATTGAGCACGTTTTGAAAGGTCCTGAATTTTTTGAACAAAATGTGGATATATCGAAAATAAGAGAATTTATAAACTCTTTTGTAAAGGAAGAAAAGGCTTCACATATAGATCTTATAGATTATGAGTTTGATATAGCTAATGAACACGAGAATAAAATAAGAAGGCTTTTCAGGATGCTGACGCTTAATGGTTTTTTGTTACCTGAATTTATGCTTAAGAATAAAATGGTGTATCAAGAAAAGACCTTTTCAGCAAACTTAAGCAGGATATTTAGATATAAAAAGGTTTTATACTACAATGTTTTAGATGAAACTGGTTATATACTTACACATGACAAGAAAAAAATATTAGAACTTTTAGTAAACTTCGGAAGAAGTCTTTTTAAACTCGTAATAAACTATCCAAGATTAAAACAGGAATACAACAAAAAGTTAGCATATTTGACTTCAAAAGAATTTTGGAAAAATGTATTCAGAAAGTATAATTAGGGTTTTAATTAGATGAAGGTCGCGGCTGTTGTAGTAACGTATAATCGTTTAAACAAGTTAAAGTTATGTGTTGAAAAAACTTTGAAAGAAAATATAGACCTTTTTGTTATTGTTAACAATAACTCCACTGATGGAACTAAGGAATTTTTGGAAAATTTAAAAGATGAAAGACTCATTGTAATAAATTTACCTCAAAATGTAGGTGGAGCAGGCGGATTTTACGAAGGTCTAAAATTCGTTTCCGAAGTGGAAGATATAGATTGGGTAGTTTGCTATGATGACGATGCTTATCCAGATATTGGAGTTATAGACAAGTTTAAAGAGTTTATTAAAGATATAGATTTTGATAAATTAGGCAGTATTGCTTCTGCTGTATATCTGCCAAATGGTAACATAGCAGAAATGAACAGACCCAGCTATAATCCTTTTTGGCATATAGATAAGTTTTTCAAGACTGTTTTAAAAGGCAGAGAAGGGTTTCATGTTTCGCACGATACATACAAGAAAAACCAACCTATATTTGTAGATGCTTCTTCTTTTGTTGGATTCTTTATAAAAAGGAAGATAATAAAGCACATAGGACTACCTCCAAAGGAATTCTTTCTATATGGTGACGATATCACATATATTTTGAGACTTCGTAAAGCGGGCTATAAACATATGTTTTACCCAATGCTGAAGTTTGTGCATGATTGTGAAACCTTATATGATAATAAACAAATATATAAACCTATGTGGAAAGCTTATTATACTTATAGAAATGCTATACAAATTTATAAAGAAGCTGGAGGCTTGTGGTGCTTGCCAATGGTTTTACCGTTAAAAATTTTCTCATGGTATATGAAAGCTAAATACTATAAGAATCCAGGACTATATAGGAGACTAGTTTTGGAAGCAGTTTATGATGGTTTGTTTGGTATATTTGATAAAAGTCACGATTTAATTATCTCTAAATATAAGGAGTAATAATAATGCGTGTTGCTTTAATTATATTTATTTTGATATCATTATACATAAACCTAGTCATAAGTTACATTTTTGCTATTACTTTAATTGAGGACAAATTCAATCATCCTATAAGTAAATATTTATGGCTTCCTTTGGTCTATTATTTATCCTTTTCTGCTATAATATTGAAATCAAATCGTATAGACAAGAACTATCTAATAATAGAAATGTTTAAAGGTAATGTTATTTCTTTTCTTCTTACTACTTTAGTTCTGTTTTTCACTAAAGATCTTGAAAAGTATTCAAGGTTAATTCAATTAAGCTTTTTTATATTCAATTTTTTTCTAGTGATATACATAGAAATCTTTCTTTATATACTTAAGAAATACGAAGTATTTAAAGTAAAACTATTAATAGTAGGAGAAAGGAAAGATTTTGAGGCGATAGAAGATTGGGCAAGAAAAAACTTGTTAATTGGATTTGAAATATTAGATAAAATTACTATCAAAGATTTAAATTCATTGAAAAGCAACAAGTTTAACTACGCAAAAGAAGCAGATTACATATTGGTAGGTATCAGAGGAATAGAATTCATTAGATATGTTGAAGTTTTAGATTCTCTACAAAATATTTTCAAGAGGATTATATACATACCTTTTGATATTCCTTATTTCCTTGGCAGTGCTAAAATTGCATACACATTTTCCTATAAGAGTTTTGCGATAATCATTGAAAATAGACTACTTGAAGGTAACAACATTAGGATTAAAAGATCGTTTGATTTATTGTTAGCTACCATCTTGCTTATTGTTTTGATTATTCCTTTTATAGTATTATATTTATGCATACTAATAGTTGATAGACAAAATCCCATATTTAAACATGAAAGAATAGGTCAAAATGGTAAACCTTTCTATATGCTAAAGTTTCGAACAATGAGAAAGGACGCGGATATACTACTCAAGAAGTTACTTGATGAGGATCCGTTAATTAAAAAAGAATGGGAAGAAAATCGCAAACTTAAAAATGATCCACGTATTACAAAGCTGGGCAAGTTTCTACGAAAGACTTCGTTAGATGAGTTACCTCAACTTATAAATGTATTAAAGGGTGATATGTCTTTTGTTGGTCCAAGGCCAATAGTAAAAGAGGAAATAGAAAAATACGGAGAATATTTTGAATTATATAAAGCTGTAAAACCTGGTATAACAGGTTTATGGCAAGTAAGTGGCAGAAGTAATCTAAGCTACGAAGAAAGGGTTAAGTTAGATGCCTGGTATGTAAAAAACTGGAGTATCGAATTAGATATAATAATCCTTTTTAAAACACTTTTCGCAATTTTCAGAACATACGAGGCATACTAAAAATTTATAGATACACGTTGGGTGCGAAATTAAAACCATACATAAGCTCTCCTAAAAAAGCTGTAGCCAACCTACAAAATTGAAACCCTTTACCGCACCTATTACCCCCTCCACTACTTGCCTCAATGCCTTATCCTCCTTTGCATCGCATATCAATTTTCTCTTTGTCCAGAATACCCTACCTGCAAATCGCTTTATCCTATGTGTCCTCGCCTTGTTCACATTAGCAACAGGTAAAATTGTCCCGTCCGCTAGCTTTTTATATGTTATTTTATTACAACATGAGAGCGGTTATTCTTGAAAACTTTGGTGGAGTGGAGAACCTAAGGCTTGTGGAGGACTTTCCCAAGCCTCAGATAAAAGAGGA
>JAWBIX010000041.1:0-3553 GCA_038833255.1 Nanopusillaceae archaeon | reverse complement strand
TTGGAAAGAGGATTTAATGAAGAAGAAGCAAAAAAATTAGCCTTTTATATAGCTAGAAGTGCAATATGCTTCGAAATATTAAAATATGATGCTAACAGTATTCTAGCCTTCGATATAAATAGAATGATAAATATTGAAGAAGGCAATGCATTGTATTTAATATATACGTACGTCAGAATCCTATCTTTAATAAAAAAATCTAAAATTAAAGAAGAGGAAATAGAAAAATTTTGTGAATGTAAAATAGATAACTTGAATAAATATGAAAAAAATCTAATATTAAAACTATTTTTATTTAAGGATAAAATAATAGAAGCTTATAGATCTTTAGAAATAAATAAACTAGCAAAATATGCTTTAGATATTGCTAGAGTATTCAATGAATTTTATCAAAATGTACCAATATTACCAGAACTCTCTAATAAGCCATATAGACTATTTCTAGTTTATCTTACTAAAAAAATTTTAGAAAATCTTTTTTATATATTGAAAATAGATACTATTGAAAAAATTTGAATGGGCCCGGGGGGAATTGAACCCCCGACCTCCGGCTTTCTTAGGAGCCCGACCTTATAAGGCCGGCGCTCCACCACTGAGCTACGGGCCCTATTAAAAAAATAATAAACTATAATATTTTTTAATTTCACTTTCACTTTTACTAGGGATCTTGCTTTATAAAAATTTAAATAAAATATGAAAAATGGAAGAATTAGTTGAAAAAACAAAAGAAATACCTGAAGAAAAACTTTCCAAATTGTTTGAAAATTGTAAAAATGAAATTAACGATTATATAAATAATATAACATCTTCTATTGTAATATCTCATAAAAAAATTTTAGCTTTTCTAGGAGCAGATATTGCAGAAAAAATTATTGAAAATCCAGAAACATATTTAGATATTTTATCTGAATATTTTTCTTTAAGATTAGGATTAAATAGAAAATGTAAAGTAAGGATAAAAGATATATCTGATAAAACCAGAATAAAAAGAATAAGAGATATAAGATCAGAAGACACTGGAAAAATTATACAAGTAGATGGAATTATAAAGATATCTTCTAGTGTTGTTCCAGTAATAAATAAAATAAAATATAGACATGAGGAATGTGGAGGGGAATTTTGGTTAGAATCTAAAGAATTTAATATTGAAACTTTAAAACCAAAAAGATGTCCACTATGTAGAAGATTTACTGGTAGATTTATTAAATTAGAAGAATCTTTTATTGATGTTCAAAGATTATTAATAGAAGAACCTGCAGAACAAATAGAAAAGGGAGAACAACCAGATCAAATAATTGTAATATTAAAAGAAGATTTATGCGAGCCAAGAATGGAGAGAAAAACTATTCCCGGAACTAGAGTAAGAATTACTGGTATAGTAAAAAGCTTTAAAAAACAAAAGGAAAAATTATTTTTAGAAAAATATATTGACGCTATATATATAGAGCCATTAGATAAAGATATAGAGGAAATAAAAATAACTCCCGAGGATGAAGAAAAAATAAAAGAAATAGCTAAATCTGGAGATGTTTTATCTATAATAGCAAGATCTATAGCTCCTGATATTTTTGGATCACAATACGATATTATAAAACAAGCTATTGCTTTACAATTAGTTGGAGCTGCTGAAAAATTTGAAAGAAAATTTAGAAAAAATATTCATATACTATTAGTTGGAGATCCTGGTACAGGTAAATCTTCTTTATTGCTTAAAGTACATGAAATTGCTCCGAAGTCAAAATTTGTAACTGGTATTACTGCAACTTCTGTAGGTTTAACTGCCTCTGTAAGAAAAGATGAAATTCTTAAAGGAGGATGGGTATTGGAGGCTGGTGCTTTAGTTTTAGCATCTGGAGGAATTATTTGTATTGATGAATTAGATAAACTGTCTACGGAAGAATTACAACACTTACATGAAGCAATGGAACATCAAACAATAACTATTGATAAAGCAAATATTCATGCAACTTTAAGAGCAGATACTGCTGTACTAGCAGCAGCAAATCCAAAATTTGGTAGGTGGGATAGAATGAAAAACATATCAGATCAAATAGATTTACCTATAACAATAATAAATAGGTTTGATTTAATATTCATATTACAAGATATTCCAGATCCTAATCTTGATGAAAAAATTGCTGAAGAAATATTAGGAACTTTAAAACAAAAACCAACACCACCAATATCGGTTGATTTATTGAGAAAATATATAGCATATGCTAAAAAAATAAATCCTGTTTGGACAGACAAAGCTATAGAGAAAGTAAAGAAATTTTATGTTGATTTAAGATCGATGGCAAAGGGAGAAACAATACCAATTACTTTAAGACAGCTTAATTCTATAATAAGATTGTCTGAAGCTTCTGCTAAGATAAGACTATCTGAAATTGTAACTGAAGAGGATGTTACAATCGCTGAAAAATTATTATTATATAGCTTAAAACAGGTAGGAATAAATCCAGAAACTTCTCAATTAGATATAGATTTAATTACAACTGGCTTTTCTTCTACGGAAAGAAAAAGAGGAAGTATTATATTAGATACCATTAAATCTCTATCAAAAGATTTCCCATCTGGAGTTCCGATATCAGAAATTATAAAATCTGTAGAAAAATATAACTTATCTAAAGACGATGTGATTAATACAATAGAAAAATTACTTAAAGAAGGATACATTTATGAAGCTGCTCCGGAAAGATATTTACCAACATCATGAAACAATACAAAGCAATTTTTTCTGATGAAATAGAAAAAAATAAAGAAAATTTTGTAGTTTTAATTGGAAAAGTTTTAGAAATATATAATGAAAGAAAATATATTAAAATAAACTGTATAGATAGTAAAGGGTATTTCTCTATAATTTCGTACGATCCTATAGATTTTGATAAATTTTCAACAATATTGGTTTTAGGAAAAGTAAAAGAATTTAACAGTCAATATTTTGTCTATTCAAAAAGAATAATTGTTTTAAAAGATTTAGAAGATGAAATTTTGTGGAAAAAATTTTTTATTAAAGAAATATCAAAAAGAAGGATTAAAGAATATAGGAGATCTGAAAAAAGCTATGAAGATACTGGAAAATATCAAACTAGCAAAAATATAGAAATTTTAGAAGATAAAAATATAAAAATTAAAAAAGAAATATTAGAATTTATAAAAGAAAACGATAAAGGAAGTGGTGTTTCATTTGAAGAAATAAAAAACTACTTTAAAATATCTGAAGACTTATTAAAAAAATATATTGAAGATTTATTAGCAATAGGAGAAATTTATGAATTTTCTCCCAATAAATACAAAGCAATATGAAAGACTATTTAACACTTTTAGAGGAGGCTTACAATAAATTAAAAAAATTAGGAAAAGAGTTAAAAAGAGGAGAGGATATTGTAATTCCTCTTCCAAAAATTACATACTATAAAAAATGGACATATATAGAAAACGTAAAGGAAATATTGGAGATATTACGAAGAGATATAAAACTTTTAGCTAAATTTTTACAAAAAGAATTAAATATTCCTTGTAAAGTTGAAGAAAATAAAATATTAATACAAAA
>JAWBIX010000040.1:0-3841 GCA_038833255.1 Nanopusillaceae archaeon | reverse complement strand
ATTTATAATAATAGATAATGAAAATGTTTTGTTTTTAGACGAAGAAATTCCAAAAAATATTTTTGAAAAATTTGAAGATTTAAAAAATAAACTTAAAGAAATATATGAAGAAAAAAGATTTAGAATCCTCTTAGTTGGTTTAGCTTCTAAAAATACAAAATATGGTTCTATAATTTCTCCAAGAAATGATAAACCAGAAATTGTTTCTGTAGCTGGAAGAGGTGGCGCAGGGAGCATTTTATTTAAAGCACATAATGTAGTTGGTCTATCTATTGGAGGTAATAAAAAATATGAAATAATTCAATATGATGTAAAGAAAGTATCCGAAGCTACAAAGAAATATAGAGAAGATGGAACTTTTAGAGGAAATTACCCACATCTTAGGGGAAATCTTCCATATTTTAATTTTCAAAACATCTATTTAAATCAAGAAGAGAGAGAAAAATTATATAAAAAATATATAGACGGTATATTGTTAAAAGATTATTACTTTTCTTCAGATACTTGTGGAGAAAAATGTCTTGCTATATGTAAGAAAGTAGAAGATGGAGTAAAAATAGATTATGAACCTGCAAACGGTTTAGGTCCTTTTATTGGAATTTTTAATAGAAATTTAGTAAAAGATTTAATTAAAATTGCTGATAATTATGGGTTTGATTCTATATATCTAGGATATATTTTGGGTCTTTTATTTGAAGCTGCTTCAAAAGGAAGAATAGATCTAAAAAATTTTGGATTAGAAGAAAATCCGATGTTGGATTTAAATAAATATGATCAAGATTATTCTGAAAAAAACTATAGAATTGCAAAATATTTGATAGAGAAAATTGCTAATGGAGAGATAGAAATTTTAGGAGAAAATATTAGAAAGATTGCTAAAGAGTTTAAAATAGATGATCTTGCTTATTATATTCCATTTGGAGACGAATATGATATGACTCCAAATTTTTATTGGACTTTAGGATTATTGTTACCAACAATAGTTCCTGGTAAATATTATTCCGATTACAAATTTATTGGAAAATTACCTGAAGAGTATGCAAAAATTTGTTATGATAGAACACTCTATGAATACACTATAGACAATTATGGAATTTGCAGATTTCATAGAATATGGATAGAATCTGATATTTTAAAAATGGAAGATCTCGAAAATTCTAAATATTGGATTGGTAAAATCATAGAATACAGAAAGCTTTCTAATGCGGAACCAAGATATTGGGAATCTAAAAGAGTAATAGACTCTGTAAGAAATTTATTAAAAGAATTTAATATAAATATTTCACCAGAAGAGTATTGGGATAGATGGTATAAGAAATATTTAGATTTAATTTTTTCATAATATTTATGAGCCCGTGCCCGAGAGGTCAAAGGGGTCGGGTTCAGGTCCCGATGGGATAGTCCCTTCGGGGGTTCAAATCCCCCCGGGCTCATTTAAATTTATAAATAATCTAAATAATAATCAATTTATGAAAAGAAAATTTTTATTATTTTTAATATTGGGTTTTTTATTCAAAATTTTATATTGTGAAACTTTTCCAATAGTTAGTTCGCCATTAGAAATAAAGAATTATGTAAATATTTATAATGATAGTGATTTTGCAATCTATAGATTTTATATTTTTAATCCTACAAATAGAACATTTAGTTACAATATTGTAAGTTTATCTGTAGATTGGATAATATTATACGGAAAAGACAATTTAGATAGATTTGGAACTATATTACCTAATCAAAGTAAAGAAATTTTAGTTTATTTAAGACCCAAAAGAGTGGTGGCTCAAACACCTACGTTTATAGTTTCTTTTAGGTCAGAAAAAGGAGAGATTGTTTATACAACAACCATTATTTTGAATCCGAGAATAATTTATGAAGTTGAAAAAATTTTACCTATAAAAGTAGAAAATGTAGAAATATATCCGGATCTTTTAAAAAGCGGAGGAATATTTTCAATAATATTACAAATAGCTAATCCAAATCCTTTTGATTTAGAAATACCTATAATTTTAAATACATCTTATGGATATAAAAAAGAAATTAAAACGATTTTACTTCCTGGGAACAATTTAGTTAAGATTGAAAGTTTCATTCCCTCAGGTTTTAGATCTGAGAATTTTACATTAGAGTTGAGAGTAGGAGATATTATTATAGAAAAAACTTTATATTTGCATATAGAAGAAAAGACACCTATAATTGAAATTAAAAACAATTATATAATAATTTATAACCCTTACAAAGAATATCTTTATTACGAGTTCGAATTACCTTATTCAAGAATAGATTTAGTATTTTATATCTTTTATCCCAAACCTTTTGAGTATGTTTTTAAAGATAATAAAATTTATGCTAGATGGAAAATAATTTTATTACCAGAAGAAAGCTATGTTATAAAAAAAGACCTGAATTATCTTTCTTTATTGGTTATTCTACTAATTTTTTCTTTACTAGCAATATTTTTAATATTAATATTACAACCGAAAGTTGAAATAAAAAAGGAGATAATAAGACTTTCTTTGGAGGAGAAGATTATGCGCGTTGCTATTTATATAAAAAATAACGGACATTTACCAATAAATAATGTAATAATAAGAGATAGAGTTCCAGAAAATCTTAAGATAAGCAAATATGATACTGTGGAGCCAGTAGGAATATATAAAGAAGAAAAAGAATCTGTTTTAGAATGGAGTTATGATCAAATAAAACCAAGAGAAGAAATAATAATCTCATATACTTTAAAAATTCCAGAAGAGGTTCCAAAAAGACTTTCTATACCAAATGCTATAATAACTTATAATACATTATTTGGAGAAAAAACAGAAATTTCAAACAAGATTTCAATAAATATAATAGAATAAATGAAAATTTTTCATTTTGATATTTTTTTATCTAAGAAAATAGCTGAAAGATTTAATAACAAACAATTAAAACTGTTATCCGATATATCAGATATTTTATTACTTTTCTATTGTTTTATTGCAATATTTATTTCTCTAAAAAATATAATATATATCTTAATAGGTTGGGCAATTCCAAATATTTTACAAAAACTGTTTATTAAGGAAAGACCATATTCTTTTTTTAAAATAAATATTTATTACAAATCCCCCAGATATAATTCTTTACCAAGCTCACATACTTTTTTATCAATTTTCTTATTTTTTTCTATATTAAAAGTTAATTTATTTTTAGCTCTTTTTATATTAATTATTCCTATTTTAAGAATACTATCTTTACAACATTGGTTTTCAGATATAATATTTTCAATAGCTTTATCTACAATTATACACTTTGCTTTTTTACCTTTGATTCTAAGATTTGTTTAAATTTTTAAAAAATTATTAAATAATTTTAATATATTATTCCGGGCGTAGCTCAGCCTGGCAGAGCGGCCGGCTGTAGTGAAACTTCTGGCCGCAGAGACCGGCAGGTCGAGGGTTCAAATCCCTCCGCCCGGACTTTTTTCAATCATTCTTTTAAATAATTTTTTAAGTCTCAAAACTTTTGCAAAGGAGGAAGAAATAGAAATTATTATTATAGAAAGTTTTATAATTTCGTTTGGATCAAATATTACTATATATAAAAGAGTTGAAGAGAGAAAGAGAAAGATTGAATATATATGTAATCTTTCAAACTCAAATATATCGTGAAATAATAATATTCCAATAATTAACAATGGTATAGCTATAGATAATATGCTTAATATCTCCACAATATCTAATCCAAGTAACCAACCTATACTAGGAGCAGCTCCAACTCCAGAAGGAATCTTTTTAGTAATTATTATTGAAAATATTGAAAAGCAATGTCCTATTACTGCAAATGCTCCTGCTAAAGGTCCAAA
>JAWBIX010000039.1:0-4000 GCA_038833255.1 Nanopusillaceae archaeon | reverse complement strand
CTTTTCCATTTTCATTAATCAAATACATGTCTTTTCTTATTTCTCCAGATAATACTTCTACTCCAACTATTGCAGGATTACTTCTTCTAAAAATACATTTAGGTAATATTTGTATTTTTGCTAACGGTGGTAAATCTTGAGGAATCTTGACTTTTCTTAAACTAGAAATATAATTTTCTATATCCTCTATTAATCTATAGATAACATTATTTAGAATTATTTTAATATTATAACTCTTTAGAAGTTCTTCAGCATTTTTATCAATTCCAATATTAAATCCAACAATTATTCCATATTCTGGATTTTTTTCTTTGATTGATAAAGCAAAAACAATATCTTCTTTTGTTATATTTCCTATATCTGATTTTGAAACAGGAATTCCTTTATCTTTTAGTAATTTTATTAAAACTTCCAGTGTTCCTAAAGTATCTGCTTTAGCTATAACACCAATTTTATCTGATGTGAAAATAATTTCTGAAATCTCTTCAGTGATTTCTTTTTTAATTTTTTCAATATCATTTTCAGATTCTAAAACATATATATGTGATCCTGGAATTGCTTCTTCTAAATTTTCTGCAGAAATTCTAATTCCAGATGCAGCAATAGCTTCATTAACTTCAAAAAATTTAGTTTTAAACCTAATATCTTTTAAAGGCTGACATTTATAAATACCTTTAACTTTTGTTATTTTTACGCCATCTTTTGTTAAAAAAGCAATTAAATCTCCTTTTTTTATTTTTCCATCATATAAAATTACATCAATTATATTTCCTAATCCTTTTTCTTCTTTTCTTTCCAATATTACACCCTTTCCAGGACCTTCAACGTTTATTTTTAATTTTTCTTCTAAAAATCTTTGAACTAAACCAGAAATTATTAATAAAAGCTCTCCTAAACCTTCCTTTGTTTTTGCAGATACTGGAACTATACAAACTTGTTTTCTAAAATCTTTTATTCTATCAAATCTCTCAGAATCAAATCCTAATTCATATAATTTATAAACTACATCATATAATTTTTTTTCTAATTCTTCAACAACTTTATTACTTTGAACCTTTATAGATTCTGAAAATAAATATGTATTTTGAGGTTTCCATCCATCAATTCTATCAATTTTATTTAAAGCAATCAGAAATGGTACTTTAAATTGTTTACATATTTCAATAGATTCTACTGTTTGCTTTTGTATTCCTTCAATTATATCTACAACAATTATTGCAAAATCTGCAATAGATCCTCCTCTTTTTCTTAAATTACTAAAAGCTTCATGTCCTGGAGTATCTATAAATAACAATGAAGGAATGGTTAATCTAAATTTATAAATATTTAACAGTGGTTTTGAAATATCTTCAACTATTTTTATAGGAATTTCCGTTGCTCCAATATGTTGAGTAATCCCTCCAGCTTCCTTTTCAACTAAAGAAGTTTGTCTAATAGAATCTAATAAAGATGTTTTTCCAGAATCAACATGACCTAATACAGTAATGATAGGAGATCTTATATTCATTTATAGAAAATACATTAAAAACTGATATAAATCTTAAAAAAATTACTTTTATTTAATTACTTTTTATGGAATTCCAAACTTGTCGGAACATATAAAGATTTTTTAATAAAACATTTAGATAGTAGAGAGACAAAAGCAGTTTTATATATCGGCACTAAGGTTTTAGAAAAGTTTACTAGAATATTAGTTAAAAAAGGCTTTTATTGGTTGTTACCAGTAATAACTTCTAAGCTTACAGATCCATTAAGAAGTAATATAAATGAAAATGATGTACCTGAATTTTTAGAAGTTACAATATATGGGGAAAAAGCAACATTAACAAGAAGTTTAATAATACATAAGAGAATCTTAGTATCTTTAGGCTATGAAAAAATATTTTTCTTATCACCATGTATAAGATTAGAAGTTTTAGAAAAACTAAAAACAAATAGACATTCTTATGAATTTACACAATTAGATTTTGAAATAGCATATGGAAAATGCAGAGATGTATTTAAACTAGTTGAAGAGATGATAATTGAAACTTTAAAATATGTAAAAAAAGATGTTAAAGAATTATTAGATATAGAAATTAGAATACCTAAAAAACCCTTCAAGATTTATGATAGAGAAGACTTAGAAAAAGATTTTGGAAAAAATTGGGAAGAAAAAATTTCTATAGAAATTAAAGATCCTGTTTGGGTAACTAACATTCCTAGGCAATTTTATGATCTAGAGATAGATGGAAAATGGATAAACTATGATTTAATATTGCCAGAAGGATATGGAGAGGTTTTATCTGGTGGAGAAAGAGAATATGAATATGAAAAAATTTTAAAAAAGATGGAAAGATCAGGATTAAATCCTGAAAATTATAGATTATTATTAGATTTAGCCAAAGAAGGATTATTAAAGCCTTCAGCTGGTGCTGGAATTGGTATTGAAAGATTTGTTAGATGGGTTACTAGAAGAAAAACAATATATGAAGTTCAACCATTTCCAAGAATAATAGGCAAAATATTTGAATTATAAAATATAAAAAATATGATGAAAAATCTTTTTATAAAAGATATTTTAAAGGACGAATTTGTTGGAAAAGAAGTAGAAGTAATAGGATGGATATATAGAATGAGAGATATGAAAGATAAAATATTTTTTGTTATTAGAGATTCTACAAATATTATTCAGGTAGTTGTTAAAAAAGATTCTGTTAGTGAGGATGATTGGAAAAAAGCTTTGAATATGCAAATAGAAGGATCTATAAAAATATTTGGAATTTTAAGAAAAGATGAAAGAGCACCAACAGGATATGAAATTGAAGCAAAAAAGATAGAAATAATAAATTCAGGAGAACCATTTCCATTAAAAGGAGATGAAAGTATAGAAACTATTCAAAGGTTTAGACACTTATGGATAAGAACAAGATGGTTTACTTCTGTTTTAAAAATAAAACATTCTTTATTAAAATATTTAAGAGAATGGTACATAAATGATGGATGGTATGAAGTACATCCTCCAATTTTAGTAGGAAATGCATGTGAAGAAACAACAACATTATTTGAAGTAAACTATTTTGGAGATAAAGCATATTTATCACAATCCGCACAACTATATTTAGAAGCTTTAATATATTCTTTAGAAAAAGTATTTTCTTTAACCCCATCATTTAGAGCTGAAAAATCTAGAACTAGAAGACACTTACATGAATATTGGCATTTTGAAATAGAAGCCGCATGGTATGATTTAGATGATTTAATAAAAGTTACTGAAGAATCTTTAAAATATTCTATAGAAAACACAATAAAGGAAAGAAAAGATGACTTTGAGCTATTAGAAAAGTTTACTGGAAGAAAAATAGAAGATTTAAAGAATTTTGTTGAAGAAAAATGGATTAAAATGAAATATAAAGATGCTATAAAAATATTACAAGACAAAGGATTAAATGTAAAATATGGAGACGATCTAGGTGCAGATGAAGAAAAAATATTAACTCAAGAATATAAAGTTCCAATATTTTTAATGTATTATCCTAGAGAGATAAAGGCATTTTATATGTATGATGTAGGAGATGGTACTGTAAAAAACTTTGATTTATTAGCACCAGAAGGATATGGAGAGATTATTGGTGGATCTGAAAGAGAATGGAGATATGATATACTTGAAAGAAAAATAAAAGAATGGAATTTAGATAAATTAAAAGTTAAAATTGGAGATATTGAGATAAATGCATATGATTGGTATTTAGATTTAAGGAAATATGGATCTATACCACATTCTGGATGGGGATTAGGATTAGAAAGATTTACTATGTGGATATGTAAATTAGATCATATTAGGGATACTTTGCCATTTCCAAGATTGAGAGAGGGATGGCTATATCCTTAAATATTATATTTTTTAAATTATTTAGATATATTATTAACTCTAATTTAAAATTTCTAACAGCCTTTTAGCTTATTTTGATAAAATTCAATTTATTTTTTATTAAAATTATAATTTTTAAATACTTTATTT
>JAWBIX010000038.1:0-4167 GCA_038833255.1 Nanopusillaceae archaeon | reverse complement strand
TTTTTTATATTTTCATCTTTTTCTATTTCAATTAATTTTGCAATTTTAACAAAAAATTTCTTTTTCGAATATATTATCTTTGCCTTATTTTTTAAATTTTCGATCAAATCTAAAACATCCTTATAATCGATATCTTTCCAATGAAAAGTATATGTAGGATGTAAAGGTACATCTAATTTTAAAGATATTTTTAAAGCTTCAATTAAAGTGGGTTTAAATTTTAGTGGATATTTTAATATTTTTTCTAATCTTTCTTCTTTTATAGATAAAAATTCTGAAAGATTTTTTAATCCAGAAATTTCCTGAAGATCTAAAGGTTTATTATAATTAAAATTAACTGAAAAGTTTGTTTTCTTAGATGCATTTATCATAACTTCTTGTACCCACCATTCTTCACAATATCCTGCAGGAACCAAAGGATGTCCTCCTTGTATAAAATCCCCATATGTTATTAATATATCTCCCAAAAATAATATTTTGTCTAAAAGTTTCTTTTTCATAATCTTTTTTGCTAATTTTTCAGATGAAACTTTCAAAACGGTTCCATCCTTCAATCTTACTACTGGTGGCTCTAAAGTATCGGAAAATGTAATAGCTCCTGCTTTTCTTGGTCTTTCTACAGGCAATTGGGTTCCATAAGCTAAAAAATTAAATAATAAAATAGGTAAACTTGGATGTATAGAAATTGCAGAATGTCCATTAGTCCTAGATTTTCCGTATCTTAATCTAAATCCTCCTTTTTGTGATGGTAAGGCTATTACCGGTCTTCCAGCAGTAATTTGTGATAAATATTTCCAGTTAGGTTTTATAATCTCGTTTTGAGAAGATTCTTGAGATACATATAATTTCTCTTTTAAAGATTTAAAATCTTTTAACCATTTCCAATTAGACAAATTGTATTTATCACATATCGGTTCTAGTTTTTTCCACAACTTTTCTGCTTTTTGACATAACCCTTCAGCTAAAACTAAAACCATTCCGCCTCTAATTTTATTAGTTTCTATTCTTGGTAAATCTTTATAAGAGGATACTTCTGCTTCTAGAGTTGCTATCCCTGTAACTTCTACTGGCAATCTCTCAATAACAAATCTCAGTTCTTCTAATTTTGGAGTATATTGAAGATGCTCTAGCCTTTTATATTCAAAAACCTCACTTATATTTCTAAGTATCTCTTCTTCTGTTGGATCATATTCTGAATATCCAAATTTTTTTCTAAGAAAATCTGCAATAATTACAGAAAATGCTGCCGGTGTTCCTCCAGCAGATCTAACTGGACCTGCGTAGTATATTGCAATGTATTCTTTTCCATCTCTTCTTCTTTTAGAAGAAACTTTAACAATTCCCTCTGTAGGTGCTGCAACAACTCCTAGAGTATGATATGCAAAAGCTGTTCTCAAACCAAGTTCTATCGATAGAATCTTATCTTTAGTTAACTTATATATTTCGTCAGAAACATAATTAGCAATTTCTAGTATAGTAGAAAATGTTAAGGATCCGTATTGCTTTTCTATTTCTCTTATTTTATTAGTTAGATTTATTTTTTCTATTAGTGGATTTATTGTTAATATTAACTTTTCTACTCTTTCCGCCATGTCCTCAGAATATGATATCTCAACATAGTCTACGGGATCATATCCTTTTTCTCTTGCTTTTTTAGCAATCTCATAAGCTTCAAAAAACTTTTTTTTAATATGATCAAAATATTCATTAATATTCATTAAAATAAATAGTCTTAGAAAAAAATATATTTTTATGGCAAGTAAATACAAAATAGGTTATTATTATGAAAGAAAAACAAAGAAAATATTAGAAGAAAATGGTTGGGATGTATGGAGAAGTCCGGCATCACAATCTCCTATAGATATTATAGCAATAAAACCTGACAAAGATAAAATTAAAATAAAGTTAATACAAATCAAAAGAACTTCAAAAGAAATTAGTAATATAGAAAAAACTTACAAATATGATATAGAAAAAATGCTGGATCTTGCAAAAAGATACAAAAATTATGATAACGTTGATATAGAACTCTGGATTTTTAAAAAAGATAATAAAAATCCTTTTATATTAAATATAAAAAATCTTATTTAGATAGTATTATAAAAAACTCATACGGTATATCGAATTCTTCTATTATCTTATAATTTAATTTCTTAGCTACCTTTTTTATCCAATATCTCCATGCTAAACCCAACTTTTTAATTTTTCCTAAGCTCTTTTGTGGAAAGCTAATTACTATATAATCAAAATCTAAAATAGATAATAGATTGATTGGTAATTTTTTATCTATTTTTTCTAAAATTGGTATTGTTTTCCAGAGAAAAATATATTGATATTTTCTCTTTAAAAAATCTTTATTAAAATTTGAAATATCCGAACAATATCCTATAGGTTCTATATTTAGTTGTTTTAAAATAGTATAATTTATGTCTATAATATCTTCGGAAATATCTACAAAAAAATATCTTTTAGGTTTTTTATCACTAAAAAATATAGATATCGGATTTAAACCAGAAGCTAAATCCATAATTTCTACAGGGTCTTCTAAAAATATTTTTTTATAAATTTCTTTATAAAAATTCAATCTTTCTTTCGTAGATAAACTAAGCATTAATATTTCTATTATCTTTTCCTCTAAACTAAGATCTTCATATAGAATTTTATATATCCTTCTTAAATCCTTTGGAGCAAATACTCCAAAGGTTTCATGTATTTTCTTTCTTATTTCTTTAAAAAAATATAAAAATTCTTCATCTCTCTTAAGTTCCTTAAAATTTTTTGCTTTCTCTATTTTCTCAAATATGTTTTTTCTAGATTTTAATTCACGAATAAGTAAATTATACAAAAAGTCTTCCGATAAATTTCTTAACTCTTTTTTATTCTTTATATTAAGTAAAACTTCATATAAATCCATTATTTTAAATATTCGAACTCTTTTTTTATACAAATTTTACATTCCTTTCTGTTTACTTTAATTTCTTCTATTTTGAAATCTGATAAATTAAAATGAAATACTCTTGATCTTTTATCTAAAAATGTTTTAATAAATAATTTAGCCATGAGAGATGATAAAAACATTACCGAAGAGACCTCAATTCCTATATGTTTATTTGTCAAAACTTCTTTTTTACCTTTAAATATATCATAAAAACAAAAGTCCTTTGGATTAATATATCCAAAAAATCCTTTTTCTCCAACAATAGTTCCAAAAATGTATGGTTTATTTAAATAAACACTTATTTCATTAAGTAAATATTTTGTTTCTATATTATCGACGCAATCAAAGAATATATCATAGTCTTTAAAATATTCCAAATTTATTTTTTCATATTTATCAACTTTAATAGCAGAATTTACTTTATTAATTCTACTTTCTAAACATTCTATTTTCTTTTTTCCCAAGTCTTCCTCTAAATAGTTCTGTCTTGATAAATTTGAAATTTCAACTTTATCATGATCTATAATACCAATTCTTTTTATCCCCCATCTGGCAAATATCTCTGCTAACCAACTTCCCAATCCACCAATACCGACAATCAAAACTTTTGTATTTATTATTTTTTCATTTAAATCTTCTCCAAAAAATTTTATTTGAGGAAAAAACCTATCTTTATCCATAATATTTACCTTCTTCTGGCATTATTCTTTTTCTAAATGTTTCTGCAAAGTTCTTGTAAAATTGTTCCATTTCTTTCGTTATTGACGGTTTTACTTTTTCTAATGCTAATTTGAAGTGTTTCATTTTTACTGTAATCTCTTTCTTTTCTACTTCTTTTAACAATTCTTCATCACTAATTTCCTTTTTACTATTTCTAATTTCATCTATAGCTTCCCTCATTGCAAATATTGCAGCTTCTTTTACTAATAATTCCAAATCTGCACCAGAATATCCTTCAGTAATTTTTGCTATTTCTTCCAAATTTACATCTAAATCTAAAGGCATACCTCTCGTATGTATTTTTAATATTTCTAATCTCGCCTCATAATCCGGTGGAGGAACGTATATTATTCTATCTATTCTTCCAGGTCTTAACAATGCCGGATCTATCATATCTGGTCTGTTTGTTGCTGCAATAACAATTACATCTCCTCTTGAAGATATACCATCTAATTCCGTTAATAACTGATTTACTATACTATCCACAGCCCTAGTACCCATATAGTATC
>JAWBIX010000037.1:0-4169 GCA_038833255.1 Nanopusillaceae archaeon | reverse complement strand
TTTAATCTTTCCTTAATTTGCTTTTGTTCCTCTTCTAAAATTTTTAATCCTTCTTTTTCTTTTTCTTCTACTTTACTTTCATTATTAATTTGTTCTTCTACCATTTTCTTTTAGATTTATAAGACCAATTATACGCTCTTAACTTTGAAGTTCTTCCAAATCCACAATGTGAACAATGACCCTTATCTGGATTAAATGTCCTTCTACCACATCTCCTACATATACCATGATTTCTTTTTGCCCTACCACCAAGTACAGTCATGAAATAAGTAATATTAAAAAATACTTTTTAAATAAATCGTATGGATATCAGTATTATAATTCCAACTTATAATGAAAAAGAAAACATAGAAACTCTTGTAAATAGA
The DNA here is from genome assembly GCA_038833255.1 of Nanopusillaceae archaeon. GTDB lineage: Archaea > Nanobdellota > Nanobdellia > Nanobdellales > Nanobdellaceae > Nanoclepta. Next base: position 3,801 of record JAWBIX010000037.1, on the reverse strand, counting down.
ATTTTTAATTCTCTAAAAAATTATAAATTTGAAATAATTTTTGTAGATGATAATTCAAAGGACGGAACAATAGAAAAAATTAAAGATATGTCTAAAAAGAATAAAAATATAAAATTAATAGTAAGAAAGCGAAAAATGGGAATAAATTCGGCTTTTATTGTTGGATATAAAAATTCTTTAGGTAAATATATTGTTTTAATGGATGCCGATTTACAACATCCGCCAGAAAAAATCCCAGAGATGATTTATTATCTTAAAAAAGGATATGATATTGTAGTTGCATCTAGATTTTTAAGAAAAAGTAAAATAGTTGGATTATCTACATTAAGAAAACTTTTTTCTCTTTTAACATGTACTTTTATTAGAATTACTATTAAGAATGCTAAAATAAAAGATCCTCTTTCAGGATTTTTTGCTATAAAAAAAGAAATATTAGATACTGTTATAACTAAAATTAAGTTTAAAAGAGGATTTAAAATATTGATAGAAATATTAGCCAACTCTGAAAGAATTAAAATAAAAGAAATTCCATTTATTTTTGGAGTTAGGAAATATGGAAAAAGTAAAATAAACGAAATTGTTCTAGTAGAACTACTAAAACAGATTATTTATTATTCAGAATTAATCAGAATTATAAAATTTTATATTGTTGATTCTTTAGGACTTATCGTTAATTTAGGATCTTTATACATTCTTAGAAAATTGGATATTCCACATTTTTTTGCTAGCGGAATTTCTATTGAACTTTCAATATTGCATAATTTTATGTTAAATAACTATTGGACTTTTAGAGATAGGGCTAAAGGAAGTTTTTTAAATAGATTAATTAAGTATCATTTTGTTGTTATGTTTTCGGCCTCTTCCCAATATATCATATCAAATCTTTTATTCTATTATATGTTATATAATAGTATATTAGCTCAAATAATAGCCATATTTCTCTCTGCAATTTTAAATTTGTTTGGAAGCTTTAAATTTGTTTGGAAAAAATAGGGCCCGGGCCGGGATTTGAACCCGGGACCTTCGGGTCCACAGCCCGACGCCCTGCCGCTGGGCTACCCGGGCCATTAAGAATGTACTATTTCTACTATTTTATTAATTTCTTCAAAATTTATAGTATATCTTCTTTTTTTAAGTCTATCTTGAACAGTTATTCTTTTTTCCTTTATTTCCTTTTCTCCAATAATAACAAGATATCTAATATTTTTTGATACTACGTATTCTACTTGATTCTTGAATTTTTTTCTAGACACATCAATATATGTTCTTAATCCTAAATCTCTTAATTTTCTAGCAATTTTTAGAGCTTCTTCGTATAAATCTTGCTTTATGTATATTACCGCTACATCTATAATCGTCTTTTTGTTTATATCGAAAATTTTGTTTTCTATTCCAATATCCAATATTCTATTTATTCCTAAAGATCCACCAACTGCTGGAACTTGAGATTTCGTAAATAAGCTAATCAAATTATCATATCTTCCCCCACCCGCTAAACTAATTTGAAATTTTTCAGTAACTATTTCAAAGACCATTCCTGTATAATATTCTAATCCTCTAACTAAAGCAGGATTGTATAATAAATTTTTAGATCCTGACATTTCAATTATTTTATTTAAAACATTTATTCTTTCTTTTATTTCTTCTTTATCTATTTTAGATATTTCATCTATAGCTTCTTGTCCTTTTAAGCTTATTATACTTACTATTTTTTCTACTAAATTTTCACTAAATCTTTTAGATAGCTCTTTTTTTACTCCTTCTATGCCAATTTTATCTAGCTTATCTATGATTGTATAAACATCTTTAAATGAAATTTTAAAGAATTTAAATAAATTTTCAACTAATTCTCTATCATTTATATAAATATAAAAATTTCTAAATCCTAATTTTTTAAAAATTCTATCAAAAAGTTCAATTATCTCTGCATCCGCTTCTGGATAAGGAGATCCTATTATATCTGCGTCTGCTTGCCAAAATTCTCTATATCTCCCCTTTTGTGGCTCATCATATCTAAATACTCTATCTATTGTATATCTTTTAAAAGGTAGCGGTGGACGATATTTTGCATAAAATCTTGCTAGAGGAACGGTATTATCATATTTTAAAGCATATTCTTTTTCAGAAAATGGCAATTTAAATCTCCATATTAGCATATTTTCCGCTTCTTCCCCATATTTTCCTTTTAAAGTTTCCCAATATTCAACTATTGGAGTTGATATTGGCTCAAAACCATATTTTTGAAATTCTTCTTCAATTATCGAAATAATTCTTTTTCTAAGAATTTCATAATCTACGTTAAAATCTTTCATACCTTTCGGTGGATCTAAGTTAATGAAATGACATAATGTAATTTTACTTCAACATTTTTATAAATATATTCAATATATCGGATTTATAATGACAGCAAGAAGATCGAAAAAATATAGAAAATACCTTGGTAAAAGATATGCTAGAAGAGGGTATAATGATAGAAATAGAAATGCTGGGAATCGTGGGGGTAGAGGGAATGCTGGTTGGAGATTTAAAAAACAAAAATCAATTAAATTCTTCAAAGAATACATTGAACTTATTAAAGATAAGAAAGGATTTACTAGTCCTAATTATAAATTAGAAAAAAATTTTGTTAATATTGAAGACATAGAAGAATACTTTGAATACCTATTAAATGAAGGAATTATAATAGAAGATAATGGATCTTATGTAATAAATCTTAATGAATTAGGTATTGATAAATTATTAGGAAAAGGTAAAGCTAGTAGAAAATATAAAATTATAGTAAAAAGCGCTTCTAAAAGTGCTATAGAAAAAATATCGGCTTTGGGAGGAGAAGTAATTATTTCTAGCTAAAAATGAATGTAGAATTACAAAAAAGATTAGCCTCGGCTATCCTAGGTGTTGGAAAAGATAGAATTTGGATTGATCCGAAAAAATTAGAAGAAGTTTCAAAAGCCATGACAAGAGAAGATATAAAAAACTTAATAAATCAAAAAATAATTAGAGTAAAACCAATAAAAGGTCAATCTAGATATTGGGCTAATTTACTACAGGAAAAAAAGAAAAAAGGTAGAAGAAGAGGGTATGGATCGAGAAAAGGAAGTAAGAAAAGCAGAACTAATGAAAAAAGAAGAAGAATATTACAAGTTAGAGCAATGAGAAGATTTATAAGAATACTTAAAGAGAAGAAAATTTTAGATAAAAAGATATATAGAAAACTATACAATTTAATTAGAGGTGGTTCCTTAAAAAGTAGAAGACATATTTTAATTTGGTTAAAAGAAAGAAAAATCTTATAATATTTTTTTAATTTTAATAATATTTTCTAAATTTTATTTTTTATTTATATAGGATAGAATTTTTCTTTTTTGATCAGAAAATTTATATTCCTTTCTTAAAATATTTATATATGGCTGGAAAGTCTTCTCCAATAAAAGAAGCTTTAATGAAAAGATTAAGTGGAGGGGTATCAGAAGCAGATTTACCAAAAGTTATTGAAGCTGTGGCAAAGGAAACTGGAAAGCAACCAAGAGTAATTAAAGCTATATTTAGCAGATATCTAAAATCTGGGGTAATTAAAAAGGAAGGAAACAAATATATTTGGGCTTAGACAATTGTTTTTTAATTGTTTTTTATAATAATAATAATATTTTTATCATAAAGTTAAATTTATTATATTGTTTAGAAAATAAACATTTTATTGCCCCCGTCGTCTAGCCAGGTCTAGGATACGGGGTTCTCATCCCCGAGACCCGGGTTCAAATCCCGGCGGGGGCATGCTAATTTCTACAAATTAACGGCATA
>JAWBIX010000036.1:0-4192 GCA_038833255.1 Nanopusillaceae archaeon | reverse complement strand
GGAATTGGTGGTGGTGGTAGACTTGGCTTTTGCATTTTTTCTTCCTTTTTTTCCTTTTTTATTTCGTCTATCTCTTTAATTAATTTTTCTAAAATTTCTGATAATTTTTTATTATAATTTTCTAATTCTTCTATTTTATTATATAAATCTTTGTCTTTTCTTTTAGGTTCTGTTTCCATGTAAGTTAATGCTGCTTCTTTAAATAAATCTAATAGGTTTTTTATATCTTTACTTAAGCTATTTAAAATAACTATTAATTCAGATATTTTTGCATGTAATTCTAAATTACTTTTTATTAAGCTTCCAATAATTTCTTTATACATATCCTTATCTAATTTACTTGGTTTACTTTTAAATTCTTTCTTAAATTCTTCAACAGATTTTCTAACATCAGAAACCTCAGAAATTATTTTTTCCAATATTTTAGAAACATCTGTACTTTGACTCATAAAATTGTATTATAACTTTGATATTTAAAAATAATTTATATCAAAAAATAAAATCTAGTCTAGCTCAGGTGTTTCTTCTTCTTCAGTACCTTTGCTCTCTTTTTCCCCACTTTCTTTCTTTATTGCTGCAATAACATCATCTATCTTAAGTATCATTATTGCTGCTTCTGTAGCTGACTTTATTGCTTGTATTGTTATATCTGCAGGTTCTATAACTCCTAATTCCCACATATCTGATACTTTTCCTTCTATAGCATCAATACCATACCATATTTTTCCATTTTCATGTGCTGCTCTTAATTCAGACATAGCCTCAATCGTATCCATACCTGCATTTTCTGCTAAAGCTGAAGGAATTGATTCTAAAGCATCTGCAAAAGCCAACATTGCCATTTGTATTTTTGATGGATGTTTCTTTGCTTCTCTTCTTATTCTTTCTGCTAATTCAACTTCTATAGATCCTCCACCAGCGATAACTTTTCCTTTCTTTATAACATTTGCTACATCTTTTATAGCATCGTTTATTGATCTTTCCGCCTCTTCAGCAACATGTTCTGATCCTGCCCTTATTAATATAGTAACTGCTTTAGGATTCTTACATCCAGTAACAAATATCATATTCTCATCAGCTACTTTTCTTTCTTCAACTAATTCCGCATATCCTAAATCGTTTGGAGTTAATTCATCTATTGATGATACTATTTTTGCACCAGTAGCCCTAGAAAGTTTGTCCATATCAGATTTCTTAACTCTTCTTACTGCCAAAATTCCATATTTTGCCAAATAGTATGCTGCTATATCATCTACTCCTTTTTGTACAAATACTACATTTGCCCCAACTTCTTTTATTTTATCAACCATTCTCTTCAATATTTCTTGCTCCTTTTTTAAGAAAGCTTCTAATTGATCTGGAGAAGTTATATTTATTCTTGCGTCCGTTTCTGTTTTCTTTATTTCTATAGCTTCTCCAATTAAGGCTATTTTTGCATTTCTTACTACTTTTGGCATTCCAGCATGTATTCTTTCCTTATCAATTACTATTCCATCTATTAATTCTGTTTCTTCCATTCCACCACCAATCTTCTTTTCTATTTTTATAGAATCTAAATCTACAATTATTTTATTTGCTTCAGAGTAAGTTACCTTTTTTACAGCATCTACTACTATTCTTGCTAGTTTTTCTCCATATATTCCAGCAATTTTTGATGCTAAAGCAGCTTTTGCAACTTTTAATAATATATCTTCGTCATCTAATGTAACTTTTTTAGATAATTCATCAATTATCTTTTCTGCTAAATTCGCCGCTCTTCTATATCCTTCAATTATGACTGTAGCATGTATATTTCTATCTAATAATTCTCCTGCCTTCTTTAACAATTCTCCAGTTAAGACTACAGATCTTTTTGTTCCATCTCCAACCTCTTTATCTAATGTTTTTGCTACTTCTATAATTAGCTTTGCTGCTGGGTGTTCGACATGCATTTCATCAAGAATAGTGGCACCATCATTTGTTACAGTGATATCTCCTAGTTCATCTACTAACATCTTGTCCATTCCTCTAGGTCCTAAGGATGTTTTTAGAATTTCTCCAACAATTACTGCTGCTGTAATATTTGATCTAACAGCCTCTCTACCAACAGCTCTCGCATATTTTTCTGGTAACAATACAATTGGATAAATTGTTCTTCCTTCCTCAGCCATAGATAATATATATAAATAAAATTTTTAAAAATCAAATGTTAGCGTATTATTTTTATTTTGTTTATTATTTCTATAATAGAATTTACTATTTTTTCTATATCTTCTTCAGTATTATTAAAAAAAACGTAATATTCTTTTCCCATATTTTCTAGCTCCTCTTCAATTACTTCTAAATTCATTGCCCAAATATTTTCAAATATTTTATTATATGGATATCCTCTTTGAAGAAGTCTAGAATATAAAATGTTTGGATCTGTTTTTATTACTACATATAAATCTGCGGGTATTAGATGAGAAAAATTTCCGTCTATAACATAATCTTTTTCCTCTTTAAAATAATTAATTATTTCTCTAATTAATTTTTCTTCATCAATAATATATGTTTGAAAAACTTCATCATAACTATCAATTAGGTTTTTTTCTTTTGCAAAATCTAATAAATTTATATATTCTGCATTTATCTTTTCAGCAAGTCTCTTCGCTATCGTTGTTTTTCCAACACCTGCTACTCCAGAAATACATATTCTCATATTCTAAAAATTTCTAAAATTGTTTCTTGAGATTGAAATGGATTTGTTTGTTCACTACATTTAACTGGTATAGATAATAAAACAGAAATTAACCCTTCAAAATATCCTTCTGTGAAGTAATTTTTTATATCATTTTTATTTTCAATTACATCTTCTATTTCTCTTAAAATTTCAGTTTCTATTAAATTTTTTATTTTTATAGTTAATTTTACCTCTTTTATATCTATTTTAATATCCTCTATTTTTCCAAATCCCATTTTTTCATAAAATTTTATTACTTTTTCCAATATTTCTTCTCTTATTATTCTTTCTGTACCAGAGTAAGATTTATATACAGTACCAACCAAAATACCAAATCTTTTTCCGATACTTCTAATAGTCTGCCAATTTTTTAATTCCAAATAAAGAATTTGTATTAGTTCTACTGGTAAAATTATAAATTTTGTATCTCCTAAAACATAATTTTTTTCATCATTAAACTTTAGCATTTTGTTTAACTGAGATTCTGTATATATTACTTCTAAAAGATTAACATCTTCACTTAAATACCATATTTTTGCTTTTCCAACAGTACGACATCCTAAGTAACCCTTTTCTTTCATAATTTCAAGATGCTTAGACAATGTAATTCTATTAATTTTTGACATTCTAGAAAGCTCAGAAATTGTAAGACCATAGGGGTTCTGTTTTAAAATATCTATGATTTTCTTTTCAATAACATTCATAAAGAAATTATTTTTTATCAAAATTTATATAATTGTTTTTCAAAAATAAAGATCTATGAAAAAAACATGGATATTGTTGATGCTTTTTGTAACTATTTTATGTTTTTTATTAGTTTACTTTAGATTTAAAGATAGCTGGAATAGAGAAAATTTAGGATTAAAAAAATATTGTAATGAAGAAATATGTGTATATACTAAATATTCTATAGAAGAACTAAAAGATATTCCGATAATAAGTTATACTGCTAAAGAAGAAATAAAAAAATACAATTTATCTCTTATTTTCATAGATCCTGAAGCTAAAGGAAATTTTACCGTAACTTTACTTAATCTTTTACTTTATTTAAATAAACAAAAAATAATAGCTTATGCTGTATGTAAATATTATCAACCAGGCTGCAAAATGTACACAAACTCTTCTATAGACAGATACCTTTGGATATTTTATGATAATCAATCTTTTCTTATAGATACAAATAATTTTCTACTAATATTCATAGAGGATATAGGAGATAATGATAATGTTGGGATAGAAATTTATAAAAATCAAGTATTTCTTTATGGCAATAATAATACAATAGTAAAAGTTTTAGATAAGTTTTTACTTTATTGGTATGACTTTATCGACAATTAAAGCTATACTAAATTATCAATTTGGTGATAAAGTTGGAGATAAAATAATTGAAAAGTATAAAGAAAATATAAAATTAGAAATTAGTAAATCTACTGGTAGAATAAGAAGAATTTATATAAACAACAACTTGTTTGGGACAGTTGAACCTTCCAC
>JAWBIX010000035.1:0-4222 GCA_038833255.1 Nanopusillaceae archaeon | reverse complement strand
AAAATAATTTGGTTGGTTCTATGGCATATGTAACTAATAAGGGAATTCTATTTAATAGAAATATAGATGAAGATGAAGCAAAAGAAATTAGTGAAATATTTAAAGTGAAAAGATATGGTGCAGGAAGCGTAAATATGGGAAATATTTACGTTTCTGTTGGTTTAGTTGCAAATTCTAAAGGAATAGTATTTGGGGAAAAAACTAGTCCTTATGAAATTCAAATAGCATTAGAGGCTTTTGATTTTATTTAGTGTGTATACATATATGTACACTTGGGGAAAATATATAACTGAAAAAAATATATATATTAGTGATTTGAATTTAAAATATATTATAGGGCTTGTTCCGTCATTGTTTCGAGAGAGCGCTTGCTCTATGAAGATGAGAAACAATATCCTACAAGCCCATAGTATCAGATGCCTTAATGGCATCTGGTGATAGAGAAAAAGTTGTAGTGGTAATTCTGGCTGAACCCGCCAGAGGGGGCGGCTATCCGGGTCAGGCTAAGCCATGCGAGTCGTGAGGGGAAAGCCCTCGGCGCACTGCTGAGTAATACCACCTCAACCTACCCTACGGTGGGGGATAATCCCGGGAAACTGGGGCTAATACCCCATAGGAGAGGGATTCTGGAAGGACCCTCTCCGAAAGCTATTAGCAGCTTTAAGCTGCTAATAGCGCCGTAGGATGGGAGGTGGTCCTATCAGGTAGTTGGGGGTGTAACGGACCCCCAAGCCTAAGACGGGTAGGGGCCGTGAGAGCGGGAGCCCCCAGATGGGCTCTGAGACATGAGCCCAGGGCCTACGGGCCGCAGCAGGCGCGAAACCTTCCCAATGCGCTAACGCGCGAGGAGGTGACCCGGAGTGCCCTGGCTCTGCCAGGGCTTTTGCCCAGTGTTAGAAGGCTGGGCGAATAAGGGGTGGGCAAGACCGGTGGCAGCCGCCACGGTAATACCGGCGCCCCAAGTCGACCCCGCGATTATTGGGCCTAAAGCGCCCGTAGCCGGGCTGGTAAGTCTCTCGTTAAATCCCATAGTAAACTATGGGGTTGCGAGAGATACTGCCAGCCTTGGGGCCGGGAGAGGCCGGCAGTACTCCCAGGGTAGGGGTGAAATCCTTTAATCCTGGGGGGACTACCAGTGGCGAAGGCGGCCGGCTGGAACGGTCCCGACGGTGAGGGGCGAAAGCTGGGGGAGCAAAAGGGATTAGATACCCCTGTAGTCCCAGCCGTAAACGTTGCCCGCTAGCTGTCGGAGTGGCTTAGAGCCACTCCGGTGGCGAAGGGAAGCCGTTAAGCGGGCCGCCTGGGGAGTACGCCCGAAAGGGTGAAACTTAAGGGTATTGGCGGGGGGGCACACAAGGGGTGGGTCGTGCGGTTTAATTGGATTCGACACCGGGAATCTTACCCGGGGAGACGGCAGGATGAAGGTCAGGCTGAAGACCTTACCAGACGAGCCGAGAGGTGGTGCATGGCTACCGTCAGCTCGTACCGTGAGGCGTGCCGTTAAGTCGGTTAACGAGCGAGACCCGTGCCCCATGTTGCTACCCGCAGCTTCGGCTGCGGGGCACTCATGGGGGACTGCCCGCGATAAGCGGGAGGAAGGTACGGGCGACGGTAAGTCCGTATGCCCCGAATCCCCGGGGCCACACGCGCGACACAATGGGCGCTACAAAGGGATGCCACCCCGAAAGGGGGAGCAAATCCCCTAAAAGCGCCCCTAGTTCGGATCGAGGGCTGTAACTCGCCCTCGTGAAGCCGGAATCCCTAGTAGGCGGGGTTTAGCAAACCTCGCCGAATACGTCCCTGCCCCTTGCTCACACTGCCCGTCACGCCAACCGAGTGGAGCTCCTGTGAGGGCCGAAAGGCTCGAACAGGAGCTCCGCGAGGGGGGCGAAGTCGTCACAAGGTAGCCGTGCGGGAACGTGCGGCTGGATCACTCAGCTAGAATTACCACTACAACTTCTAATCTATCACCAGATGCCAATTTCAAAAATTCTCAAAATTAATAAAAAATTCGAATTCTAAAAATAAATTATAGGTTAGATTATAAGCGGGGGTCGCCTAGCCTGGCCAAGGGCGCTGGGTTGAGGTCCCAGTGGCTTAGTGCCTTCGTGGGTTCAAATCCCACCCCCCGCAGTCGAATAATTGCTCTATACATTTTAATATTTTATGGGCTATTTAGAAATAATTATATCATCAACAATATTTTTAATGTTATTGGTAACAGCTTTTCTTTTCTTGAATTACAGATTTCAAGAATATAAATATATAAATTCAGAAAATTTTTATAAAGAACTTTTGTTTTCATATTTTGAGAGGCTAATATATTCTAATCCGAACGTTTATAAAGATCTGGTTATTAAAATTTTTGAAATTAATATTAGCGAAAGTGGTGATCAAGTTGTTTATATAAACTTCAATGTTAGCTGTGAAAAGAAAATAAATGTAACATCTATAAGAATCTATAATTCTAATTTTTCTGAATTAGCATTTAAAATAAAAGATTACGATGTTTGTAGCGATAATAGCTTATATAGAGCTAATATATCAATTTTTTTACAAAATTTTTCTAACAAAGAAATTTTATATGTTTTTATGTCATCTAGCTATGGAAATCCAATACTATATGATTTTGAAGAAAACTATAAAAATGCAAGTTATAAATATATAGGCACTATTACTTTAAAGGGTTTAGATCTTTTTACTTTTGAAAATATTGTAGAAGAATATTGTAAAAATAGAGGAGAAGTCGAGATAGAGGTTTTTGAAAATAAAAATATAATTATGAGCTGTAGAAAAAATAAAGCCGGAAATGTTTTTTCTTTTAATATTCCTATTTTATCGACTGATGGAAAAAAACTAAATATAATTTTTAGAATTTTTGAATAAAATGGAAAAATTTTTAGAATTGGCGATTTCTTCTATTATTCTATTATCTTTTATCTTTATTTTTCTTTTTTATTCTTCCAATCATTTAGAAGATTATGAAATAATAAAATTAAAAATTTATAATGTTTTAAACTCTTATAATCTCGAAATAAGAAATTATGCGTTTTTAGGAAAAACAACTGAAATAGAAAACATTTTAAAAAATGAACTTCCAAAAATTTATGATTTTAAAGTTTTGATTTGTTATGAAAAAAATTATGATGAATGTTTTAAAAATATAAAGTTTAATGCGAATAACGTTTTTTCTGTAAGTTATTTTTTTTCATCTAATTTTACTAACTACGAAAATATTGAATTAATAATATATGCTTGGAAAAAAATTTAAATCACAATTTTTTATAATTGCGACAGCAATATTTATATTAATTTTTAGTGTTAACTTTTTTTATTTTGGATATTTAAGTAAAAAAACTAATTATTCAAACAATTTAATAATTTTAAGAACTATCGATAATTATTTAATAGAGGCAAACTTTCTTTTGGAAAACGAAAAATATTCGGAATTTTTTAATTTTTCAGAATTTTTCATTAATACTTTTAAGAAAAGAAATCTTATTATAGAAGTTTTATTTTTAAATATTAGTTTGGATTTTTCTCAGAAAAAGATTAGATTTGAAATGTATCTTTTTTCTGAAAGAGAATATTTTTTAAATATATCTTCTGATAAAGATTTCTTAGCTTTTAATTTAGAGCCAAGAACTTTAAAAAATATAACTATTAACTTTGAAAATTCTCAACTAATAAATATAACTATTTTTAATTCATCTTTTTTTATAGTAAATTGTAAATCAAATTGCAAATATTTAATTTCTATGGGTTATAAAGATGATATAAAAATAGTTAAATCTTTGTTATTGAAAAGCTAAAGAGTAATTTTATATTTTATGAAGTTATTATCGGAATTTGTTTCAAAAATTTTAGTTCTTCTTATTTCTATTACAGCTATTTCTATAGCTTTACTTTTTTTAAATCCTATAATAGATAGGAATTTAAATTCTATTTCAATTCAAGAAGCTATTTCTAATATGAAAAAAATTGAAGCTATAAGTAAAGAAGTTTTAAGCGAAGCAATAGGATCTCAGAGAGTTTTAGAGATTAGAATTCATAGAGGCATCTTATATGTTAGTAATAATTCGTTCGTTTATATTTTAGAATCAGATAATATTCCTTTAGAAGATTTTACTAGAAGAGATGGAAATTTACTTATTGAAAAAATTGGTAATACTTTTTCTATAACTTTAAATTTTGAATATGCAAATATTATTGGCAATATTTA
>JAWBIX010000034.1:0-4597 GCA_038833255.1 Nanopusillaceae archaeon | reverse complement strand
TAAACTTTAAAAATATTTCTTAAATATAAAACTATAAATTACCAAACTTATATATCTTTTTATGAAAGACCTAAAAGAAAAAGTTGAGGAAATTTTAAAAAAAGCTAAGGATATTAAACTTGATCTTTCAAAAGAAGAAGACTTGGTTATTGGAATAATGAATTTAATATCTTTAGAAGAGCACTTATTTTTCTCTGGAGTAAAAACTGGAAATGATTTATATTATAATTTATTAATAAAAATTAGAAAAATTAGAAAAGAACTTATGAGAAAAGTAATTAAAAATTCTGAAGAAGGAGCAGAAATTTGGTGTATTTCAAAACATTTGCTAGCTGCAACGATGAGATTATACGAAACTGGAGAAAAATTATTAGATTCTAAAAGAGAAAAAGAAGCAAAGGAATTATTTGATTATTCATATGAATTATTTTCAATATTTTGGGGATTAAATTTAAACATATTAAATAAAGAAGATGTCATAAAACTTATTGATGAAAAAGAAGAAATTAGAGAAGCTTATAAAGAATCAGAAAAAATAGAAAGAGATATTGAAAATCTTATCAAAAGTAAAGAAAAGGGAAGTAAATTAAAAGAAATAATAAAGAAAATTATTGATTGTTGTATAGAGTAATTACTTTATTTCTACTCTTTTAGCTTTCTTAATAACTCCTCTTAATCTTAATTCATCTTCTAAATATTTTAATATTTTTTCTTCTCCAAGCTTAGAAAATTCAGATAAAGATGTTGGAATAATTCCCATTTTTATATCTTCATAGTACTTCTTTAATGTCTCTGTAGAAGAAGTTGCAAATTTTTCTCTTAACCTTAATATTAAATCTTCCATTTACTTATTAAAATTCAAAAGAATTTAAATATTCTTCTATGAAAAATTCTTTCTTTCTTTTAAATTTTTTGCCTAATATTATTCCAACAAACAACCCACCTAAATGTGCTATATATCCAATATTTCCTACTTGAAGTAAAAAACCAAAAACATTAAGGAGAATCCATATTATTAATGCAACTGTCATTGGTATTGGTATCATAAATGGGAAAATTATTACATAATCATGTGGTCTTAATATTGCAAATGCTCCAAGAACTCCAAAAATACTTCCTGAAGCCCCAATACCAATAATATCTTGATTAAAATAAAAAATATAATAAAATATATTTCCGGAAATTCCTGAAAGAATGTATAACATCAAAAACTTTTTCTTTCCTATTATTTTTTCTAATGGATTTCCAAAAATAAACAAAGTTAACATATTTACAAAAAGATGCAAATCACTTCCATGTACGAATAGATTAGTAAATATTGTCCATGGTCTTTCAAAAAATCTTAATGGCGAAAAACCAAGAAGATAAATAATTTTTTCTCTAAAAATTAAAGTTAAAATAAACATTATGGCATTCAATATTATCAAAATATTTGTTACCTTCATTCTTTATTCATTATATAAATATTTAAAATATTATTTCTTATCCATATTAAATCATGAAAAAAGAATTTATATTGGTAACTGCAGCCCTACCATATTCAAATAATGTTCCACATATAGGGCATATTGTAGGATCTCATCTTCCAGCAGATATTTTTGCTAGATATCAAAGATTTAAAGGAAATTATGTTGTTTTTATTGGAGGAACTGATGAACATGGAACACCAACAGAAATAGAAGCTATAAAGAAAAATACTACTCCAGAAAAAATAACAGAATTTTATTATAATATTCATAAAAAAATTTATGATTGGTTTGATATATCTTATGATTCTTTTTCTAGAACTTCCAAATCTGAAATACATTATGAAATAACTAAAAATATATTTTTGAGAATATTATGTGCGGGTTTTATAAGTGAAAAAATTGATAATTTGCCCTTTGATCCATTAACTGGAAGATTTTTACCAGATAGATATGTCATTGGAAAATGTCCATATTGTGGATATGATAAAGCAAGAGGTGATCAGTGTGAAAATTGCGGAAAATTATTAGATCCGAAAGATTTAATAGAACCAAAAAATTCTATAAATGGAAATCCTGTAATTTTCAAGAAAACAAAACATTTATATTTCAGATTAGATAAATTATCTGAAGATTTAAGAATTTGGCTAGAAAAAAAGAAAAAAGATTTTTCAGATCTTACATATACAACATCTAAAGGTATGTTAGATGAAGGATTAAAAGAAAGAAGTATTACTAGAGATATAAAATGGGGAATACCTGTTCCTTATGAAGACATTTGGAGATTTATATTAGATAAAATATTCAATAAACTGGATTTTTCTTCAAAAGATAAATTATTTTATTCTATTATCGATTCTTTAAAATCAATTGATATTCCAATTACTGAAGAAGATGAAGAAAAAATAAAAGCCGCTATAGAACAAAATTGGCCAAAAATAGATCAAATAATAAATAATATTAATTTATATGAACCTTATAAAAACAAAGTTTTCTATGTTTGGTTTGATGCACCAATTGGATATTTATCATTTACTATAGAATTGTTAAAAGAAGAATTTGATTTAAAAGAATTAGAGAATATAGATATAAGTAATTGTAAAATAATAAATATAGATAAAGATTTTGCAGAAATAGAAGTAAATAATATAAAATATGTTGTTTACTACAAAGAATTTGATGGAAAGTTATATATTGAAGATATAGATCCGGGATATTACCTTTCAAATATTAAAAAAATAATTAAGATTCTTTTAATAGAAAAGAAATTAGAAAAAGCAATTAATAAGATAAATTGGAAAAGATTTTGGATGGAAGGAAAGATATATCATTTCTTAGGAAAAGATAATATCCCATTCCACACTTTGTTTTGGCCAGGAATAATAATTGCTTCAAATAAATGCAATAAAAGGGATAATATATTTGAAAAAGAAATTAAATTACCTGAAAATGTATTTGGATATGCTTATTTAACCTATGAAGGAAAAAAAATTAGCAAAAGTCAAAATTGGGGAATATTTTGCGATAGTTTAATAGAGGCAAATGTTGATAAAGATTATTGGAGATTTTATTTAGCATACCTAATACCTGAAAACAAAGATACTTCTTTTAAGTGGGATGAATTTATAGAGATAATAAATAAAGAACTTGTTAATAATATAGGAAATTTAACTCACAGAGTATTAAAGTTCTTTTGGCAAAATTATAAAGAAATTAGAGGAAATTTTGATAAAAATGTTATTAAAATTGCAAAAGATTATTATAATATAATTTGCTCACACTTAGAAAGAGGGGAAATATCTACTGCTTTAAAAAAGATCATTGAGATGGCTAATAAGGGAAATAGTTTATTCCAAGAAAAAAAGCCATGGGAAAATCCTGAAAAAAATAGAGAATTTATTAACGGAATGCTAATATATTTAATAACTATTTATGTCTTTTTATCATTTTATATTCCAAAATATGCTGAATTATTTTTTAATCAAATAAATATAAAGATCTTAGATAATAAAAGCTTGTTAGAATTACTAGAAAATCCAGAAAAACTAAAAATAGAATTAAAAAATGAACCAAAACCTTTATTTAGTAAAATAGATCAAGAATACATAAATAAAATAAAAGAAGTTGTTACAAAACCAAAATATCTTATTTAAAATAAAAAATAAAAGTTTTAGAAAGCCATCTAATATAATTTTATAAAATTAATTAATAAAAAAATTTATTTCTTTTGTTGTTCTCCTTTCTTTTCTTCCTTCTTTTTCCTTGCCATACTAATATATATTAGTGACAATTTTATAAATATTACTGGAAATATTTAAAAAGCAGAATGTGTATTGATGTTTAAAAGGATATCAGAAAGAAAAATTGTTTTAAAATTTTAAGCAAAATAAAAAATGATTTTCAATGAAATAGGACAATATTGGGATATAAATTTATATTTAAGAAAAAAATAAATAAGATTAGTACTATAAAAATATTAGGATGGCATTTGATATAATTGGAGATATAGCAATTATAAAGAAACCGTTAAAATATGATATTGAAGAATATAAAAAGATTATACTTGAGAAACACAAAAATGTAAAGGTTATTTTATTACAAGAAACGGAAGTTGAACCTCCTTATAGAACTGCAAAATATAGTTTAGTTTATGGAGAAAACAGAACAGAAACTATTTGTATAGAATATGGATTGAAATTCAAAGTAGATGTCTCAAAATGTTATTATTCTAGTAGATTGTCAAATGAGAGATTTAGGATTGCTAAAAATGTTAAAGATGGTGAAAATGTTTTAGTAATGTTTTCTGGTGTTAATCCATATCCTATTTATATTTCAAAATTTTCAAAAGCTAATAAAATTTATTCTGTAGAACTAAATCCATATGCTGTTAAGTATGGAATAGAAAATGTCAAATTAAATAAAGTAAACAATGTCATAACTATTTTAGGAGATGTTAGAGATGTTACTCCATATTTATATTACTTATCTGATAAGGATGGAATAATAAATGATTATATTTTAGATGATGTTATTAAATCTTCTTTAGAATTAAACAAAGCTATTTTTAAAGAAAATATAGATAAAAGAGTAAAAGCCAAAGAATATTTAGATATAGATTTCTTAAAAGATAA
>JAWBIX010000033.1:0-4615 GCA_038833255.1 Nanopusillaceae archaeon | reverse complement strand
TAAAACTATTCTTCCTATTTTATCTAATACTCTTATTTTTACATTTACAAGTGCTGTTTCTTCATAACTATTGAAAACTTCTATTCTAAAAGTATATGGAACTCTATCAAATCTAAATATAATTTCTCTTTCTAAATCTGGATAAATTCCTAATATTTTTAATGCTAAATATTCTATTTCTATTGCTTGCATCAGTAATTCTTTATTTGCAATCACTTCTGATCCTAAATTTGATAATGCTCTGTAAGTAAATCTAATATAATATATTCCTTCTTCTTTGAATATTTCTGGTGGTAAATAATAATATAATACTCTATTTTTATTTATATTAACTCCTATAATATCTTGATATATTATTCTTTGTGGCTCTTTTACTACATAAATTTCTAGATATTCTGAATTTCTTACTATTTTTTCACATTCTGTACAATTAAAAAGAATGCTTATTGATAATCCTTCTTCTTTAATTTTTGATAATTTTGCTATTTCTGGTATTCCTGCAACGTTAATTGTTACTATAGGTTCTGAATATACTATTCCAATACCTATCAATAGAAATAAAGTTGCTATTATTAATTTTTTAATTACTCCTACCATGATAAAATAATTTAAAGAAAATTTTATATACTTTACTAATAATATACTCAACAGAAAATGATTACTTTAATTCGCTACTACCAGGAATCAACTTAATTATATCATCTATTATAGGATAATTTAATATTTTTGATATTTTTTTTGCAATTTCTAAAGGTTTTATATCTCCGGGTATTAAGACAACGTAATTTTTTGTTTTTTTCATGACAGATTCTGGAACTCCGGGAATTAATTCTTCTTCAAATCCTATAGCTAACTCTAAATTTGTTCTTATATAATTTCTTTTACCATAAATCATAAAGGATCCTTTTTTTAGATATTCTCCTGAAGGTGTTTTTTTCGATATCTGATCGGGAAAGATATAATATACGTCCAATACTCTTAATTTCATTTTCCAAGCTCTAGAATATGAAGCAACAAACTTAGCAGATTCTAATATATCCTCTTCTTTCGCACTTATTCCATTTTTTAATATTCCAAAGGGAGATCCATGAATATCTGCGTGAAATACTAAATCGTTTTTTTCTAGATATTTATTAATTAAAATTTCATTTGTAATTGCATCTTTTCCAGCAATAAGCAAAAAATTATTAGAAGTAAAAAACCACCTAAATTTTTCATACCATTTTTTTGTTAATTTTCTTTCTAAAACCTTTTTTTCTATTTCAACTTCTATTTCAATTTGTTTTAGCTTTTTTTCATTCTCATATATTTGATTTTTTAAATTTTCTGCCTTTTTCTTTAATTCTTTTATCTTTTTATAAATCTTTTCTAAATTATGGAATATTCCAACCTTAGGATCTAATTCTATTTCTATCATGTTTTATAACAATAATTAAAGAAAAAGCATTTTTTACATTTATTTATTTTTTTTATAATTCCAGGATCACTTTGTTTTTCTAGTATATCTAAAATTTTATCTTTTAATTCTAATACTTTTTTTAATTTATAATTAAAAAATTTTATTTCTTTTTTACTTTTATTTTTTAAATACATCACAATACCATATGGAATCTTATAATTTGGAAATTCTTTTCTCAAAAGAAGATAATAAGCATGCAACTGTAAAAGATGATCCTTAGAAAATTTTCCAGATTTTATTTCATAGGGTATTATTATTGTTCTATACTTTTCAATTCTATCTATCCTTCCAATAAGATTGTACGCATCGGATATTACCTCCAACTCTGTGTAAATTTTTGGTTCCAACTTTTCCCATAGTTCAATTCCATAAAGCTTTTCAGTTATCATAAATTGGTATACTAATTTTGCTCTATCTTCAATATCAAATAATACATTTGAAAAAATATCTGTTTTTAAATTATCTAGAGATATCTTTAGATTTTTTATTTCATCAGCATATTTTTCTATAAGATTTTCATATATTTTATCTAAAAATTTTTTATAGATGTTATATACATATGGGAAATCGCATTCATCTTTTATTTCATAAATTATTTTTGATTCATTTTCATTTAAAAAATCAAATATTTCATGTACAATTTTACCAACTAGAATTTGATAATTCGTTTCTTCTTTAAGACCTAAAATTCTTTTTAAATAAACTTTTCTTGGACAAAATAAATAATCTAAAAGATCTGTCACTCTTACATATATCATTTAAGATTAGAAATAATAGAAAATTTATGAAAATATTTATATCGGGGAATCCCCGATCTGGAAAAACGTCTTTAATAAAAAAGATAATTTATGATTTTGGAAAAGAAAATTTTTTTGGATTTTATACAGAAGAAATTGCAGAAAGTGGAGAAAGGATAGGATTTAAAATAGTTACTACTTTTGAAAAGGAATATTTATTGTCTAGAAAAGATATAAAGACTAATTATAGATTTGGAAAATATTTTATATTAAAAGAAAATTTAGATGAGATATCCAAAATCATTTTAGAAAATTTAGATAGTAATAAAGAGAAAATAATAGTTGTAGATGAAATAGGGCCTATGGAATTTTATTCCGAGTTTTTTGTAAAATTAACTGAAAGAATTATAAGAGAAGATTTTAATGTTTTAGGAGTAGTTCACAGAAAATTTCTACATCTTATACCAAACTATATTTGGCTAGAAAGAAACCGTTGGTGGGAGATATATGAATTTATTAAAAATAAAATCAAAAATATATTATGGCAAAGGTAATTGTTAATAAAGATACCTGTATAAGTTGTGGGGCTTGTATTGCTTTAGCTCCAGATATATTTGAATGGGATAGTGATGGAAAAAGCAAACCTATAATGGAAGAAATAAATGAAGAATCATTAATAAATAAGGCTAAAGAGGCAGCATCTATATGCCCTACAGGATCTATAAGAGTTATTGAATAAAAATTGAAAAAAATATTTTATAAAATTTTGAAAGAATTATGTATTAACTGTGGAACTTGTGTAATAATATCTCCAGAATCTTTTACAATAGATAAAAATAAAAAAGTAGTTGAAACTAAGAGATATTCTGACAATATTAAAGAAATTGAAAAAATATATATAGCTAAAAAATCTTGTCCTGTAGATGCCATTATTGTAGAGGAAATTTAATAAATTCAAATGAAGTATAGAATATAAATGAATAACTCAAATACCTTTATTTCCATACTTGAAAGATTTGGATTTTTTGATATAATACTTCCTTTTATATTGATATATGCTGTTATATATGGTATATTAGCAAAAACACAAATTTTAGGGAATCCTTTTGATCAAGATGTAGCTAAAGCTAAATTTGTAAGATCCTTGATTTCTTTAATATCTTTATCTATAGCATTTTTAACTGTTGGAGCAATAAATATTATAACAAAACTAAGAATACTTATTCCACATATTGTTCTTTATCTATTAAGCGTATTTTTACTAATTATTTCAATAGCTGCCTTTTATTTGCCTTTAGAAAAAGTTGATGAAAGCGAATATAAAAAATACAGAAAATCTATATTATTTATATCAATAGTAATATTTTCTATTTTAACTCTCTCTTCATTAGGAATAATTGTTATTGAAAGTGTAGAAGAGGGTATAGTTGGACTAATTCAAAGTGAAATCTTTGTCCTTATAGTAATATTATTAATTATATTTCTCGTAATTTATTGGCTTACAAGAGGGGAAATTGTAGAAAAAGAAACTAAACAAAAATGAATTATAATAGACCACAATATTTTGAAGACTTTTCAAGAATAGTTGAAAATTATGGGATAGTTACTTTTGTTTTACCATTTTTATTAATATTTTCAATAATATTTCTTTTATTAGAAGTAACAAACTTATTTAAAAAAGATGAAAATGATATAGTTGGTAGAAAGATTCACACTGTTTTGTCTTTTGGTTTTGCTTTAACTGCTTTAGGAAATAGAGATGTTATTTATTGGATTTCAATATTAATTCCAAACGCTACAATATGGGTATTAGGTGTATTCTTATTAATATTGGTTTTTGGATTAATTTTTAGAGGAAGTGTAAGAATACCTCGTACTTTTAGAGGAGCTTTAGCTTTAATTGTAATTTCTTCCATTATTGTAATTGCAGCAAACGCTTTGTCTGGGAAAGCAGAGATTTCCATAGGTTTTATAGATTACTCTCTTATAGCAAGTTTTTCAACAGTAGTAATAATATTTGCAATAATCTTAGCAATTATTGCGTGGTTTGGTCATGTAGAAGAACAGGCCCAAACAGAAAAATCAACTTAATTAAAATAAAATGGTAGATATCTATCAGCTTTTTGAAAATTATGGTTTTTTTCATTTTATAGGTCCTTTTCTAGTTATATTCTCACTAATCTATGGAAGTTTAAGAAAAACAGGATTGTTTGGAAATGTAAAAAAATCTGAAAAATTGTATGTACTTATTTCTATTTCTATAGCTTTTTACTATATATATAGCCTTTCTACAGTAGAATACACTCAAAAAGTATTATCTTTTTTCTTTTATGAAATTTTAGCTCTATTTTTTATTCTTATTATTTTAGGATTTATTTATGGTTATTTTGAAGCTAAAGGAGAGGGTGAAGCTAAACCA
>JAWBIX010000032.1:0-4710 GCA_038833255.1 Nanopusillaceae archaeon | reverse complement strand
ATTAATATTTTTTAACTACTTTTTAGTTAATATCTATTTTTTATAAGGATCAAAGCAATTACTATTATATTTATGGAATATGTAAGATGGTTTGAAGATTTAACTAAAGATGATGTTGGATTAGTTGGTGGAAAAGGTGCTAATCTTGGAGAAATGACAAAAATAGGTTTACCAGTTCCTCCAGGGTTTGTTTTAACAGCAGATGCTTACTGGAGATATGTAGATTATAATAATTTGAGAAGTAAAATAGAAGAAATTTTAAGCAAAACAAATATTAATAATCCAACAGAATTATTAAAAGCTTCAGAAGAAATACAGCAATTATTTTTAAATGGTGAAATACCAGAAGATTTAAAAAATGTAATTATCGAAAATTACAAAAATCTTTCAAGAAGATTTGGAGAAGAAGATACATACGTTGCTGTAAGATCTTCTGCAACTGCTGAAGATTTGCCAAATGCTTCTTTCGCTGGACAACAAGCTACACTTTTAAATGTAAAAGGAGTTGAAAAGCTTCTAGAAGCAGTTAAAAAATGTTGGGCATCGCTATGGACAGCCAGAGCTATAAATTATAGAGCACATATGGGTTTTGATCATATGAAAGTAGCATTGGCTGTAGTCATACAAAAGCAAATATTTTCTAAGAAATCAGGAATTATGTTTACAATTCATCCAGTTACAAATGATACTTCTAAAATTGTTATTGAAGCATCTTGGGGATTGGGAGAATCTGTAGTATCTGGAGAAGTAACTCCAGATGAATATATTGTAGATAAAAATACTATGAAAATAGAAGAGGTAAAGATAAATGAGAAAAAAATTATGACAGTTTATGATGAGCAAACATTAACTAAAAAAGTAGAAGTTCCTAATGAGATTAAGAATGTAAGATGTTTGAGTGATGAAGAAGTTTTAAAGTTAGCTGAATTTGGAAAGAAAATAGAAGAGCATTATAAACATCCCCAAGATATAGAATTTGCTATTGATGATTTTGGAATATGGATTGTTCAAACAAGACCGGTTACTACAATTAAAAAGAAAACTGGAAAAATTTTATTAAAAGGAATTGCAGCCTCTCCAGGAATTGGAAAAGGAAAAGTTAAAATAATACTCGGTCCACAAGATTTTAATAAATTCCAAAAAGGAGATGTTTTAGTTACTAAAATGACAAATCCAGATTTTGAGCCTTTGATGGCAATGGCTTCTGCTATAGTAACTGATGAAGGAGGACATTTATCGCATGCGGCAATTGTTTCTAGAGAATTGGGAAAACCGGCAGTAGTAGGTACTAGGGAAGCTACAAAAATATTGTCTGATGGAACATTTATAACAGTAGATGGAACTAGAGGAATTGTTTATGAAGGAGATGTAGAATTTGATGAAGAAAAAGAAAAGGAAATAGAAAGTAAGATATATCAGAAATCTTATGAAATTACAGCAACCAAAATTTTTGCAATTGCAGATTATCCAGAAACTGTTAAAAAAATAAAAGATAAAATAGATGGAATTGGATTATTAAGATTAGAATTTTTAATTTTAAGAGAAAGAAAACATCCTAGGTGGTATATAGAAAACAATAAACTGGATGAATTAAAAAATATTTTAGTTGAGAAATTAAGTGAAATAGCAAGACTAATATATCCTAAACCAGTAATTGTTAGAACCTTTGACTTAAGAACAGATGAGTACAGAGGATTAGAAGGCGGAGATAAAGAACCAATAGAATCAAATCCAATGATGGGTTGGCATGGAATAAGAAGAGATTTAGATCAAGAAGAATTATTAATTACACAAATTAGAGCCTTTAAAGAATTAGTAAAGAATTTAGGTTTAAAAAATATATGGATGATGATCCCATTTGTAATCTCTTGGGAAGAAGTGAAAAGAGTCAAAGATATAATGATTAGAGAAGGATTAATACCTCATAAAGATGTTAAATTTGGAATTATGGTAGAAACACCTGCAGCAGCATTAACTATTGATGAAATAATAGAAAAAGCAGGAATAGATTTTATATCTTTTGGAACTAACGATCTAACACAATTAACTTTAGGAGTTGATAGAAATAATGAGATAGTTCAAAAATTAATGAATGAAAAACATCCAGCAGTATTAAGACTAATAGAAAGAGTTGTAAAAATATGTAGAAAAAGAGGAGTGTATACATCTATATGCGGACAGGCAGGTTCAGATCCGGAATATGCAGAATTTTTAGTGAAATTAGGTATAGATTCTATATCTGCAAATGTGGATTCTATAGATATAATTAGAGAAGCTGTAGTTAGAATAGAGAAAAAAATAATATTAGATAAATTTAGAAAATGAGAAAATATTTTTTGATTTTAATTTTTGTTATTTTACTATTTTTTATTTTAATGTTAAATATTTCTTTAAATTTGAAAATAGCAATAGTTTTCTTTATAGCAGGTTTATATCTATTAAAATATTTTAAGGAATATTTAGAAGATAAAGAATTAGAAGAAAATTTTCCTATTTTTTTAAGAGATCTATCACAATACATTAAAATAGGAATGCCTTTGGATAAAGCAATACAAAATGTAATGTCTAATAATTATGGAAAGAAATTAAATAAAATAATTAAAGCAATTTTTCTTCAAATGAATTATGGAATTCCGTTTGATATAGCAATACAGAATATAGTTAATAAAATTAAAGTAAAAACAGTTAAAGAGTCTTTAATAGCTATTTCTCAGTTACTTAAAAGTGGGGGAGATGTTGGAAATTTGTTTGAAAGCATGTCGGAAATGTTTTATATTTTAAATAATATGAAAAAAGAAAGATTATCTAATGTTAGAGTCCTTACCTTTTCCTATTATGGATTATTTATCTTAATAATTTTTGTAATTTTTGCTATAAGTGCTTTTGTTTCTAAAATAACAATATTGTCTTCTCCAGAAATTATAGTCCAATATAAAAATGTATCTTCAATATTTCTTATAGTAAATTCTATATTTACTGGTTTAGTAATCGGAAAAATATCAACAGGAAGAATTATTTCGGGAGTTGTCCATTCTATATTTCTCTTATTAATCTCGATTCTCTTTATTTTAATTTTATAAATTTAATTAATATTTTGAGAAGATATGGTATTTAAGCAATATGCTAGAAAAATAAGATATGCAAAATTACTGAGCTCAAATAAATATCCTTCAATTTGGGTAATAATCAGAAAATTTGGAAGAATTGTTAGTCCTTTAAGAATGAAAATTAAAAGACACTGGAGACGTAAGAAAATATCTCTATAATTTAAATATTCTTTCTATTTCTTCTATAATTTTAGAAAAACTTCTATTTATATCAGATCTTGATATTATCTTCTTTTCTAATAAACTTTCTCTTTCTTTTTCTATTACATCTACTATTTTTAAAATTTTATTTTTTGTATTTTCTTCTATGATGTTTTCCAATTTAATTGATAAATCATAAATTTTATTTATTATAGATTCTATGTAAGATTCAGATAAAATTTTTTTACTTTTTTCTACATATTCTAACCCTTTTTCTATTAATTCTGAGATTTTATATCCTTTTTCTTTAATTTCTCTATATATTTTTTCGTCAATTAATGTAGATATTTGCTTTTTTTTAGCCATTTTATATATTAGGTTCTACACTCTTTATAATAGGATCTATATCTTCTTTTATATTTTTTAATACTACAATCCTAGAATCAGAATCTTCATTCATGTATTTATAGTTTTCTAAATGTTTTTCTAGTTCTTTTGAAAATTTTACTACGTATTCGTGAGATGGCATATTTTCTGATTTTAATTTCATTCTGGAATATCCTAAAAGCATAAAAGCTTTTATTTCAATAAAATGTGGATCATAAATATCTATTAAATCTTTCCAAGCGTTAAAATATTCTTTTTTATCATTATAGCCTTTTATTAACGTTATTCTAGCAACTCTTCTAGTTTTTAATTTTGATGCTATTTCTAGAGATTTTAAAAATCTTTCCCAATAATCTGGATATAAAGGTACTGATATTTCTTTATAACTTTCTTTAGTAGGACCTGTAAAAGAAATATATAATTGGGTTGGTAAACTATTTTTGTTTTTCATTTTTTCTAAACTTTCAGGGACCTGACCGGAAGTTACTACGAATATAGATTTTGTCCATTTCCAATTTTTCTTAATGTATTCTATACTTTCTGGTACAAAAGGATATAATAGTGGCTCTCCAGATAAAGAAAAAGTTACATGTGTTGGTTTATCAATTATTTGATTTAACAATTCTTTATTTGCTTTAGGATTTCCATAAAATCCAATTAATAGTTTTTTTCTAAGTTCTCTTAATTTTTCTAAAGTTTCTTCTGGAGAATCCACTAAATTTTCTGGTAAAATATTTATATATGGTTCAAAATCTGAGTTTGTTCTCCAACAGTATATACATCTATTTGGACACCAAACTACAGCCTGTGTTATTTGCATACATCCTGCTGTAGAAACACCATAAAATTTATTTTTATAACAGTTTCTTCCGTTAATTATAGATTCCTTAGTCCAGTGACATATTTCAACTGCAGAATGATTATAAATTCCGTATCCTGCCTTTTTTAATTGATTTTCATATTCTTTATTATGAATTGTCCACTTTTGCATAAAATATTTTACTTTAGAAAATTTATATATCAGTGAACTCGGCAATCATCATTCTTCAGATGAGAAAGCCATCATCACATTTCC
>JAWBIX010000031.1:0-4870 GCA_038833255.1 Nanopusillaceae archaeon | reverse complement strand
ATGAGCGATATTTATTATTTCTTTTATTGGATTAATTGTTCCTAATACATTTGACATATGTGTGATTGCAACAACTTTTGTCTTATCATCTATCTTTTTTTCAAAATCTTCTAAAACAATTTCATAATTATTATTTATGTAAACATATTCTATTTTTGCACCTGTTTTTTTAGAAACAAATTGCCATGGTACAATATTTGAGTGATGTTCCATTATTGTTAAAATGATCTTATCTTCTTTTTTTAAATTATTTAATCCATAAGAATATGCGACCAAGTTTATAGATTCTGTAGTGTTTCTTGTAAATATTATTTCCCTCCAATCTTTTGCTTTTATAAATCTTGCAACATCTTTATGAGAATTTTCATACATTTCGGAGGCTTCTTGTGATAAAGTATGAACTCCTCTATGAATATTTGCATAAAAATTTTCATAAACTTCTTTTATTTTATTTATTACTTGTATTGGTTTTTGAGAAGACGCAGCGTTATCAAAATATATTAATCTTTTACCATTTATTTCTCTGTTAAATATTGGAAAATCTTTTCTAATTTCTTCAACATTTAACATAAAAAATTATAAGAATTTAAAATTTATTTGATTTTAATGTATAAAATAAATAAATTGTGTGGAATTAATGATTATTCAGTTATTTTTGATGAAAAATTAGATATAGATAAAGTTTCAAACTTTTTTGTTAAAAAGAATTATGAAATTTTAGAAAAAGATCAAGAAATAGCAAGAATGTATTATAATGATAAAAAAGTTTTGATATATTATTATGGAGAAATAATTTTCATTAATTTTAATGAAGAAGAAGTTAAAAATATATGTGATGAGATAGAAAAAATTTTAAAGGAAAAAAATTAAAATAAGTTTTTATAATTTAAATATTCTATAGCCCCCGTCGTCTAGCCAGGTCTAGGATACGGGGTTTTCGTCCCCGAGACCCGGGTTCAAATCCCGGCGGGGGCATGATTAACCATTTTGATTAACATACATTTAAATTTAAGAAAAGATGGAATTGTATTTTATGAAGGGACAAACAGGTATTGGAACCTTGATAGTATTTATAGCTTTAGTTTTAACAGCAGCAATAGCAGCTTTCTTAATAACACAAACCACTGTAGCTACACAATCTAAGGCGGCAGCTGTTGCAGATCAAGCAAGAGAAAGAACAGGAACAACATTAGAAATTGTTAGAGTGGAAGGATTGGTAAATAATGGTTTAATAGACAAATATGTGTTATATATAAGATTAGCACCGGGATCCTCTCCAGTTAATTTAAATACTTTGGCTATGACATATTATACTGGAAGAGGAAGAGAAACATTTAAATTTGGGGGTAGACAAACAGATGAAAGCGAAATTACGACAGCAGATGGATATTACTATGTATTATCAAAATATTCTGCAGAAAAAGCCGCAGATAATATATTGGAAGCTGGAGAATATTTAGCAATAGGATTAATGGTTAATAATACTATAGGAGTATCAGATTGGTGGAGATTTTCACTAATACCTAAAGAAGGACAACCTGCAGAGGTTTATGGCGTAGCACCAGATGTATTTGTAGGAAACGTAGTAGTTCTAAGATGAAGGCTCAAATTTCTTCTGTTTTTTATTTAATATTATTTGTATTTGTAGCATTTTTATCTAGTTACATAATATATACTTTAAATACGAGAAATGCTAATTTATTATCCAAAGATCTTATAATCAAGACTGAACAAACAAGATTGCCAGTTTATGATATAAGAGATGTTAAATATGAAGAAATGGGAAGTGTAGGAACTTTAAGTTTTACTTTAGTTAATATGGGAGATGTAATAAATTTAAAGGGATGGATTTTAGAATTTTTATCTGGAGATTTATCTAAATTAATATGTAGAACAACAGTTCTTACTGGAGATCCTTTAGAAGCATCAAGAATAGCATCAAGTTTTACAGTAATTAATAGAAATGTTTCTTTAGATGTTGGTGGAAATATTTATGGAGGAGATGTAGTTAATGTAGAATTTACATTGTTATCTACATGTTTAAACGAAACAATTGCATATGCAAGAGCAAATACAAAAATGGCAGTGAGATTGACAATTCCGGCAGTTTCTAGAACAGTATTACTAACTTGTTCTGTAGATCCCTACACAGGTTTTGCTTCCTGTTCTGAATAAATTTTTTATAATCTTTTTGGATAATCAATAAAGTTAAGCTCATATTTAAAATTACTAAAAACTCCAATCATACTTTATGAGATCTGAAAGTGGAATTGGTAGTTTATTAATTTTCTTAGCAACAATAGTAGTTGCAGTTGTAGCAGCAGTTGTATTTATAACAACAGCAGTAAATCTACAGCAAAAAGCGTTTGCAGTAGGTAGTGAAGCTAGAGAAAGAGTAGCATTGGCAGTAGATGTAGATTCTATAGTAGGATTAAAGACTTCTAATGGAAATAGAGCTGTAGATAGATTAATAATGACAGTAAAATTGGCTCCAGGTGCAGAACCAATAAAATTAGATGAAAAAGGAACAACAATCCAAATACTAACTCCAAACTGGCAGTTATTGTCAATTGAATATGGTGGAAGAGCAGAAAATAGTGCCCCAGAAAACATTTATCCAGATACCTTCTATGATTTAGATGGAAACCCCACAGATGCGTCGGTTGGAAAATTCTATGTGTGGGTAAATCAATCAGTAGATAGAGACGGATTTATTCATATAATATCTCCTGGAGAACTTTATTCTATAGTAATTCCATTAGATACAAATCATTTAATTATAGAAGAAATGCCAATAACAGTAAAAATATTATCTAGAACAGGTATTTCTGCAACACTAAAGTTTAGATCTCCCACAGTAATTAGAGATCCTATAGTATTATTATATCCCTAGGCCCTTTTCTTTAATTTTTATATTTTTGTTTATCAATAAGTTTTAACAAATTTTTTTTATGGAAGAAATCTATATATCCTAATTATGAAAATAATAAAAAAGGTTATATTAACTATATTTATTTTATCATTTCTATTTAAGGAAATTTATGCAGCATATGGAGCACAATACATAGGACATAATTCTTCTACATCTTTAGCTCTTACTACTAGTGCTTCAATTACTTTGCCATCTGGAAGAATATATTTCTGTGCTGCAGCTGCCTCTGGAGGTGCTACTATTACTCCTACTTTTCTTGGTTGGAATACACAAAGAAGCGTGACAGGAGCATGGATAGGTTTTAGTGTTACAACTAATATTTGTTCTGTCTCTACGACAGGCAGAAACTCTTATATTACTCTAGGCGGAATCTCTTTATATAATTATACCGCTTTTAATGTTTTAAATGGTAATGCTTTAACTGGTCAAACAGCAACTACACAAACGATATCTTTTAATTTAAATAGATTAGCAGATGTAGTAATTTTAGCTTCATTAGCTTCTAGCGCAAACAATAGAAATGGATATATTTCTAGTATTTCTAATTTGCCTTCTGGCTGTACTGCATATGTAGATGTAGATTCTTTAACATATTCTTCCGTGGTTGTAATATATTGTAGAAATTTATCTGCAGGTTCATATTCTATTACATTTGATATAGTAAGACAAGCTCCAGCAACCTATAGTTTTGCATTCGAAGTTTACGAATTTCCTATATTTTTGTTTTCAATAACACCAAATCAATCAAATATAAATTTAATTCCTGGACAATCATCAGTGATATCTTTAAGTATAAATGTAACGAATGGAAATCCTTTACCAGTTAATCTATCTTGTTCAACTTCTGATCTTAACTTAGGATGTAGTTTATCTCAAACTCAAGTAACCCCAAATGCAATAGTTAATTTACAAATAACATCTAACTATAATTTAGCTCCAGGAACATATACTGTAATAGTTAATGGAATAGCAGAAAACAATGCTACAGCCCAAGCAGTTATTACAGTTAATGTTCCTCAAGAATCTATTTCAATTTCTGCTAATCCTTCTGTAGTTAGAGTAATGGTTGGATCTTCAAATTCAACAACTATTACAGCCTCAACAAATTATGGATATAATTTACAATTGACATGTATAAATCCACCAGTGGGAATTTCTTGTTCTTTTAATCCTCAAACAATCTCTTCAGGAGGATCTTCTACTTTGACAATATTCTCAAGTAATACAGCATCTCCTGGTGATACAATACTGACAATTAGAGCAACAGATGTAAACACAGGAAACTATAACGAATATAATTTAAGTTTAATTATAGATGGATATGTATATGTAAATGTTAATAATCCATTTGGTGCGACATGGAGAGTATCTTCTTCTCTAGAATCCATTTCTGGAAGTAGTTCTGTTAACAATCAATTAATTAGAATAAATAGGAGTTCTGATACATTAAATGCTCAAATATTAAGCAATCCTTTAGGATATTCCTGTTCTATATCTCCATCTTCTACATTAGTATCTCATGGAAATTCATATACATTTACAGTTTCTTGTAATCTTTTGGAAGAGCCAGTTAATGTAACATCAATAACACCGTTAACAGTTAATGCATATCAGGGAAATATGAATACTTTATTAGGCAAATTAAATATTTCAATACTACAGTCTGCTAATATAAATTTACAATTAACCTGTAATTCACAAATACCTTGTTGGTTTAATCAATCGACATTTACATCTTCCGGTGTGGCGGAAGTGTATGTAAATATTTCTCCAACAACACCAATAGGAAGTTATACAATTACAATTAATGCATCATATACTGGAGATTTTTACGGATATAAAACAGTAACTTATACTTTGTATGTCAACAGACCATTTGATTTTATTTTACCAAGTTCCTTAGATGTTTATATAGGAAGTTTAAATTCAACAAATATT
>JAWBIX010000030.1:0-5040 GCA_038833255.1 Nanopusillaceae archaeon | reverse complement strand
TTACTCGATGCTGAACCAATAGAAAAATCTAATAGTTCTTTATATAATCTAACCCTTTTTCCTCTTATCGTTCCTGTAGCAGAAGATAAAACTAGACATCCGTGATCTTTACTTTTAATTTCGTTTAACTTTTCCCTCATTTCCGATAGAGTTTCTAATTTTCTTTTTATTTTCAAATCTATTATCTGATTTACAAATTTTATTTCATCATCACTAAATCCCAACAATCTTATTACTCTTTCTATATTTTTAGATCCTTTAAAAAATGCATCTACATCATCAACAAAAATTATATCAAACTTTTTATCAGATAAAATATCAAAGTTTTTAGATATAAACTGATTCGATACAATTAATATCTGAAAATTTCCATTTTTAATTTCTTCTTTTTCTTTTTTATTTCCTGTATATGCTAAAATTTTTAATTCTAGATTTGATTTTTCTAAATAATTATTTAATCTTTCAAACATTTGAGTTACTAAAACTCTTGTTGGAAGAATTATTAATATTTTATATCCTTTATTAGCAAAATACAGTGAAGCAACCAGAATAAAAGTAGATTTTCCAGTTCCAGTTGGAGCTATCATAGAAAAACTCCTTTTATTATATAATCTCTTGAACCAGGAAATTTGAATTGACCAAGGTTCTGAATTAACAATTTTATTAAAAAATTCACAAAATTTTTTACTTTCATTATCTAGCTCAAATATTTTTTTAAAATCAAATAATCTTCCTTTGTTCAATAAAATTTTATAAATGTCTTCATCTGAATTTATTAGCTTTATGTCTTCATCGTTTATATCTTTTTCACAAGGTAAAGATTTTTCTAATCTTTCAGAAGAAATAGTTTCACCACAATTAAAACATAGTCGTTTTATCATAATATCAATATCCATAACTTTATAACAGAACTGTATAATATAAATTTTTTTGTAATATTATAGAAATGGAAATCAATATACTAGAGGAGCTTTTTTCATTACAAAAAATAGAAAAAAAACAAGGAAGTTTAAAACCAGAAAAAATTTCACCAAATTTCTTTAAAAGAATATCTGAAGAAATCAAAAAAATAAAAAAACAAATAGAAAAATCTGATCCCACTTCGGAAGAAACAAAAAATTTACAAGAGAATTTGAATAACATTAAGAATCTTCTTAAAGATATTATGATTATAAGACTTACAAAAATATTAAACTGTATTATATTACAAGCTAAAGAAGGGCTAAATATAATAAATGAAAAAGAATTACAAGAAGAAGAGAAAATATTTTATAGAATAGCTAATAAAGTGATATCTATTTATATAAATGAAGTTGTTAAAAAAATAATAAATGGGGAAAATCCAAATGAAGAAGCATTATTCAGTATATTCGAAGAAAAAGATATTAAAAGTAAGCCAAAAGATAAAACCATAATAGTAATAAGACAAGATTTTGTTCCAAAAATTTTAGCACCTGGAAATAAAACCTATGGGCCCATGTTTTATGGTGATATTTTAATAATATCTAAAAATATTGCTGAAAAACTATTAAGTACTAAACAAAAAATAGCTGAAGAAATTATAAAAAATCAATAAATTTAAAAAATGTTTTTGATAGAATATTTTTATGAAATTACCAAAAACAATCAGAAAGTATTGCCCAACATGTAACACTGTTACAGAACATAAAGTAATAATAGTAAAAGTTGTAAAAACTAGGAGTGGTCTATCTTTTGGAGCTAGAAGAAGTAGAGAAGGAAAAAAAGGAATGGGAAACAAAGGAAAATTTAGTAAAAGACCTATTTCTCAAAGAAAAAGAGGATTATTTAAAGTATCTAAAGGTGTTGATATAAGATTAGAATGTTCTATTTGTAAGAAAAAACACATATGGAACATTAAAGGAAGGTATAAAAAGGTTGAACTTTCTACATTTTCTAAATAATGCAATTTAAAGCATATATTGAAGCTTTAGGAAATGACAAAGATGTATTAAAAAATTTTTTGAATGAAATAAGTAAAAAAATTGAAGAATTTAAAGAAATTAGCGTGAAAAATATAAAAGTTGAAGAACCTATAGAAAAAGAAATAGAAGAAGGTGGGAGAAAAGTAAAGTTATGGTCATCGTATATTGAAATTTTTGCTGAAACAGAAAAATTTGAAAATTTGATAGATTTTGTATTATGGTATGCTCCATCAAAAATAGAAATATTAGATTTAAAAGAAATTAAAATCTTAACTTCTGAAAAAGAAATAAAACTTGGTAAAGAAAATCTAAACATCCTTTTAAACCAAATTTCTGCTAGAATAATAGAATTAACAAGATTAATAAACATTTTAATGACAACAAATACAGTATTATATAAAACCTTAGAAAAGTATGCTCCTGAAGAAATTAAAAAATTAAAAAGTAATCAACCAAAATAGTAAGGTATTTTTTTATCTTTTAAATGATCTAAACTTAGCTTCTTTTCCGAAAGTAACTTTTGAATTTCACTTCTAATTTTTCTTCCTTTTTCCAATAATTCTTCTAAGTTTATATCAAATTTATACATTTTAGAAAGTAAATCTATCACTTTTGCAGCCCCTAGATATCCATAAATTTGATTTGAATAGTAAGTTTCTACTAATAATATATATGCTGGAATTTTGTAATAATTTGCTAGACTAACAAAAAGCCCAGACATTCCAACAACATTATTATTAAGAAATTCTGCAATATTTTCTTTAATTTTTTTAATTATTTTATTTTTATCAAAGTATTTATTAGTTGCTATAAAAATTTTTGGGTCCTCTGGTTCAATTTCAAGACCTAAACCACCAATAGACACTATATGGTCTGCTCTTAATTTTTTAAGCATTTTTAAAATTAAAAACGTTAAATTATATCTTTCTTCTAAAGAAATACCAACATCTTCTAAAACTCCTGGTTGCAAGTTTCCATATAAAACTAAGAAATGTCTGTTTTTGTTTTTAAAATGATATAAACTGATCTGATATTGTTTAATAAGAATCCCTTCTTTATTTGAAAAAGAAATGTCTGGAAAAGCTTTAGAGATTATTACTGCTACTCTTTTTGCATTATATCTTTTTATTAGGTTTCTTCCTACTAACTTTGCCACATTTCCCATACCTCCACCTAAGGCATATATAAAAATAGGTTTCTTTATTTTTTTATACAGTTTCTTATTTATGAAGATTTTTACCATCCTTTATCATAGATAACCAAGTTTATATAAATATTCTCTTTTATTTTTTCTCCGGTAATCACCCCATTTATCTTCGGGAGAAAATTTCGGTGGGATGACTCTAAAAGTTTTATTTTTACATTTAGGACAAATTTCCTTAAAAGTATATATTTTACAATGTTTGCATTTTCTTATTTCTTTATTCCTCATTAACTTGATAAATTAAATTTAATTTTTTAGCATTTTCTTCAATATAATTCATTAAAATTTTTCTTTTTTCATTTATTTCTTTAGGATTATACGAAACATATTGTATAAGATAGGATGGTGCTCCCAAGTACTTTATATTAAATCCTAATTTCTCTAATTCTTCTAAAAATTTCTTTAAAACAATAATACCGTCTTCTCTTACAGAATACAAATCTAATATAACTTTTAGTTTATATGTAGGAACAGAATAGTTTTCTTTTAAATATTTATATAATTTTTTAGCTATTTTTTTATCTATATCATAATTTTCTAAAATTTCGGGTCCATTTATATAAGTTTCGTTAAATACTTCAAATAGCTTTTTTCCTTTATAAATGATTCTATCTATAACTTCGTCTATATTTAATTCATTATTTTCACAAAAAGATTTTAGTAAAAAATATGCTTGTTTTTCTTTTTTATATTCTGAAATTTTTGCTTTTCTTCTATTTTCATCAACTCTTTTTAAAGATAAAGTAGCTATTCTTGCTTTTTCATCTACATCTAAAACATAACACGCTACCATTTTGTCTTCATGGACAACTTCTCTAACATTGGTAATTCTTTTGGAAGATACTTCATCTATTGGAATAAAACCAACAAAATTCTCATATTCGTTCAATATTGCTTTTATAGATATATCACTAATCTCTTTTATAGTTGCAATTACAATATCTCCTTTCTTTGGGAAATCTTTTCTAAGATACATATTATTTTTTGAGAAAAAAATAATTAAAATTCTTACTTTTCAATTCTCACTCGACCTAAAAATACTCTTCTTATAATATTGTAATTAAACTTAATTTCCACATAAAGATTGGGAGTTTCGATTATATCATCAAGAGGGATGTTTATTTGATTTAGAGAATTTATTCTTAAGTCTGTTTCGTTTTTATATATTTTTCCAGCATATCTAACCTCATACTGACTTCTAAATCTGTCTATATTTTCTCTAATAAAACAATCTTTCTCAATTTCTTGATAAGATAAAATATATTTATTTTCTTCATATCTTACCATTAAATATATCCTTAAATAAAACCTTTTTTCTGCTTCATTATAATAAGATTCTGCCCTTTCAATTCTTATTACTCCGTCAACAGGAAATATGTTACTAACTTTTAATTCGCATATTCTATCCTTATAAAAACATCCTTCTAATCCTATTACAGAATAATAATTATAACAAAAGTTTACAATAACATTCTCGTAGTCTGAAATAAGATACTCTGGATTTTTAAAATAAATGAATCCATCTTTGGGTAATTCTATTTCATAAACTGTATAACTTCCCTCTTCCATTTTATTAGTACATCTCGCTCCCGTAAGATTAAAAGCTAAAGATCTAAAAGAAGCTAGACAAATACTCCAATTTAAATTTTGATCAAATAAATATATTCTTATACCAATTCTATACGGAAAATCTCTTTTTATTGATAATGGAATATTTGTTGATGTTATATATAAACTGTATTCTTTTTGTAATTTTTCATATTCTTCCACTCTTGAAAAACAACTAAAAAACAAAAGATTAAATAAAATAATAGAAGAAATATAAAAAAGTAAAAAAAAGTTTACGCTTTTCATTACGTTTGCCTAATTATCTGTATGTTATATGTATTTCTC
>JAWBIX010000029.1:0-5115 GCA_038833255.1 Nanopusillaceae archaeon | reverse complement strand
AGAGGTTAAAGTTCCTTCTGAAAGAGTAGGAATAGTAGAAGAAGAACCGTCAGCAATAGAAATATATAAATGGTATTTGTATAAAAAGTTTAGAGACATAAAAGGGTATAGAATTGGCTATGATCCTTCAAATTCAGTTATGTCATTATTCAAGGATATTCTTTTAGATTTAGGAAACGAGGTATATGCAATAAATGATAAATTAGATGGGAATTTTCCAGCCCATCCTCCAGATCCGTCAGTTGATGAAAATATGAAACAAATGGTAGAATTAGTTAGGAATAAGAAACTAGACCTTGGTGTTGTTTTTGATGGAGACGGAGATAGAATAGGGTTTGTAGATAGAAATGGTAGAATTGTTAAGCCATATGAATATTTATTAGCATTTATAAAAGAAAAAAGAAAGTTTTTATTGGAAATATCTTTACCAATCTTTCTTAGAGAATATATAAAAAATAAAAAAGCAGACTTTATAATATCTAGAACAGGAAGACCATTTATAATTAAGAAATGTATGGAAAATAACGTTTTTTTGGCAGCTGAAATATCGTGTCATTATTATTTTTATGAAAACTTTTATTCTAGCGATTCTTTATTTGCATTATTAAGATTGTTAAGAGAATTAAAAAAGAATAATCTATCCCTTGAAGACTTAAAAGCTCCAGAATTTTATTATGAACTTTTATCTTTAGAGAAAAACAAAAATATAATTGATATTTTGAAAAAATATTTTGAAAATAAAGAAATAAAGATTGAAGATTTAAATGGAGAATTGGATGGATTAGAATTTATTGGTAATCAATTTAGAATTTTAGTTAGAGAATCTCAAACAGAACCACTATATAGAATTGTTTTGGAAAGCTATAACAACATGGATATAAATGAAATTAAAAAATTAATTATAGAAGGATAGAAGCAATGATAAAATAAATAGATACGGCAATTATATCTCCAATACTTGTTACTATAGGAGCCGAAGCTACGGCTGGATCAATCTTTAGTTTTGCTAATAATATTGGTAACAAAGATCCAAAAATATCTGAAACATAACAAGAAATAGATAAAGCAATTGTTACTACAATTGCAATTTTTAAAGAAAATTCTAAAGAAAGTTTAGCTAATATTGGGATTAACAATCCTATAGAAAAAGCAATTGGTGTTAAAAATACAAGCATTATGGAAGTTATTGTAAATTCCTTAATTATTACATAAATTATATCTCTTTTAGAAGCTTTTAATTCTCCAGTTATTAGACTTCTTAATATAAGAGCACTAGATTGTGATCCTATATTTCCAGAATTATCTGCTAAAAGTGGCATAAATGCTGCTAATACAGCTATCTTACTTATTATATTTTCAAAAAATACAGTAATTCCTCCAGTTATTAAATTTATTAAATAAAGATAAATCAGCATTGGAATTCTTTTTATTGCAATGTTTAATTGATT
Source organism: Nanopusillaceae archaeon (assembly GCA_038833255.1). Taxonomy (GTDB): domain Archaea; phylum Nanobdellota; class Nanobdellia; order Nanobdellales; family Nanobdellaceae; genus Nanoclepta. The sequence goes on along the minus strand of JAWBIX010000029.1, from coordinate 3,667 downwards.
AGAAGAAACATATTTTCCCTTTATAGTTTCTAAAAAACCACCATATTTTAATAAATCTTCTGAATGTTCTTTTACCATTACATTTAATAAATTTTTTATAGATATAACACCTAAAAATTTTTTATCACTATCAACTACAGGAATTTCTGATAAATTATATCTTATTGCTATCCTTACAACTTCTTCTCTATCTAAATATGGTTCTACATAAACTTTTACAGGTTCTACAAATTCTTTTATTTTTTTATTTTTATCTTTTGTTATCAACTCTGTAAAGTCTATATATCCAACTAATTTAAAATTGTTATCTACAATAAAAATTTTATTATATTCATCATATTCACCATTTTCCAATTTTTTAATATATATTTCTAATACTTCTCCAACGGTTTTTTCATGATTAAAAACAGGTACTAAAGTTGTCATAATACTTCCCGCGCTTTCTTCAGGATATTTTAAAATATTTCTCAGTTCTTCTTTTATATCTTTTGGCATAAGTTCAATTATTTCTTTTCTTTTTGTTGGAGACAATTTAAATAATATTTCAGAGATTTTATCTAAAGAATACGTTTCTAAATAATTTAAAAAGGAATCTATACCTTTATAAATTATAATTTCATTTAATATTTCTTCTGGAAGATGGTCTAATGCCTTAAATACATTAGATAAATTAGAGAAAGCGTATATTTTATTTCTATAGTTCCTGTCTAATCTTAATAAAACTTCTATAGCGTCTTGTGGAGATAGAGAATCAAAAATTTTAATTGCTTCATTAATTCTTTCTTCTTTTATTTCTTTTAGAATATTTTCTATATAAGATTCAATAGTCATAAATTATTAATCTTTTTTAAAAAATTAAGTTTTAGATCTAGCAATATCTAGTGCTCTTATTTTTACTAAATTTTCTATTCTCTCAATACTCTTATTTTCAAACTCTACAAATTTTTTTTCAATATTTTTAAAAATTCTATATGCTTTTTGGAGATCGCCCTCTTTTATTGCATTTAAAAATTGTTTTTTACCTTCTTTTAGTTCTTTGATTATTTCTTTCAAATCTTTATCATTATAAGAAATAATTAAAAGAAGCTTAAGATCAGCATGAGAAATTTTTTTATATATTTTATGAGCATACTTATTGTATAAATAAAGAAGGAACCATGAAGTCTCGATCATTTCGTCAATTTTCATAGATTATCATATTTAGAAAAGTTTATAAATGTTGTTACTAGAAAGATATAAAAACTATACGACGAAAGGAAGACCTTTTTTGCCTTCAGAATAAAATTTCTTAATTACTTCCCAAACTTCAAAAAAGTCAAATATTTCTTCTTCAACCATTCTTTTAAGTATTTTAGCTCTTTCTTCTAATATATCATATATTTTTCTTCTATCAGGAAGTCTCAATAAAGGAGCAATTTTATACTCTAAAATATAACTATTATATTTTCCTCTAAAAACATGTTTGTCATTTATTCTATCCCAAACAAACACCTCTCTTGCAGCTATTCTTTTTAGTTCATGTATATATCTCTCAATTTCATATATTTTTAATACTCTTCTTTCCATTTTTCCTTTAATGTAAACAGTTCCTTGTAATACAACTACATTTAAGTTATCTATGAAAGTAATCGGAATATTAATTGGTTCTCCAGTAAGTCTCTCTATAAGCTGATTTAAAGATCCTGCATGAAAAGTAGACATTACAGGATGTCCAGTTTGCATAGCCTGAAAAGCTACAAATCCTTCTTTTCCTCTTATCTCTCCAACTAAAATATAATTAGGTCTTGACCTTAATGCCGCTCTCAATAAGTCATACATTTCAATATCTGTCCTTTTTCCATGTTGTCTAGTTACTAATCTTTGCCAAATTTCATGTGGTATATTTAATTCTGGAGTATCTTCTACAGAATAAACTTTCCAGTCAGGTCTTATAAATGTAGTTATAGCATTTAAGGTTGTTGTTTTACCTGAAGCTGTTTCTCCAATAACAAAAACATTCATTCCATGTTCAATTGCTAACCATAAATATGCTGCTTCTTCAGGGGAAATAGTTCCAAATGAAATTAATTGAGTTATACTAATTGGCTTTGCAGTAAATTTTCTTATTGTAAAGGATGAGCCATGTAAAGATATATCTTTACCGTAAATAAAGTTTACTCTTGAACCATCTGGTAGTATAGCATCTGATATTGGTCTTGCTTCAGATACAGGTCTTTCTACTATTTCAGAATATCTTATAACATATTTATTTAATTCTTCTTCATTAATAAATTCAATATTAGTTTTTATAGTTCCAAATATCTTATGAACTATCCATACAGGACCAACACCCAATGTGTGGACATCTTCTATGTAAGGATCTCTTATTAAAGGTTCTAATTTTCCAAATCCTAATCTTTCTCTAATTAAAAAATACTTTAATTTTTCATATTCTTCTTTATTTCTTAAAGAAATTTTCCCAGAAAATAAAGATGATTTATTAATGGTAACTACTTTATCATATAGGTTTTCAATTGTTTCTTTTATTTTTTCAATATCTTCATAGTGTATAGATTCTAAAGCTAGCTTAACTATTTTGCTTTGTATTTTTTCTAATAAAGTTCTCTCCCTATCAGTTAATTTAGGTTCTATTGCTACATACGAAATCTCTTCTCCAGGCACTTTATAAATATTAATAAAAATTGGATCTCCAACAGGATATAAAATATTAAAAACTTCTCTCTCTCTCAATCTCCTATCTAATTCAGTTAACCATTCAGGCATTCCAATTCTAACAGAAATCTTATTTACATACTCTCTAAGATGTGGAAATTTGTTTAAAGCCTCGTTAAAATCTTTAGTTATTGGAATTTGAAGAAGTTTAATATGTCTTTTTCTTATTACAAACTGTTGTTCCGTTTTTTGAGGATTCATACTATTGTTACAATTTCAACTATTAAGCCTAATTTAGGCTCAACTCTAAATGGTATTAGTAAATCATACTGTTGTTTAGCATTCCTGAATCTTTTTATTTCAAGATATCTTGTTAGTTGTCCGGCTAAGGAAGATATACCAACTTTAAAATATATATCGGCAGTTTTTCTTAAATCATCAACTAGATATTTACTGATAGTTTCTGGATTATAAGTTAAAATTATTACTTTATCTCTTTCCTTTATTTTTTGTAAAAAATTTAAAAATTTAACTACATCCATTTGTTTAATATGATTTACTAAAGGATAAAAGAGAGAATCGATAATAATTATGTCTTTCTCAAATATTTTTTTTGCTTTGTTTTTCATTAATTCCAATATCAAATTTTCTTTATTTTTTAATTTACCAAATAAATTTGTTAGAGAAATAAACAATAATCTATCTGTTAGAAGATAATCTTGAATCGGATAGTTTAAAGAATCCATTTGTCTTATGAAATCTAAAGTTGTCATCTCTGTAGAAATATAACAAACCGTAGCATTGTTTACTAAAGCTCCATATGTTATTCTTTGGGAAATAATGCTTTTTCCTCCCCCATCTTCACCTTCTATTATTGCAATTGCCCTTTTAGGTAAGCCTCCCCCAATTCTTTGTTCAAAATCGTCCCTATCTAAATAAATTGAAATGTATTCACTCATTATTCTTCAATAAAAAATCCATTACATAGCCTAATTTGAAATATTTCATAATTTTT
>JAWBIX010000028.1:0-5231 GCA_038833255.1 Nanopusillaceae archaeon | reverse complement strand
GACGATGATTTAGATGGAATATTTTCTGCAAAATTAATGAGTATAATTTTATCTAAATTAGAAATAAAACATAAAATTATTTTTAAAAAAAGAAATAAAATCAAAAAAGATATTTTTAGTAATATAAATGAAAAAGAAGTAATATTATTAGATCTCGCATTAAAAGAAAATATTTTAAAAAGTATATCTAAAGATAAAAAAATAATTTATATAGATCATCATCATAGGTATGTTCCTGAAAATTTATCAGAAAATATAATTTTCTTTGATTATAAGGCTCTATTTAATGAGGATTTATGCACAACATGCATTGTATATAGAATTGGAAAGCGTTTATTTAAAGATTTTTCAAAGTATTCAATAATAGCATTTATGGGGATGATAGGAGATGTTAGTTATGATAATGTTGTTCTAAATGATTTTAAAAGAGAATATAAAAATCTTTTAAAGGAAAAATTACCAATAATTTCTTTCTATTATTTTTTTACTTTGCTTTCCTCTTTAGATCCTGAAGATTTTTTAGATTTAGATTTTAATAAAGATATTATTTTTATATTAAATAAAATAAAAGAAAAAAGGATTTATAAAAAGCTAAATATGTTCTTTAAAAGAATTCTAAATTTTAAAATTATTTGTAAAGATGAGAATCTTATCCTAATTGAAGCTGAAAAACCTTCCTTACTATCAACTTTTTTATCTCCTTTTTATGATAATAAAATAGTTATTGGAATAACTCCATCAAAAAAACTTATTTTTAAAAGAAAAACAACGAAAGTTTCTTTAAGAACTACTAGAGATGATATAGATCTAGGTTTAATAGCAAAAGAATTTACTGAAAATTATGGAATTTCTGGGGGAGGTCATAAGAAAGCTGCTGGAGCAATTATAAAAACAGAAGATATAGAAAAATTTATAGAATTTATTAAAAAAAGATTATAATCTTCTTCCTCTTTTTCCTCCTTTTCTTCTACAACCATCATGTGGAATTGGTGTTACGTCTTCAACAACACCTATTTTCAATCCAGAAGTAATTAAAGTTTTTATTGCAAATTGTGCCGCAATTGTTGGAACCCAAGGACCATTATGTCCTCCAGGAGCTCTTAATTTAACATGAACACCTGTTATTCCTCTTTCTAAAGCTTTCTGTGCTGCTATTTTTGCTGCAAGAATTGCCGCAGTAGGAGTTCCTTCCAATCTATCCGCATGTACAACCATTCCACCGCTACCTACAGCAATCGTTTCTGCACCAGTTATATCAGTAATATGAATTATTGTATTATTTTTGGATGAATATATATATGCAATCCCCCATCTTTCTTTTTTTGTCATGAATATTTTAACATATAAGAAATTTTAATAATCCTTAATATACAATCAAATATGCCGCCGTAGCTCAGCGGTCAGAGCGCCTGGCTCATAACCGTATTGAGATAACGATGGGTTTGTGAGAAACCAGGAGGTCGGGGGTTCAAATCCCCCCGGCGGCATTAAAAAATTAAACATATCCTTATTTTATTTATTTATGTCAATAATAAAATTAGAAAATGTAACTAAAATATATAAAACAGGAAATTATGAAATAAAAGCATTAGATGATGTTTCTTTAGAAATTGAAAAAGGAGAAATGATTGCTATTATGGGTCCTTCTGGATCTGGAAAATCAACACTTTTACATTTAATTGGTTGTTTAGATAAACCAACATCTGGTAATGTTTATGTTTTTGGAAAAAATACAAAAAATTTATCTGATAAAGAATTAGCAGAAATAAGAAATTTAAAAATAGGATTTATATTTCAACAATTTTATTTATTACCACATAAAAATGTTTTTGAAAATGTTGAACTTCCATTAATTATATCTGGGAAACCAAAAAAATATAGAGAAAAGAGAGTAAAAGAACTGTTAAAATTATTAGAAATGGACGAATTTATTTATAATAGGCCAAATAAATTATCTAGTGGTCAACAACAAAGAGTTGCTATAGCTAGAGCATTGGCAAATGATCCAGAAATAATATTAGCAGATGAGCCAACAGGAAATTTAGATATAAAATCTGCTCAAATTGTTATAGATACCTTAAAAAAACTTAATGAAGGTTTAAAAAAAACAATAATTATTGCTACACATGATATAAAAATAGCGGAAGCTGCCAAGAGAATAATTGTAATTAGAGGTGGAAAAATTCTTGGAGATGGTGTAAATTTAGATCAAGCTATAAAAATGCTAAAGAAGTAAATTTTTAAAAAAATTTCTATAAAATAATAAAATCAATGAGATTACTAAAACTGTTATTAATCTTGATATCTTTTATAGTATTTATAAGACCTGTAAATAGTTTGAATATAGGCGTGCATCAATTATATCCAAAAACAATTACTCAAAATACAAATATTTCTCTATCAATATGTTTTTCAGAAAATAATCATGTTGATTTTCTTAGAGCCTGGATAAAAGTCAGTGATAGCTGTATAGAACCAGAAGTTTATAATATTCATCTTTTTTCTTTTTCTGGAATTTATTGTTTTCCTCTAAGAATATCTATAAAAAATTGTAGTTCGGGTATGTACTATTTATATTTAGAAGGATATCTAAGATATTATAACTATACTAGAGATTTTTCTTTTTCTTATCTTTATCCACTATACATTATAAATCCACCAAAAATTATATTGGAATATAACTATTCAGATTTTAAATGGGGAAAAATAAATAAAATAGATATAAAAATAAAGAATTATGGAGATCCTGCAAAAGATCTTAAAATAAATTTTAATTCATCATTATGTCCTGTAATATCTCCAGAAATATATATTGAAAATTTGTTAGATGAGTTTTTAATTAGTGTATCATTAAAGGTCCCAATAAATATATCATATTGTACAATTTCTGCAATTTTATCTTACAAGGATTTACTTGAAAATTCGTATTTAGAAACAAAAATAATAAATTTACCTGTAAATCCTTTAATTTCTACTATTAATATAAAGTATGATATCCCTACTATAACTGCTGGAAGCAATGGAAAAATAATATTAGAAATATACAATCCGACAAACGATCAAATAGAAGATATAACTATTTTCATAAGTCCGTCAATGATAATACCTAAGAAAAATTACATTTACATTAATAATTTAAATCCATATGAGAAAAAAAGAATTGAAATAGAAGTCTATGCTTTATCTAATTCTGGTGGAGAAGTGATAGTCCCTATTAATATTTCTTATATAGATTCTTCAGGAAAACAGAACATAATTTATAATCCAATTATAGTAAAAATTTTAGAAAAATCTGAATTGAAATTTATTATATCAGAAATCGAGGACAATATAGTAGGAATAGATGTTATAAATTTTGGAAATTCAAAAATAGATTCTTTAATATTAAAAGTAAATTGCTCCAGTTGTATAATTTTCCCAAATTCTTTTTATATTGGTAGTTTAGATGTTGGAGATAGTTATACAATATACCTTAATATATTAGAACTAAATGAAGGAAAAATTATTATAATGGCTAATTACTTAACATCATACGGAAATGAAATAAAAAAAGAATATGAAATTGAAATACCTAACATTAATTTAATTTCTAATTTTTCATTTGCTAAAGGAACAGTTACAAATCAAACTATAAGAACTAGAAATCTTATTGTAACTTCAAATTTTATCTACATGGTAGTTTTGATTATTTTTATTAGTCTTATAATTTTAATAATTGCTTGGAAAATATTTAAAAGAATAGGAAGAGATTAGACATGAAGTTTTTTGATTTAATAAAAATAAGTTTTGACAATATTACTAGAAAAAGATTACAAACATTTTTAACATCTATTGGTATTGCCATTGGAGTATCTTTAATTTTTATTTTAATTTCAATTTCTAGGGGATTAGAATATACAGTAAGGGTACAACTTGAAAAATTAGGAAGTGATGCAATAATTATAACTGCTGGAAGATCTATTAATTTTGGTTTTTTAGGCTTTAATATCAGAGATCTTAGAAATACATTTACTGAAAATTTAATAAATAAATTAAAAAATTTGCATAATGTTAAATATATTTTACCAATAGGCAGAACATCTGTTACTTTAAGATATAAATATGAATCTTCAAATGTATTAGCACATGTTGTTCCCATTGCTTATATTTCAAACATAGAATATTTTGGATTCTCTTTAAGTTATGGTAGACTTTTTGATTTAAGAGATAATAAAAGATGTGTTTTGATAATAGGCAAAGCTGTACAAGATTTCTTATTTTCTTCAAAAATAAATGTTGGAGATACCTTATTTGTCGATGAAAAGAAATGTGTTGTTATTGGAATATTAAATAGTACTGGAAATTTTATTATAGATTACGGTGTTTTCATTCCATATGAATACTACAAAAGATATATGAATACAAACTTTTCGGGTTTTTCACAAATTTATATAAAATTAAAAGATTATAAACTTGGTTATAATGAAATATCCAAATTCTTAGATAAAGAATTTGGAAAAGACTATTCTATCCTTACCATAGAAACTTTATATGAAACTATCTCAAAAAACATAGGAACTGTTTCTATATTTGCTTTATTATTATCTTTAGTTTCTATACTTGTATCCGCAATTGGGGTAGCAAATACAATGTTTTCTTCAGTTATAGAAAGAAAAAAAGAAATTGGAATTTTAAAAGCATTGGGAATGAGAAATATTCATGTACTGAAGATGTTTTTATTAGAATCTATAATTATTGGCTTTTTTGCTAGCATTTTTGGAATACTAATAGGAGTATTTGGATCTAAAATTTTTGAATATGCTTTTTCAATTTATGGATACAACTTTAAAGTTTACTTAGGGATGGATTTATTTTTAATTTCCTTTTTAATACCTGTTTTTGTTTGTATTATTTCTGGATTCATTCCTGCATATTTGGCATCAAAAATAGATCCTGTAGAAATATTAAAATCTGAATAGCCGCGGCGGGGATTTGAACCCCGGATTAAAGAGGGTCTGCAGCCCTCCCCCTTAGGCCACTCGGGCACCGCGGCATATGTTATATATTTTTATTAAAACATATATATAAATGAAAGAAAAAGATCCTTTTTATACCTATTGCATTTTAAATAAAAATTTTGTAAAAAAATCGGATATTTCTAATTTTTTATTATTTTTAGAATATATTGAAAAAACTCTTTCAGAATTTCCAAAAGAGGAAGGAGATTTAAAAATGATAAAAAATATTTTGTC
>JAWBIX010000027.1:0-5603 GCA_038833255.1 Nanopusillaceae archaeon | reverse complement strand
TAGACAAAAAAGCATATTATCATTTATTTAAGTTTTTGTATAATTTTGTTATTCTATCTCCATAATAATGTATAGTTTGTATAACTTTGCCTTTTTGAATTTTATTTATATCCTCAGAATCTAAAAGGGAGATACCAATGCCTAGTAATTCTTTCTTTTCTGATAAAATTAAAACAAAATCATCTTTTTTAATATTTTTATCAAATTCAATTATTCCTGGCCTAAAAACATCTGCACCGTTTAGTATTTTGACTCTAGCTCCATTATCAACTATTACATAAGGTAAATTTACTTCCAAGTTAGCAATTAAAAAAATAGTAGGAACAATTTTATCATTATATTTTATTGCTATTGGAATATCGTTTAAGATATAGGCTCCATATTCTTCAAGAAAGGAAATGTTTTCTTTTTTAATATTTAAATTGACTTTCAAAATATTTTCTAATTTTTCTATTAATTCTTTTTTTTCTTTATTACTAAGCACCTTCATAAAATTTAATAAATTTATTTTATATTAAACTTTATGGCAGGATTTGACTTTAAAATGCCAAATCTTTTAGAAGTTGCTTTACTGGTTGGTTACTTTTTTACAATATTATTTGGCTTTCTGCTATTAATAAAAGCGGTTGAGTTTCCATTGGAGGGACTTTCAGTAGTAGCAAACGTATTAACAGCAATATATATGTGGTTGGCAGTGATATGGATAGGAATAGTTGCGATAATATTAGAATATACTAGGAGAGAAATAAGAGAAATAGTAAAATATTTAGAAAAAGAAAGAAAATTATGATTGAAGCATATATATTAATAAATCTTAAGCCAGGAAAGGAAAAAGAATTTGTAGAATTTGTAAGAAAAGAGTTACATAATATGATTTTAGATTTGGCTATAGTTTATGGAGAATATGATTCTATATTAAAAGTAAAAGTAGAAAGTTTTGACAAACTTAGAAGTATGTTAATAGATAAACTAAGAAAATTAGATTATGTAGAAAGGACAATAACACTTATTGTAGCTAGCTAATTTTTATTTTTAGTTCTACAATATCTTTATCTTCTAATTTGAAATTAAGACCACCCCTGATAACTTTATCTTTTCTTTTTATTTTTGCATATTCAAAACAATTTAGAAATTTTTTATTTATTTTCTCTATGAAGTCTTTTACAGTAGCATTATCTTTTTTCAAAAGAACACAATGTTCAGAATTTATGGGAAAAACTCTTATTAAATTTAATTTTTCTAATATTTTTTCTAATATGTGTTCAATTTTTAAATCTTGAAAATGATCAAATTTATTGTATATAATTATATAATTATCCTTTTCTTCTTCAGAAAATTGAATTATTCCCTCTGAAAATTTGTTTATTCTATTAAATTGCTCTGAAATGTCTCTTCTAGCGTCAATTATAATTATAAAAAAATCGGATATTGTTAATATTGTTCTAAATATCTTTTTAAATGTAGAAGGAATTTCTATAAATTGATAATAAACTCCATTATAGAATAAAGTTCCTATTGCTGGGTTTGTAGTAGAGAATGGGATTTCGGAATCTTCTACATTAGATTTAGTAAATTTTTTTAAAAAATAACTTTTTCCAGAATTTTCTACTCCAAGAATGCTAATTAATAAATCTCCAGATTTCTCTATTAACTTAAATTTTCCAGAAGATCTTTTATTTTCTTCTTCTATGATTTTTTTATATTTAGCTATCTCTTTTTTAATCCAAAGTAGTAAATTAGACGCGCCCTTATGTTTTGGAGCCTCCCTAAGCATTTCATATAATGCCTCTAATTTTTCTTTTGGAGTTTTAGCTTCTTCAAACTTCTTTTTTGCTACGAAAAATTCTGGCGGAGCATTAGTTACCATTTTATATATAATTTCTTATTACTATAAGAAATATAAGGAATTTTCAGTTTTTTCATAATACTTTTGAGTTGTTTATCTAATGTACAAATAATCCAATTTCCATTTAAAGCAGTATTAATTAACAGTCTGTCTGTTTTTTCATTTACAGGACTCTCAAGTATAATAATATTGTTTTTGTTAATATATTCCATAACTAGTTCATACAATTTTTTACTTTTTACACTTTTGCTAATTTTTATTTTATTCTCAATTTCATAAATGTTCTTTTTCAATGTATAAAAGCCTTCAAATTCTATATTATTTTCGATTAAAAATCTCTTTAATTCTTCTAAGATATCAAAATTCTCGTAAAATGGTATAAAGAAAAAATTAGTATCTATTAGTATTTTATATCTCATTTGACATATCCAATACCGTATAACGACCACCTATTATTTAATTTTACTAATATTACAACCTTATTATTAGAATTAGCTAATATTGGCTTTTTTAATATTACTGTTATTTCATTTTCTCGTTTCTCTACTATTTTTCCTAAAGAAGAAATATTATAGGAAACTATTAATATGTCATCGTCAACTTTTAATTCCTTTTTAGTATCTCTTATTTTTTCATATACTAAACTAACTTTTTCCATCATATTTGGTAATTTATCAGGATATCCTACAATTTGCCCTGCTAATGTATCGTCTTTTGTAAGAAAAGGATCTAAATAAGTTTCTATACTTGAAGTACCACCAGGTCTTATTTCTTCAACATTATAATCTCCTTGAATTAAATTTTTTACTTTAGTTTTTATAGTTTTCCATTTACCGTTTAAATATAGGCCGGGTTTAATTTCAATTTCATCATTTAGTTTTATTTTTCCCTTTATTAGAGAGCCCCCAAGAACCCCTCCTTTTAATTCTTTGACCGGAGTTCCAGGTTTATTTACATCAAAAGATCTTGTTACTAAAAACAGAGGATCTGAATCTAAATCTCTTTGTGGTGTTTTTAAATTTGCTAACCATTCGAGAATATATTCTATGTTAACATCATTTATTGCTGATATTGGAATAATTTCTATATTTTTTTCAAATCCTAAAGAATTTAAAAATTCTAAAATTTTATTATAATTTTTTATTGCTTCTTCTTTACTTACTAGATCAATTTTATTTTGTACCACCAAAAGAGGTTTATTTCCTAAAAACTTAAATGTTAATAAATGTTCTAATGTTTGTGGTTGTGGAACCGGTTCGTTAGCTGCAATAACTAAAATTCCTGCATCTACTATGGCAGCACCAGATAGCATAACTGAAAGTAGAGCTTCATGACCAGGAGCATCTAAAAGCGAGATTTTTCTAATAAAAACATTTTCTCCTCCACAGATTGGACATCTGTTTTTTGTAAAATATCCGTGGGTCGGACATTTATATATAGAAAAGTTAGAATACCCTAATTTTATAGTTAGTCCTCTTTTTAGTTCTTCAGAATGTTTTGCTAACCATTTTCCGGTTAAAGATTTTGCTAAAGTTGTTTTTCCATGATCTACATGGCCTAGAATTACTATTGAAAGATCAGGATATATATTACTCATTGATAAATATTATTTTAAAAAATAATTTTATATTTTCAGTTTTAATATTACTCATCATTTTTCAGAAGCGTAATGCATCATCCTTTAAATATTATTTTTTAAATTTTTTCTTTAAAATTTTAAAGTATAATGGGTCGAATCCTTCATAGTAAATTTAGAAGAATAGCAGAACAAATATTTTTGAAGTATTCTGAATTCTTTTCAAAAGACTATAACAAAAATAGAAAAATTTTAGAAATTATTGCGGATATACCATCTAAAAGATTAAGAAATATGTTGGCCGGCTATATAACAAGAAAAATTAAAAAGTTACAAACTTCATGATGGCTGAAGCAGGTGTTGTATATATCGGAAATAAACCTTTTATGAATTATGTAACGGCCGTAGTAATGCAATTTACAAGCCAAGGAGCAAAGGAAGTTGTTATAAAAGCAAGAGGAAGATTCATCTCTAGAGCAATAGATGTAGCAGAGATAGTTAGAAAAAAGTTTTTGAATGGACAAGTAGATATAAAAAATATAAAAATAGATTCAGAAGAATTAAATGTAGCAGAAAATAAGAAAAGAAGAGTATCTACAATAGAAATAGTTTTGGCTAAAATAAAATAGAATCTCTTTATTTATTTTTTAAAATTTTTATAATTTTTATATTGTAAATATTTTTATAGCGGGGTAGGGCAGCCAGGAGTGCCCGGGGGGCTCATAACCCCCAGGTCCCGGGTTCAAATCCCGGCCCCGCTAGTTATTAATTTTTCATTGTAATTAAGTTAAATGCTGATAGGTTTAATTGGAAAACCAAATGTTGGAAAATCTACAATATTTAAATCAATAACAATGCAGGATGTACAAATAGCAAATTATCCATTTACAACTATAAATCCGAATGAAGGAGTAGGATTTGTTAGAGTAGAAGAAGTTGGTTACGAGTTTGGTGTAATACCGAATCCGAGATATGGATTTATAAAAGGAAAATATCGTTTTGTTCCTGTTAAGATTATGGATGTTGCTGGATTGGTCCCTGGAGCACATAAAGGAAAAGGGTTAGGAAACAAATTTTTAGATGATTTAAGAAAAGCAGATATTCTTATACATGTTTTAGATATAGTGGGGGCTACTGATGAAGAGGGGAGATATATAGGTAAAGGGAACTATGATCCAATAAAAGACATTTTTTGGTTAGAAGAGGAAATAGATTGGTGGTTTTTTGAAATCTTAAAAAGAAATTTAGAAAAAGAAATTAAAAAAATAAAATATGAAAAGAAAAATGTTTTATTAGAAATTCACCAAATTTTATCTGGATTAAATGTAGATATAAACTGTGTTATATCTGCATTTAAAAAGTTAAATATAAGTGAAGAGGATGTTTCTATTTTAGATGACGAAAGAACATTATTTTTATTAGCTAAAGAAATAAGGAAAATATCTAAACCAATCATAATTGCTGCAAATAGAATAGATATAGATATAGATTTAGCTAAGAAAAATATGAAGAGGCTAAAAGAAAAATATCCAGATTTAGTAATTGTTCCTACATCAGGATACGCAGAAATAATACTTAAAGAATTAGATAAAGAAAGAAAAATAAAGTATATTCCTGGAGAAGGGAATTTTGAAATTTTAGGTAATTTAGATGAAAGAGAAAAAAGAGCATTAGATTTTATTGAAAACTCTATATTTAAAGAATTTGGAAGTACTGGAGTTCAAAAACTGTTAGATTTGGCAGTTTTTGAAGTATTAAAATATATTGCTGTTTTTCCAGTAGCAAATGATAATTTAACAGATAATAAAGGTAATATCCTCCCAGATTGCTATTTATTACCTAAAGGAAGTAAAGCTATAGATCTTGCATTAAAAATACACTCTGAAATAGCAGAAAATTTTGTTAGAGTTATAGATATGAGAACTAAGAAATCATTCGGAAAAGATTATGAATTAAAACATCGTGATGTTTTACGTATAATCACAAGTAAATAAGTTTATAAAAAATTTTTTAAATAAATAAAAATGATCTTTCCTATTAGATGTTTCAGTTGTGGAAAACCAATAGGACATTTATGGTTTAAATATAAAGAGTTGTTAAAGAGTGGTAAAAGTCCTAGAGAAGCATTTGAAGAGTTGCAAATAGAAAAAATGTGTTGTAGGCAAGTTTTTTTAGGCCATG
>JAWBIX010000026.1:0-6007 GCA_038833255.1 Nanopusillaceae archaeon | reverse complement strand
AGATTGCTTCCATATTTTTTAATTCCACCAATTAATTCTAGATCATTTTCAAAATTTTTTAAATCTCCCAAAGTTTGGATGTCATATGTTTTTAATAAATCTACTAGTTCGGAATTAAATAATTTTATCGCTTCCTCTACATCTATTTTATTTGCTTCATAAGATCCTTTACTTGCTCCAGAAGGAACTGACTCTGAAAGACCATTTATTTCAACTTCAATTGCTGGATCTCCCCTAGAATTTAAAACAATTCTTGCTTTAGCATCAACAATCCTCATAAATTTATTTTTATTTTTTAGATAATTTAAATTATCTAAGTGGGCCCGGGGGGAATTGAACCCCCGACCTCCCGGTTATCAGCCGGGCGCTCCGCCACTGAGCCACGGGCCCATATTATTTGATTTTATACTAATAAATTTTTAATTAGTTTAAAAAGTATGGATATTATTACAGATATTTTAGAAATAGTTTATAAAGAAATAACTTTACCTATCATAACATTTATAGCAAACACCCCAATATATGCGTCAAATATAGTTTTATTTATACTTATAGCTACTCTTGGTTATATTATAGGTAGATTCTTAGATTTTTTTGCTAGAATTATTTTGTCTTATATAAAGTTAGATGATATTTTTAAAAAAAATAATATAGAAAATGCTTTCTTTAATATAAAACCATCAATTTACATTAGAAATTTGTTAAAATATTACATATATTTTTATTTTATAATTCTTGGCCTAGAAAGGATTAATTTAATAATGGCAATTTTATTCTCATATTTAAACATGCTTTATAAAATAATTATAGTGTTGTCTATTGGTTTTATAGTTTCAGCAATTTTAGAAAGATATCTAAGATCTATAACAGATAAGAAGATTGTTTTAAATCTATCAAGAGGATTAACAATATATATTTTCTTTATATGGGCATTAGAAATAGTAAATTTACCTACCTATATTTTCTATACTGTCTTAAGTATATTCCTAATAGTAGTTGCAATATCTTTAGGATTATTTATTGGAATAATCTTAACTTTAGAATATAAAGAAGAAATTAAAAAAATATTAAAATGATTTGTGAGATTTGTGGAATAAATAAATCTTCTAGAAAAGTTTTTTTAGAAGGAGCATTAATAAATATTTGCGAAAACTGTTTTAAAAACCTAAAAATAAAAAAAGATGTTGAAATAATTAAAAAAACTAATCTTGAAAGTAAAAAAAGAGATTTATCTTTAGAAGAAGAATTTATAGAAGATAATTTTCATGAAAAACTTAAAAAATACAGAGAAAGTAAAAAATTAAAACAAAAAGATATGGCAAAACTATTGGGAATTAAGGAAAATCTTTATAAAAGTATAGAAGAGGGAAAAATTGTACCATCTTTAGAATTGGCTAAAAAAATAGAAAAAATTATTGGTGAAAAAATAATAAAGAAAGAAAAAATAGAAAAAGAAAAGGTAGAAGACAGATTTAATATAAGAGTAGCAGATGTAATTGAATTTGAAGAATGATTAAAAATGAAATAAGAATTGTAGGAATAGATGATGGATTTTTTGATAAATATAGAGATAAAAAAAGCTTAATGGTTGGTGTCATTATGAGAGGTTATAAACAAATAGATGGTGTGTTATCAAATTATATAGAGGTTGATGGAGATGACGTTACAGATAAGATCATAGAAATGATATCTAGAACTACACATAAACATCAAATAAGATTAATAATGACAAATGGAATTTCCTTTGCCGGATTTAATATAATAGATATGAAAAGATTAAACAAAGAATTAGGAATTCCTATTATTGCTGTAGTAAGAAAAAAACCGAATATGGAAAAGTTTTTATTAGCTGCAAAAAAAGTAAAAAATTATGAAAAAAAATTAGAAATTATCAAAAGTTTGCCAGAGCCAAAACCTGTAAATACAAAATATGGTACTACATATTTTCAAAATGTTGGAATATCTGATGAAGAATCAAAAGAAATAATATTGAAAACTTCTATAAACTCAAGAATTCCCGAACCTGTTAGAGTTGCACATTTAATTGCTATGGGAGTAACTTTAGGATACTCGAGGGGA
Source organism: Nanopusillaceae archaeon (assembly GCA_038833255.1). Lineage (GTDB taxonomy): Archaea > Nanobdellota > Nanobdellia > Nanobdellales > Nanobdellaceae > Nanoclepta. The sequence continues at coordinate 3,928 of JAWBIX010000026.1, read as the reverse complement.
AAACCATAAAAATATTTTTAATATAATTAAAAAATGATGTTTTTAGGAAGGTTAAAGGAATTGCTTAAAGATATAAGAGTTGCAATATATTTTGTTTCAACTATTATTGCAATAATTTATTTGATATATTCTATTACTACAATGAAAGTTGTAGTTGAAGATAGCCCAATAATACCAAGAGGTACTATAATTTATTCTATAAATGATTGCAAAGTAAGAAACATACAAGATTTTTATTCTTGCATTCCTGAAAAAGGAAATATATTAGTTAATACAGATAGGGGAAACTATTTAATAGAAGAAGAGAATATACATGAATTTAAGGAAAAAACTATAGTAACAATAACAGGAAATATAAAATTTGGTATTGATATTGGTGGTGGTTATATGATAATTCTAAAATCTTTAGAAGAAATATCTAGAGATCACTTACATTTAGCACAAAGAGTATTAGAAGATAGATTAAATGCTCTAGGATTAAAATCTTTGAACATTTATGCAGCTGGAGATAAATATATTGTTATTCAAGTTCCAACAACAGAAAAAAGATTAATAGATGTAATAAAACAACAAGGTCATTTTGAAGCAAAAATAATGAATATTACTGTATTTACTGGTTCAGATATTATTAATATTCTCACTAGTCCTGGATATGCTGGATTCGAAGGATGTGATAGAGATATAACTGGATGGTACTGTTCTTATTACTTCACACTTGTATTGAACAGAGATGCTGCCAGAAGATTTGCAAATATAACAAGAGATATTCCTTTATCTTTAGAACTTGGAGGAAGATATTTGAAAGAAAAAATATATTTCTACTTAGACGGTGAATTAATTTCTGAATTGTATATAGATGCTAATTTAAGAGGAGTAGAAGCAACGCAAGTCCTAATAAAAGTTTCTGGAAGCGGAAACACTCAGAGAGAGGCTTCTGAAAATGCTTTAAATAAAGCTAGAGATTTACAAGTTGTTTTAGGAAGTGGTTCTTTGCCATCAAAATTTGAAATAGAACAAATATCTTATATTTCTCCACAAATTGCAAAAGAATATTTAAACAAGTTTTCAATAGCATTAATACTTGCTCTAGCAATTCTAGGAATATTAGTATTTTCTGTATATAGAAATATTGTTGCTTCACTGTTAATTTATATACCAATGATTTCAGAAGTCATATTGGCTGTTGCTATAGCAATTGCTGTTGGACAAACTTTAGATGTTGCAGCAATTTTAGGAATATTCTTGGGAATTTCAACAGGTATGGACGATAATTTAATTATAGTAAATGATGTTCTCAGAGGAAAGAGAGAATATAAGGTAGAAAAATCAATAAAAAAAGTTTTATTTATTGTATTCACAGCAATATTTACAGAAATTATAGCATTTGTTCCAATGTTACATCCTAGCATGGCTTTTGGTTTATTTAGAGGATTTGCATTTATGACAATAATTACTGCTTTAGTAGGATATTTTATAACAAGGCCGGCTTATGTAAAATTAACTAATTTCCTCTTATAAATTTTTATAATAATTCATCATAAGAATAGCATCTCCTTCTATATTTGGACTTTCTGATATTACTATTCCTTTAACATTAAATTCTTTTAATAATAGTAAAATTTCTTTCCAAGGCATATCTGACTCTTCCAAATTTAAATGAGTTCCTGCTTTGTCCATTTTTATTCCAGACATATGTATATGTGAATTTTCTAAAGCCTCTTTTCCCAATTCTTTTTCTATTATTTCTAAAATTTCTCTAAAAAAAGCAATATCTTTATTTTTATATCTGTACCTTAAATGAGCAAAATCTATTACTGGTAATACATTTTCTATCTCTTTAGACAATCTTATAACTTCTTCTAAACTTCCAAACTTTTTCTCTCCTTCCATAGTTTCGGGTCTTATCCAAATTTCAATTCCAAGATCTTTCAAAATTTTTACTACTCTTTCTATTCCTTCCTTAACTCTAAGATATGCCTCTTCTTTTGTAGATTTCATATACCATCCTGGATGAAAAACTATTGAATATCCTCCAGATAACCATGTTTTTTTAGCAGTATCAACTATCATTTGAATAGATTTTTCCCTTTTTGATTTTTCTATAGCATTTAAATTAATAAAATATGGTGCATGAGCTGTAAGAATTATTCCTTTTTCTTTTACATATTCGCTTATTTTTTTAGCTTCATCATCTCTTAGTTTGATTCCATAAACAAACTCCATTTCGAATCCTTCAAGATTTAGACTTTCATAAGAAAAAATAATACCATTTAATGTATCTTTTTTTGGAGATGAAATTGGTATACCTGCAGGGCCAAAAACTAGTTTATTTACTTTCTTCATATTCTATATTTTAAAAGATTCTTTTAAAAACTCAAAATTTTCCGGATTTTTTAAAAATTCTAGATATATACTTTCGTCAAATATTCTTTTTCCATTTAATTTAATAACAGAAAAGTCATTTGAATAATTTTTATTGAATATTATTCCATCTAAAGTTATATAAACCATTGCTCCTTTCTTTTCTTTATAAATACTATAATCAGATTCAAAATCCCAATAAACTAAATTGCTTAAAATTAATGGCTCTTTACCAATATTGATTGTTACATGTCCATAACCAGGTAAAATAAGAATTTGGTCTCCCTTCTTTGCTTCCATTATTATTAAATTCTTAAAATCTCTACTTTGAAGAACAAAAATCGCTTTTCCATTTAAAACTTCATATATTTCAATATAATTTCCTGGATGATAATGTCCATACGTTTTATTATATTCTCTACCAATTATCTTATCTGGAATTAGGGTTATATCATGTCTAATTCTGTATTTTTCAAAAATTTCTCTATCTTTTTCTAAAAAAACACCTCTATACATATAATAAAGATCTTCATTTTTTCCATCATATTCTAGTAAAACATCCTTCATGTCTTCTTTTGTTCTAATTTTTGGTTTTATGATTTTATCTTCTAATAAAAGATTGTAATTTTTGTCTATTTTTATATTTAGATAATCTAAAGATATCATAATAAAATTATTTTCTTTTTTACTTATAACTTTCTCATCAATACCAAAAACTCTGTATGAACTAACTGTTTATTTTTCGGTCTTAATACATCTTTTTTTTCATATTTCCAAACTCTTAAAATATTTTCATAAACTCCAACTAAATTAAATTTTTCATTTTTATCTAATAATTTTAATACACTAGTAATATTTGGTAAAAATGAAACAAAATATCCTCCTAACTTTAAAGAATCGTATATATTGTCTAAAATTAAAAATGGATCTGGTATATCCGAAACAACTAAATCTACATTTTTTTCCTCTATCCCTTCTTTTACATCTTTTAATTTTAGTTCAACATAATCAATTAAATTTAGCTTTATCAGATTTTCTTTAGCAATATCATAAAATTCTTTTCTATTTTCATATGAATATATTTTTCCATCAGGTTTTACTATATTTGCTAAAAATGCTGTAAGTATTCCAGACCCTGTACCTAATTCAACAACCTTCCATCCACTAGATAATCCCGTCAAAGAAACTAAAAGTCCAAAATCTTTTGGATGTGTTGATTGAGTTTTTCTTTTTAAGAATTTTAATAAATCTATTATGTTATCTTCTATAACTAAGAATTCTTCATTTAAATGAGATTTTAAAATATCGTAAGGCTTTGCTTTTTCAAGATCTTCTTTCTTTATTATTCCCCAATGCGTATTTATGTCTTTTATTTCTTTGATATATATTCTTTTTCCACTTTTTCTGTGTAATAATATCATAATTTTATTGTAGAAAATAAAATTTCTATAGCTATAGCCAAGAGTATTAAACCAAAAATTCTGTTCAAAACCATAAAATATTTTTTATCTATTTTTTCTAATATTCCAATTGATAAAAATACTATTAAAAATGAAAAGATAAATGA
>JAWBIX010000025.1:0-6226 GCA_038833255.1 Nanopusillaceae archaeon | reverse complement strand
AAAATAAAAAATCTATGAGCAAAAACAGCCGTTGGTATTTGAGAAACAAGTAACTGGTGTTCCAGCATCTGTATATACTGTAAACCTTCCATGTACTCCGATTTCTGCACTATAACAATAAACATTCTTATCTTCTAATCTAAAAGTTCTTGAGCAATATTCAGAATTTATAAAGGCATTTTCTATATCATAAACCCTAGGATATCTAGCTAATAGCAATCTTTGATGAATATCATTTAATAAAGCACTGCATTGTGCTCTTATTTTTTGAGTTTCTTCTGCATATCGCGGTATTGGTCCAATTAATCTTGGAAAACTGCCAGTTACAAAAAACACTATTAATACTAATATTAAAACTGAAATTACTGCAAGTACAATTGTACTAAATGGTAAACCCTGATTCTTCATAAATAATAAGAAATTCTTAAGAAAATAAAAATTTTTATTTTTTTATGAAAATCTCAGAAATAAAGTTTAGTGTAATAATTCATGAATGGGAAAACTATGAAAAAATAAAACAAAAATTTTTAGAATTATTAGAGGGCATAAATAAAGAAAAAATAGAGATTTATGAAAATAAAGGACAAGGTTTAATTAGCTCTAATATATATTTCATTTCCGCAAAAATTAAAGATAAAAATTCTATAAAAATATTTTTAAAAAATATTTTAAAAAGATTAGATAGTATAAATAGGTTTTTAGAAGAAATAAATTTTGATGAAAATTGTAATGTTTATATAAGATTTGATAAAGAGGCTTTATTAAAAGAGAATAGGATTTTTCCCATGTATGGGGAAAATGTCTTTCACTTAAAAATTAGTATAGATTCTTATAAAAAAGATAAAGAATCTGTTAAAAAATTTCTAAACGAATTCTTCAACAGTTTAAAGAATTTATAATCTTTTACTAATATTTATTTAAATGAAATTTATACATATCTCAGATACTCACTTAGGTTGCGAGATTCCGGTAAAATATAGAGAAATAAGAAAAATAGATTTTTTGAATGCATTTAAACAAATTGTAGATTTTGCAATAAAAGAAAAAGTAGATTTTATTATCCATTCTGGGGATTTTTTAGATGACTATTTTAGAATATCATCAAAAATTTTTTTAGAGATATTAGACCTTCTTTTTAAATTAAAAGAAAATAATATTCCTTTATTTTTTATTAAAGGAAATCATGATAATAAGGGACAAAAACAAAATGTTATAGAAATATTAAAAAAATTTAGGCTTATAGAGGAAGTAAATCCTCTAGAACCAAAAAGTATAAAAGATTTCTATATATATGGAATTTCAGAACCTTCAAATATTGGTGGAGAGGAATTAAAACTATTTTATGAAAAAAGATTAAAGGAGGTTAAAGTAGATAAAACAGGTTTTTCTATATTTCTATTTCATGGAATTTCTACAGCAGTTCCTAAGGATATTATAAAAAATTATACAAAAGATCCTAGAGTTATAAATCATGATTTTTTTCCAAAAGCAGATCTCTACGGGTTTGGACATTTTCATAATAGTTTTATTAAAAAAGAAGATTCTATTGTTTCTTTACCAGGATCTACCGAAAGAACGGAAATTTCGGAATATGAAGAAAAAAATAATAAAGGATTTTTTTATTTTAAAGATGCAGATTACAGTTTTATTAATTTAAATGTTAGAAAAATAAGTATAATAGAAAAAAGAGTGGAAAATGAAGAAGATATAAATGATATTTTAAATAAAATAGGAGAAAAAAGTAAAGACAGCATAATTAAGTTGAAAATATTTTATTCTAGAAGCATGTATGATCTATTAAGAAAAAATATAGATAACTTACTAGCTTTAGGATATATGATTATCGACGAACTATATCCTGTAGATTATGTTGAAGAAATAAATGTAGTAGAAGATAAAGTTGTTTTTGAAGATATAATTGATAAAATGATGATTTCTGAAAATGACAAAAAGGAATTATTAAACTTATACAACAAGATAAAATATTTATTTGAGGAATATTATTCTGATAGAAGTAGTAATTTGGATAGGATAAGAGAAGCTTTATTTAAAGAATTAATATGAAAGTTAGAAGATTATATTTAGAAAATTTTAAAATACATAAATCAAAAGAAATTAATTTTGATTTAAGCAAAAATTTAATTATAGGAGAAAATGGAACTGGAAAATCTACTATTTTTCATGCGATAATTTTTTCTCTTTTTGGTGGAGATAAGGCAATTTTATCTAGTTTAAATATAAATAGAATAGAATCTTTGATAAGACATTTAAGTCCATCTTTAAAAGTTATTCTAGAATTGGAAGATAGTAATGGAGGAGTATACAGAATAATAAGGACTGTCTCTTCATCGGGAGAAAGCAAAGCTGTTATTGAAATGGGCGATGGAAAAATTTTAGCTACAACTCCAGATATTGTAAATAGAAAAATATATGAGTTACTTAAAATAACGAATCCAAACAAAATTATTGAAATATTATATATAAAGCAGGGAGATTTAGGTAAATTAATAAATATATCTGGAAAAGTAGAATTTACAAATAAATTGGAAGAATTATTTGATATAAAACTTTATTCTATGTATTTAGATGTAGTTCAGGGAGTTATTAGAGATTTAAATAAAGAATTAAACTATCTTGAAAGAGAAAAAGAAATGTTTTCTAAAGATATTGAAGAATTTAATAAAATTTTTGGAGGACTGAGTAAAGAAGAATTAGAAAAAATTTATACAGAATTTATTTTACTTAGAAAAAGAAGAGAAGAAATATACAAAAGCTATGTAGAGTTAAAAACTTTATATAGTTCAATAGATAGCAAGAAAATATCCCAAGAGAAGTATATTAGAGAAAAGTTGAAAGAATTAGAAGAGAGATATAATGAATTGAACGAGAGGTTATCTAATTTGAAAGCAGAAAAATATAATTTAAAATTTGATAAATATTCTAAAGAACTATTAGATAAGGATATAGATTTTTTAAAAAGTTTATTGTTAGAAATAGAAAATAAAATAAAAGGATTAGATAAATTGAAATTAATGTTAGAAATTAATAATTTAAAAGAAAAGAAAAATATTTTGGAAGAATATAGAAATCTTATTGATGTTAAGAGAATTTATGAAGAAAAAAAGAATATCTTAGAGGAATTAGAAAAAAAACAAATTGAAATTAAAAATAAAATAGAAACTATTAATAAGAGTTTAGAGATATTGAAATTTTCTAAAGATAAAATTTGTCCTGTATGTAAGAAACCTTTAATTGACGAAGAATATAAAAATCTTTTACTAGAATATGAAAATGAATTAAATAATTTGAAAGTTGAAAAAGAAAATATCGAAAAAGAAATATTTAATTATAAAAAAGAAGTAAAAAACTTAGAAAAAGATTATACAAGATTCCAATATTTGGATAAAAAAGTAATAGAGTTAGGAATAGACTTAAATCAATTATCAAACGAATTAGAAGCAATATCTAAAAGAATAGAAGATATTGATCAAAAAATTAGATTATTCGAAGAATATGAAATAATAAATGGTACAATTAATTATTTAAAATCTAGAGATATAGAAAGAGCAATTAATTTGTTAAATCAAGAAATAAATAATTTAAAAAATGAAATAAACAATTTATTAAAAGAAATTTCGCAAATTGAAAGTATGAAAAAAAATCTTGAAAAGTATAATCAAATTTTACAATCATTAGGGTTTAACTCTTTATTTGATTTAGAAAATGAAATTAAGAAAATAGATGAAGAACTTAAAAAATATGAAAACTTTAAACCAGAACTATACAGAATATATTTAGAGAAATTAGAAAAATATAATATTTTAATTGAAAAAATTAGAAAAATTAGAAAAAATATACAATTATTAAATTACCTACAAAACTCTTTAATAAAATTTATTGAAAGAATTAGAAAAGAAAAAACCCTAAGATTATCTGAAGAATTTAGAAGATTTTTCAAGAGGTTATATAGATATGGAGATATTTCTGATGTAAAAATAGATTTAGAAATAAATAGATCTGGGGAAAAAATATTCAATATTATTATTGCTAAGGAAATAGATGGAAAAATCTTATACAAAAATGTTAATGAAGCTGGATTAAGTGGAGGTCAAACAAAAATATTAGATTTGGCTTTAAGATTGGCTATAGCATCAATTATAAATCCTAACTTTAAAGTATTAATGTTAGATGAGCCTACAGAATCTCTAGATGAAAATGTAAGATATCAATTAGCAGAACTTTTAGATTCTTTAGAAGGGTATCAAATAATATTGTGTACTCATGATGAATTGTTTAAAGAAAAAATTAGTGGAAAAGTTATAGAATTTAGAAGATCTACTTAATATATTTTATTATTTCAGATTTTTTGTATCTTTCATCCATAAAAATTATTTTTACTTTATCATTTGGAAATCTAATTGCCCTCCCAATAACTTGCCTTATTTGAATATCTTTAATAATTTCTGCAAAAGTCATGTAATCCAAATTATTATCCTTGATTATTTTTGAAGTTAAAATTGAGACTGTTGGCGGAGGGGGATAAGGTTTTCCAACAATAACTATAACGTTTAATAAAGATTTAGAATTTTCAATTAGTTCAACTCCTTCTACAAATCTTGATCTAGAATAAGTAAATATTGCTTTTTTATCAGTTTTTAATATTGTATTGAATGGCTTATTTCCTTCATCCAAAAATATTTTTTCTTTAGTATCTTTATCTAAAAGATCATAAATATAATTCATAAATCCGGCTGAGGGAAACATATACAATTGATATTTTTCTAAGTTGTTTATTAAAAATCTTATATTTCCAATTAGGTTTTCTATATTTCTTTTTTCCTTCCTTTTTTCATACTTGGAAGAAAAATTGTTTATTATATTATACTCTTTTTCCCCAAGTTTTATATCTACTTTAATATATTCTACGTTGTCTGGATTTATTTTATATAATAAAGAAAAATCTTTTTTGCTAAAATTACTTCCAGACATTAATATAATGCTTTTATAATCCAATAAAGATTTTATTATTAAATCAAATCTAGTTAAATATGCTTCTAATTTAAATCCATTCATTATCCATAATAAATTGGGATCTTTTAGATTTAAATAAAGTTTTATTATTTTATTTAAATTCCACCTTTTCTTAGATATTTTTATACCTAATTTAGATATTGTTCTTTTATAAGAATCCCAAAAAAATATTATATCTTCAAACATCTTTTTATATCTGTCAAATATATCTAACAATTCTTCCCTATTAATAGAAATTTCTTTAATTCCTATATTTCTCTTTATTTTTTCTATTAAAACAAAAATTTCTCTAGTTTTATAGACTTTTACTAATAAATTTTCTATATAATTAATTAAACTATCTGAAAAATTACTCAATTGTTCTAATAGAAATATTCTATCTTCTCTAGATACATTTAAAATATCAAATATTGTTATTAGTTCTTCTTTTAGTTCCTTATAGATCAAATTTTCTTCTTTTCTTTTTCCAAATCCTTTTTCTAAATATTTTCTAAAAGATAAAGATATTGGATTAGTTACTGTTGTTAAAAGATTATGAGATTCATCTAATATTAAAAAATCTGGTTCTCCTTCAAAAGATAATAAATCAAATAAATATTTGTTAAAGACATAAGGATAAGTTGATATAAATATATTTGAATCTATTTTTTTAAATGAATGATATATACATCTTATTTTTTCAGGTTTTTTATTTAATTTTTTATTTTCTATTTTAGCTATCCTTTCAAAATTATAATTAACCTTTCTAATAATTTTTAGTAGTTTTTCTATTGGATAAATTTTTTCTCTATAAATACAATCAGAGCAATATATCTCTTCTCCAGAAAGATTTGAATTACAAAAAATAGGACAAGTTTTTCTTTTATTTGGAAATATTTTTAATTTTGTTTTTATTTTTTCAGAATCTTGCAAATATCTTTTTATTTGTTCATTAGTTCTTACTGCAATATGTGTGATAGAATTTTCATTTTTCCAAAGATAATCTGCAATACATAAAGCCATCAATGTTTTTCCAGAACCAGTTGGAGAATCTAATAGAATAAATTTTTTATTATTTAAACTTTCCAATATTTTTTCTATAACTTCTATTTGATAAGGTCTATTTTTTAATATTGGATAAATATTTTCTATCATTTTCTAAAATATCTTTAATTATCTTTATTATACCCATCATTATTGAATATTCTCTTTTTGT
>JAWBIX010000024.1:0-6319 GCA_038833255.1 Nanopusillaceae archaeon | reverse complement strand
TATAATGCAATGTATGTAATAAGCCTCGATATTTGACTTCTTTTCTTTTTGAATTATATGCCATTTCAAATAATCGGATATCATTTATAAATAATGATGGTTAGATGTTAATAAACCATATTATAAGCTAAGAAATTTTTTAAACAACTAAAATCTAATAAAATAAATGGAAATATTTCTGATAATCTTATTAATTTTTTTAATTGTTTTTATTGTTTTAAAAATAATAAAGTATATTATAAAAACGGTTATTTTCGCGATAATATTAATTCTTTTAATTTATTTTCTTTGGCCAAATATTTCCGTTTATTTACCACTACCTGAATTTCATTCAGAAATTATAAAATACGCCATTAATTCAGGTATTATTCTCTTAACAATTATAAAAGCGATTATAATTAAGAAAAAATTATTAATTAGATAAACCTTAAATTAAACAAAAATTTTAAATTTTCCAATCAAAGTATCTTCAGATTTTTCTTCAATATCAAGTAATTCTGATTTAATTCCATTTTTAATAAAAATATACTTCATATCTTCAATCCAGTCTCTAACACCACATGTATGACAAAAACTTCCTTTAAACTCTATATGAATTTCTTTTTTCGCTATATCTAGTTTTAATATCTTTGCTTGAGATTCAGAACCTCTAGTAAAATTATAAAATTCTATACTTTCTTCTATTTTTTTAATTAATTCATCCAAACTTTCCTTTTTTCATGTGTGTTTCTAATTCTGCCTTTATTTTTTGTATCATTTCAATAGCAAAATTCTTCTCCTCTTGAAATATTTTATAACATCCAGGATCCAAATTGTCTTCTATTCCAGCTTCTGCAATATCTAACAGATCTTCTAATAATAATAATGCTTGTATATGCAAACTATTTGTTAGTTGAGATCTTTCAATTAATTTTTCTTCCTCTTCACTTAATTTTCTAAACTTTTCTCTCATAGCTCCACATTTTGGACATTTTTCCGGAGGATTTTCTCCTTTGTATATAAAACCACAAATTTCGCATTTCCACATCATAAACTATATAAAATTATAAAAATTTAAAAACAAATAAAATATTTAATAAAATGGTTAATAAAAAAAAATTAAAAAAAATTATAAAAAAGATGAATAATAATTTTTTTGTAATTTTTTTGATAATTCTCTTAGTATCTTTTTCAATTTACCTAATATCTTTGACTAAAGATCAAAAAAGAGAATCTTTTAAATATATTATTTATGAATGTGATGAAAACGACTTAGAAGAATATGTAAAAATGTCTAATTCGGTTTTATTTTTGAAATTAATTACAAATTGCTGTGGAACTGATTTTAAAGTCTACAAAATTAATAGAAGTATTTTTGTAGAAGAAATTGAAACTGGTCCTCTTTGTAGATGTATTTGTAGTAAAGAAGTTATTATATTTACATACAAAGAAAATTATAATAATCTATATATTTTAAAAAGAGATTGCAGATATTTTTTAGAAAACTTTAAAAAAAGTCAGTATAAATTGGATGAACTAAACAAATCATGTTAAAATGTTTTGTATCATAAAATGTCCAATATGTAAAAAAATATTTATAAGAGAAATTAGAAGTAAAAAAACATTAAAAAGATCAATTAAATGTAAATTTTGTAATAATAATTTTAGTATAATATCTAAAAAATATGGAAATTCTATAATAAAATGTTTTGAAAATTCAAAAGAAGCTAGAGAATATTTAAAACTAATAACAGATAGTTTAATAAAGAAATAACTTAAAAACTTTAAAAGTAGTAATATTATATGACAATAACAAAAATAAGAACCTATATTCCTGGATTTGATGAAATTTTATTTGGTGGAATTCCAGAAAGAAGCATTGTTTTATTATCTGGTGGTCCAGGAACAGGAAAGTCTATTTTAGGTAAACAGTTTTTATATAATGGTCTAATCAGAGGAGAGAATGGTATTTTTGTTGCATTAGAAGAACATCCAGTAGCTGTTAGAAAGAGTTTTAAGAATTTTGGATGGGACATTTCACAATTCGAAAAAGAAGGAAAATTTGCAATAATAGATGCTTTTACTGGAGGTTCTGGAACAGCAATACAAAGAGAGAAATATATTATAAAACAAGTAGATGACGTTTTCGAGCTCTCAGATGTATTAAAACAAGCTATTAAGGAAATAGATGCAAAAAGAGTAGTAATAGATTCTATATCAACTTTATATTTGACAAAGCCTGCAACTGCAAGAGGAACTGTAATGTTACTAAAGAGAGTTATATCTGGAATGGGATGTACAGCAATATTTATATCTCAGGTTTCTGTAGGAGAAAGAGGCTTTGGGGGTCCTGGAGTAGAGCATGCTGTAGATGGTATAGTTAGACTAGATTTAGATGAAATTGATGGAAAATTGTATAGATCTATTATTATTTGGAAGATGAGAGACACTAGACATAGTATGTTAAGGCATCCTATGGATATCTCAGAAAATGGGATATATATACATTGGGATAAATATCTTAGGATATATGGAAATTATGTAAAAATAGAAAATATACAGCAAGAGGAAATAATTAAAATGAAAAAAGCAATTGAAGATCAGACAACGGCTACAAAAAGTGATAGCTACGAACAATGACTGAAGTTCCATTAAAACCAACTGGAAGAGAAGAAATAAGAAAATTGGAATCTGCTTTATTAGCAATAGCATTATTTAGTGAAGAAAATTTAGAAATATTAAAAAATTCTGAAGAGAGATTAACATGGATAGATTCTTTATACATCTCTGCCGCAGCTTTAGCTAGAGAAAAAGCAGGAATGTCATTAACAAAAATTTCTGAAGAATTGGGATTAAGTGAGTCTTCTATAAGAAAGCATCTAAAAGGAGAAACAAAAGCTGGAAAAATAATATTAGAGGCTTATGAAAAATTATCAAAAGAAGGATTTAACTTAAATATATTTGGAATTCAAAGTAAAATAAATATTCAGGAGCTGAAAGAAAAAATTGAGGAATTATATAAAAAAGTTGAAGAAATAAGAAAATTACTTAGCTAAATTATGTAAAGAGTTGGACGATAAATTTCACTAATTGTTCTAGATAGTATATTAAGGAAATCTTTTTGATTTCTAACTTCAATTATTATTGGATAAAGATAGATATTTTTCATTTCTATTGGTTTTAAATCTGATTTTGAAAAGTAGTCCACAGATACTGTAGTTACAGGAACTTTTAGAATATCGAAAACTTCTTTTCTTCCTTCAAGAATATAATCAAGTATTATATTTTCATCCAGTAAGATTTGTAAAACATATGATTCTTCTTTTATTTTTTCCAAAAATATTGGAATGTTATAAAAAGTTTTTACACGAATAACAACATTATCTAACGGATCTCCAACTTTTTTAAATAATAAATATCCTTTTTTAACAAAAAATAAATCTTCTTCTAATTTGTTATTTTCGTATTTTATCTTAAAAGGAAGTAAAATATCTGTATAAATTCTTCCAACAGTAGGTAGATATTCTAAATTAATAAAAAAATTAGTAAAACTTTCTAGTATTTCGTCTAAACTTTGAAATGATAAATATTTCATTTCTATATCTAGATTTCCCTTATCAAATAAAACTATATAATTTAAATCACTTTCTAAGTCTAATCCCATATAAGCTTTTTATTTATAAACCTTATAATATTTACTATCTAGTAAGAATATTTATTTTTTATTTTTAAATAAAACAACAGAGCTTTCGAAGCTTCTTCAGGTGTATCAAAAACTAAAAAATATTTTTCTAATTTTTCCTTTATTTTCAAAGAATAATCTCCGCCGTAAATTACAAAAAATATTGGAGTATTTTTATTTTTACTTATTTGTATTATTTTTTCAACAATTTTTTCTGTATAATGAGGTAATTGTGGTAACAATATCGCTAAGATTGCCTCTGTTCTTGGATCTTCTAAAAGTATTTTTAAACCATCTATATACTGATCTTCCGTAGCATTAGCAGTAATATCTATAGGATTTCTTAAAGATGCTAGATTTGGTAGCTTTTCTTTTAATTTTATTTTAATATCTTCTGGGGTTTCTTCTAAACTAATATTAAGAGATTCTAAATAATCTGCAGTTAAAACACCCATTCCACCACCGTTAGTATAAATATATATAACCATATTTTACAAATAACTTGCAGTCTTTAAAAATATCATAAATTCATGAAAATCTTTAGCCTCTATGATATTAAATCTTTCAAAAACATTTCTATATACATCATAATTTCCTACCATTGATGCTGTATGTGAAATTGCAGCTATATTTCCTCTATTTGTTTTTCCTGCCTTTAAAATTACTATTGGTTTTTCATAACTTTTTATAATTTCTATAAAATCTTTTCCTCTATTTTTTCTTAATCCTTCCATATAAATAAAAATATACTTTGTGTTTTCATCATCTTTCAATTCCTTTAGAATATCTACTTCATCTATATCTATTTTATTACCATAAGATATTATTTTTGAAACTCCTATATTTTTTGAGCTTGCATATTCTAAAAATGCCAAAGCTATAGCCCCAGATTGCGACAATAACGCAATTTTTCCTTTTCCCGGTCTTTTTAATCTAATTCTATCAACAAAAAATGTATCTACACCATTATATGGATCATAAATTCCCATACAATTTGGTCCAATTATTCTAATTCCATATATATTAGAATATTTCAATATCTCTTCTTCTAATTTTTTACCTTCTTCACCTATCTCTGAAAATCCTGCAGAAATAATTATTGCTAACTTTACTTTTTTCTTTCCAGATTCTTCTATAACTTTTGGCACTTTTTCAGCAGGAATTGCAACTACTACCAAATCAACCATATCTTCTATATCTAATATTGATGGATAACACTTTAAACCATAAATTTCATTATAATTTGGATTTACAGGATATACTTTTCCCTTAAAATCTTCTAAAAAATTTTTCAAAATAATATTTCCAACTTTTCCTTCTTTTGGAGAAGCACCAATAATTGCAACGGAGGAGATATTAAAAAGTGTCATAAATTTTTATAATATTTTTTTATTCTTATATCCAAACCCATACATCTTCTCCCCATTGTAGTAAATCAAGCGGTCTAAAATAGAGATGTCCGCTTTGTAAAAAAATATGAGATAAGAAAACTTCTCTATTTTTTACTAAAAATTCTTTTAAAGTTCCTAAATATCTTCCATCTTGTGGTTCAAATAAAAGTACTTCAGATGTTTCAAGATTTTTTGGATTAATAATAACATCGGAAACTCCAGAAATACAATGTCCGGAAGATCCTGATAAATTATAATAACAAAAAACATACAAATATTGTCTTTTTCTAAGATCAATCATAAAATCTTTTGCATCTGGATAGTAATAGTAAACAGGTCCATCATAGTAAAGTATAAATCTTTCTCCACGATATGGTTGATAAAGAATTATACTATCTATTTTTCCTATTCTATAAAAATAGTTTATTATTGCAACAGAAAAAAAGGACCAAGATTTACAATCACCTGATTTATTTCTTATAAACTCCTCTATATCAACTTTATCATAAAATGTTCTTAATTCTCTATATGAAAATTCAAACTTGTCTTTTAATATACTAATTAAACAAGGATAATTTAGCGTTCTTCCCGAAATACAATATTTTTCAATAGTACTAATAAAAAGTTTGCCAGAAAAATCATAATTTAAATTATAAAAAACATAACTTTGTAATTTACTTTTGTATTCTAAATAATTCATATATTGATCTAAAACTAAGGAATAATTAATACTTAATTCTTCATATTTTCTTTCTAGTGCTTGATAACTATTAAGCAAATCGGAATAGTTTTTATACAAAGAGATATAACTTTTATTTAGAATAGAATATTCTTTTTTTAATTCTTCTAAGCTCTTATTTAGTTTTTCTTTCTCATAACTTAAAATATTATAACTTTCATTTAAAATATAATACTCTTTCTTTAGGTTATCTAAATTTTTAATTAATTCTTCCTTCTCAAAATTTAAAATAATTAATTCTTCTTTTATTCTTTGATAATCCTGATAAAATGCTAGAAATATTGTGACAATACTTAAAAATAGTAAAAATACAACTAAAACTAATTTATTTTTCATGTAAAATCTTGTCTAAAAAAACTTAAAAATTTACTAGCCCCGCGGGGATTTGAACCCCGGTCTCGGGGACCAGAACCCCGAATCCTAGGCCGCTAGACGACGGGGCTATAGTATTATTTTTTATTAAAAGAATTATAAAGATTCTTTCCTAAATATTTTTTAGCAAAAATAAATTAGAAAAATCAAAGAATT
>JAWBIX010000023.1:0-6327 GCA_038833255.1 Nanopusillaceae archaeon | reverse complement strand
TTGAACCAGTTAAAAGAGTTAGCGAAACAATTAGGAAAGGAAACATTTGAGTTCGCGTTTGTTATGGATAAAACTAAAGAGGAAAGAGAAAGAGGATTGACAATAGATCCAACATTTTATAAACTAGTAACTAAAAAATATGAAATTACTTTTGGAGATTTACCAGGACACAGAGATTTCATTAAGAATATGATTACTGGTGCTAGTCAGGCAGATGCAGCGATATTAGTAGTATCAGCAAAACCTGGAGAGGCTGAAACAGCTTTAGGACCAGAAGGACAAGGAAGAGAACATTTGCTATTAATAAGAACATTAGGAATTACGCAATTTATTGTAGCAATAAACAAAATGGATACAGTTAATTATGATCAAAAAAGATATGAACAAGTTAAAGAAATGGTTATAAATTTGGCAAAAAGTATAGGATATGATCCAAATAAGAATATAAAAGCAATAATTCCTATATCTGCATACAACGGAGATAACATTGTTCAAAGATCTGAAAAAATGCCATGGTATACAGGTCCAACCGTATATGAAGCTTTAGATTTGCTTGAAGAACCACCAAGACTAGTAGACAAACCGTTTAGATTAGCCATAGAAGATGTTTACTCTATAAAAGGAGTAGGTACCGTTCCTGTTGGAAAAGTAGAGTCAGGAAAATTAAAACCTGGAGATAGGATAATAATATTACCTTCAAAAAAACCAAATGGGGCTTTAGGAGAAGTGAAATCTATACAAATGCATCATCAGGATATAGAAGAAGCAATAGCTGGAGATAACATAGGATTTAACGTAAAGGGAATTGAAAAACAAGATATTGGAAGAGGAGATTTAGTAGGAAAAGTAAATGAACCTTTACCCAAATTAGTTGAAGAGTTAACTGCAAGAATATTTGTATTATGGCATCCCTCAGCAATAGCTGTTGGATATTCTCCAGTTTTGCACATACATACGGCTTCTGTACCAGCAAAAATTGTAGAAATAGTTGCAAAAATAGATCCTAGAACAGGTCAGGAAATAGAAAAAAATCCACAATTTTTAAAGACGGGTGATGCAGCAATAGTAAGAATAGTTCCATTAAAACCATTAGCAGCAGAAAGATATCAAGATTTTCCGAATACATCTTTAGGAAGATTTGCAATTAGAGATATGGGTAAAACTATAGCAGTAGGACAAGTATTGGAAATAAAAGAAAAGAAAGTAGAAATAAAATAGCCTTTTTATTTTTTAATTAAATAATGTATCTCAGAATAAAAATTTGGGGAACGAATTTAGATTCTATAAACTCATTTACAAATGATATAATAAAAATAGTTGAACAGCTTGGAATTGAAAAAAGAGGACCAGTAAATCTTCCAACAAAAATTTTGAGGGTACCATCTATGAGAACTCTTGGAAAAAGAGGAACAAAAATCTATGAAACATACCAAATGAAAATATATAAAAGATTTATAGATGTGGCTTATGATGATAGATTTATAAAGAATTTTTTGAGATTGCAAATTCCACCAGATGTTAAATTATTAATGAAAGTTGTTAAAAAATAATTTATTTATTTTTTCAATAAATATTTTTTATGAAGTATGTTATTGTTAGACATAACGGAATATATATTTTTAATGAAAAAATAGAAAAAGAACAATTTATAGAATTAGAATTAAATGATGCAGAATTAAAAGAATTATCATCTGGAAGATTACCAGAGAGAGTTAAAAAATATATAAAAGAAGATTATATTTTTTTAGGTCAAGAAATTGAAAATTATAAAGTTGAATGGGATAAAGAAAAATTAAGAAAAGCGATGGAAATAATATCTGAAGAAGAAAAGAAAATAGATCAGGAGAAGATATATCTTTTGACTAAAGAACTTATTTCAAAAGCAATTACTAGGGACAGTATTATAATACAGGCAATTATGCTTTTAGACGATTTAAATAAGATAATTAATTTGTTAGTAGAGAGATTTAGAGAAATATATAACTTATATTTTCCAGAATTATCTCAAATGATAGAGGATCATGAAAAATTCTTAAAAATAGTTTATAATAAAAAGAGAGAGGAATTAATGAAAGAATATAAAATAGAAAAAACAATGGGAGGAGATTTTGAAGAAAAGGATATAGAACAAATAAACAAAATAGCAGAGGAAATAATAAAATTATACAAACTTAGAGATTCTTTAAAAAGTTATATAGAGGATTTAATGGATGAAGTTTGTCCAAATTTATCAAAAATTGCTACTCCAACAATTGGTGCAAGATTAATAGCTCTTGCTGGGGGATTAAAAGAGTTAGCTATGTTACCAGCGTCAACAATCCAAGTTTTAGGTGCAGAAAAAGCATTATTTAAGCATTTAACAAAAAAAACCCCACCACCAAAACATGGCGTTATATTTAATCATCCATATATACAAAGATTGCCTAAAAAATTTAGAGGTGCAATGGCAAGAACTCTAGCAGCTAAAATAGCTATTGCTGCTAAAGTAGATGCTTTTACAAAAGATAAAAAAATTTATGAAGAATTGATGAAAGATCTAGAGGAAAGATTTAATGAATTAAAATCTAAAAAGAAAGAATGATAAAACCGTTAAAAGAAAATCCTAGAATATATATTGATAAAAAAGGAACTTTGTATACTAAAAATCTTGTAATAGGACAAAGAGTATATGGAGAGAAATTAATAAAATATAAGGGAGAGGAGTATAGAGAGTGGATAGCAAATAGATCAAAATTAGCTGCAGCAATAAAGAAAAATATTGGAGAAGTTCCTATAAAGGAAGGAGATAAAGTCTTATATTTAGGTATTGCATCCGGAACAACAGCTTCGCATATTTCAGATATTATTGGATGGAAAGGGATAATATATGGTATAGATATTTCGGCAAGAATTCTAATTGAGCTTATGAAAGTAGTTAAGGATAGAAAAAACATTGTTCCTATATTGGCAGATGCAGCAAAACCATATAATTACATTCATTTAGTTTCTAAAGTAGATGTTTTATATCAAGATATAGCCCAACCCCATCAAACAAAGATACTTGTAGATAATATAGATTTGTTTTTAAAAAGTAAAGGATATGCATTTTATGCAGTTAAAGCAAAATCTATAGATGTTAGAAAAGAATCAAAAATAATATTTGAAGAAGTCACTAAGGAATTATTAGAATACGGAATAAAAATAATTAATAAAGTTAGATTAGAACCATTTCATAAAGAACATATGATGTTTTTGTTACAAAAATAAAATTTTTATTTTTATCTAAGATTTGAAATTATAATGATAGGTAGCATAAAAAAAATTAATAGATGTAATAGAGAAGTTTATATTTGTCCATTATGTGGGCATATATTTCCAAACAATAAAAAGTATACAAAACATTTAAATAAATCCCATCTTAGAAATATACCAAAAGATATTAGAAAAAGAAAAAAATTTATTAAAAAACTATTGATTATAAAAATAAAAGAAGAAAATGGAATAGATCTTACAAAAAAAGAAAAATTAATTAAATTAATAGCAAAATTAAATAACTTTAAATTGTAAATAGCTTTATTTTTTCATTTCCATATAATTCATCAATAATTCTTCTACATAATAATAACTTTATATTTTTAAGTCCTTTTATTCTATTTTCTATATCTGAAAAAGATTTAAATGGCTCTTTTTCTCTTTCTTCTAAAATTCTATTTAATATTATTTTTCCAATTCCAGGAATTAGCTCTAAAGAATGAACTTTTAAATTTAATGGACCAGCTTTATTAAAAAATTCGACAAATTTTGATTCCTTTTTTTCTATTATTTTTATTATAGCTTTTTCTAAATTTTCTTTAGCAAGTAGAGATAAATCATTTACAGATATTTTTTTTAATACAGATTTTATTTTATCCCTCTTTCCTTCCCCTATATATACTTCTTCAAAAACCTCTACCTTTATACCAGGTTTTGTTATTAATAAAAGAAGAGTAAAATAATCTACACCTATAGCATAAGCAGTAGGCTCTGAGATTCCTTTAGATTGATCTCCAAGAGGAAGAAAATCTAATATTATTGCAAAATTCTCTTTCTTTTTTTGATTCATTATTTTTTATTTTTTATTAAATATATTTTTTGACTATGGATAAAATTTTTTCTATTTCATTTCTTGATAAAGTGTAAGTATATAAAATTGTTTTTAGTTCTTCTTCATTTTTTGGTAACATTTCAACAATTTTTATTCTTATATCTTCAGGAATATTAACAGATTTTAATTCTTCGTAAAGTCTTTTTTCATTTTCATAATCTATATTTCTTGTATTTTTCAAAAATTTTAATAAACGATCTTCTATATAAGTTAAATCTCTTTCTTTTTCATATTCTTCTAAAAGTTTCATAACTTCTCCAGGAAGGATAGGCTTCATTTCTAATATATTCATTTTCTTATATCTTAACAAAAAAATAAAAAAGTATTTATAGAAGTTATACTTATGGTTGATAGAAAGGGCAAGGGTTCTAGAAGAAAAAGTAGAGATAAATTATCAAAAAATATTAGAGATAGAGGAAAAATTAAAATAAGAAATATATTAAGAGAGTTTAACGTAGGAGACATAGTTTCTATTGTGATAGATCCCTCATATCATAAAGGTATGCCACATCCAAAATTTCATGGATTGACAGGAAGAGTAATTAATAGAAGGGGAGATTGTTATGAAGTTTTAGTAAAAGATAAAAATAAAGAGAAAATAATTATAGTTCATCCAGCACATTTAAGATAAATTAATTTTTACAAGTTTTTTATGGGCCCGCGGGGATTTGAACCCCGGTCATTGGGTCTGGAGCCCAACATCCTGCCTGGCTAGACTACGGGCCCATAATTTTATTATATTTCTTCAATTTTAATATATCCTTTTCTCTTTAACCATTCAATTTCAGTAGAAGAATAAGTATATAAAATATCTCCTTTTCTATCTCCTTCTATTTCCCAAGGATCTACTAAAACATATGCTCCTTTAACTAACCAAACCCTTCCAGATAGTTTTTTTGGGACTCTACAAATTCTTACTTTTCCATCAAAACATCTAACTCTAGCATGTGCCCATCCAACAACTTCTTCAATGATTCCAATAACCTGTTTTCCTTTAGGTATTAAAATTTTTTCCTCTTCACCCATTAATGTTTTAATAACATAAAAAAAGAAAGAGGAAATTCCTATTTATTTTATTCCTCTTCCTCTTCCCACTCTTCCTCCCAATCCTCTTCCCACTCTTCATCGCCCCATTCTTCCTCTTCCCACTCCTCTTCCCAATCCTCTTCTTCTTCTTCTTCGTCTATCTTAGCAAAGTAAACTTTCATAGCCATATTATATATCGAAAGGGTTAAAAAATTTAGCTTATTTTTGTATAAGTAAAGTTAAGGTATATATTTTTTTACTATGTTGAGCATCATATGCTTTTAACTTTCTAGTTATTTTCATATTAAAATTCCCCTTTTTTATAAATTTTACAAGCTTTTTTAACATTTTTCTTTCTAAAAAAACATATAAATCTAAAGAAGTATCATTTAATTTATCATACTTTTTTATTACAATATTTTCTTTATTAAAAAATTCTAAAAACATTGTAATTTCTTTTTCAGATAAATTTCTTATTTGTATAATAGTGTTATATCTTTTACTATGCATTTTTTTACAGTTTTCACATATAAAATAATATTCTTTTATTTCAAATCCATTCAATTTTTCTTTTTCTATTATTTTATTTTTATAAAAAATTTTTTTACAATATTTACAAACTTTTATTTTCCTTATCGGCTTTTTAATATTTTTTAAATTATTATAACAGGATTCGCATAAATTTTCTATTAATTTTTCAGCTTCTTTTCCACAATTAGCACAAAATCTTTTGTAAGTCATTCTTTTACTATAAAGATATATGGAATATCCTTTATATATTTTATTTCTTTTAATTCGTCTTTAGAAATTATTTCATTTTTTATTAAAATTTCTATAGATTTTTTTCCTATAGCATTTATTATATTTGCTTTTTCTAAAATACTCTTATCAACGCCCTTTACAGACTCTCCTTTATAAAATGAAGTTATTTTTAAGATTTTATCTCCATTAATAAATTCTTTACCATATAGATCTTCATCACATAAAATAACTATATTTCCTTGCGGGGAATTTATAATTTTCAAGAGAATCACTTCTTAATATTGTAAACGATGGAAGATTCTGCGCCACATGCTTCACATTTTAGAATTAGATTTCTATCTAATTTTATTATTTGTGTATCTAATTTTTTACAAACAGGACATTTGACGAATATTTCTATAAATTTATCTATTTTA
>JAWBIX010000022.1:1873-6393 GCA_038833255.1 Nanopusillaceae archaeon | reverse complement strand
GAGTTAATAAAAGATGGGGACAAATATGTTATAAATTACAAGAAAAAAACAGATAAAAACCTACCATTAAATTTAGAAAAAATACCAGTTTCAATAACATTTGCAAAAATATCTGATAAATTTATAATTGATCCAACATTATATGAAGAAAGATCTGCAGATTCTATAATAAATATTGGTTTAACAGAAAATATTCATAGTATACAATTTTTAAAGAGTGAGGGAATTGGATTGGAAGAATTAAGTAATTTAATAGAAATAGCTAAAAAGGAAAGAAAAAAATTGTTGAAATATGCCTGAAAATGGAGAAATCAAGATTTGCAATTGCAAGATTAATTGGAGCACGTGCTCTAATGATTGCTATGGGAGCACCACCATTAATAAACTTATCTAAGGAGGAATTAGAGAAAATAAACTATAGTCCTATTAAAATTGCAAGATTGGAATATGAGAAGGGAGTATTACCTTTAATTGTTAAATTTAAAGGTAGATAAAATTATATGGGCCCGTAGTCTAGGGGTATGATGCCGCCCTGACGAGGCGGAGGTCCGGGGTTCAAATCCCCGCGGGCCCATATTATATATTAATCCATTCTTAAACATATCATAAAGTCTATATATATATGAAAACAAAAAACCTTGAAGATAGAATAAAAGAAGAAATGCTTAAATATAATGAAATTTACGAATGTATAGAAGAAGAGAAAGTAGGATGGCCAATGCTTTGTTATACTTTGAAATGTCTTAATAAAAAGCATTTTGAAATAGGAATTTCTTTATACAGTGATTATAAAATTATTAAAGAAGGAACAATTAGAGGAAAAATTGAAAGAGAATTAGATAAAATTACAGTATATATTAATAAGGATGAGAAAATAGATGATATATTAAACTTAAATAGTTATGTATCAAAAATATTATTTAATTTAATTTGTGAATATTGTAGCAATAACATACCTTTAGATAACTTCAAAAGAGGATTTTTAGTAGTTTTGAATTATGCAATTAAAAATTATGATATATCAAATCTTCTAGAAAAATTATTATTACCTTCTTTTGAACCTAAAATTAAAATTATAGTTAAAAATGAAAAAAGACCATCTAAAAAAATTGAAGAAATTTCATATTATATATAAGGTTTAAAAAAGATTCTATATAATTTGTAACTTTTTAGGATATAAGGTTTATAAAATTTGTTAAACATAATTCTTTTATGTCTAAAAATAAAAAGATAACTATTTATACCGGAAATTGTATAGCAAAAAGATATTTTGATAAATATGGCGACGAATATCCGGAGCTTATATGTGAAATATCTAGGAAGAAATTTTCTAATAATAGAGAAGAGATTTATAGAACCTTTTTCTCTTATTGGCCTTCAGAAAATTATGAAGGTGAAGTAAGATCAAAAGCCGTATTAGCATTTAACTATATGGTAAATCAAAAAGACAAAACAAAATATTTAGAAGAGTATACATTAATTATAGATCCAAAATATCGAGTTAAAAAAAGCGAATTTATTGTTAAGAATTTAGATAATATACTTTTAAATTTGAAAGTAAATATTCCGCAAGAATATGCCAAGTATATTTATAATGATTTGAAAGAATTAGCAGAAAATATTACTTTTAGGTTTCCATATCTAGAGAGAAATATAATAACTGATAATTTAATATATTTAGAATCTTATATACAAAACATTAAAGATATATTAAAAGTAGATTTATTAAAAAACAAAGATAAGATTCCAGAGAATGTAAAATTATCTTTATTTAAAGTTCCAACTATTGCAGATGTAGGAAGCATAAATATAAAAGTTAAATTCAAATAATTTTTTAAGAATCTCTTTTTGATAATAATAAAAACTATAAGAAATCTAAAATAAAAGAATAGAGAAAAAAGCAATGTTTTATCTAGTTTAAAAATCTTCTAGATATAATAAAGCTATTCTCAGAAATTATATATAGAATTTTTATTTTTTAAATAAAATAATTACTTTTATGTATGATCTTCCAATAGAAGAAGTATTTAATATTTTAAATACATCTCCGGATGGTTTAACTGATGAGGAAGCAAAAGAAAGATTAAAGAAATATGGTCCAAATGAAATAAAAGAAAAAAAAGAAAGCAATTTAGTTTTGTTTTTAAAGCAATTTAAAAATCCTTTAGTAATAATTATACTTTTGGCAGGAATTGTTGCTATTTTTATTGGAAAATATTATGAATCAATAATAGTATTTGCTTTATTAATTTTTAATGCAATTTTGGGATTTTATCATGAAATAAAAACAAAAATTACAATAGAATCTTTAAAGAAATTAACAAAAATTAAAGCAAGAGTTATAAGGAATGGTATAGAAAAAGAGATAGATACATCAGAAATAGTTCCTGGTGATATAATTGTTATAAAAGAAGGAGATATAGTTCCAGCAGATGCAAGATTAATAGAATCTGTAGGTTTACAAATAAATGAAGCAATATTAACTGGAGAATCTTATCCTGTAGAAAAAGATGCAGATATAATACTTCCTACAAATGCTCCAATATATGAAAGAAAAAATTGTATTTTTAAAGGAACTTCAGTTTTTAGAGGTAAAGGAAAAGCAGTAGTATATGCTACAGGAAAAAATACTGAAATAGGTAAAATATCTGAAATTTTATTTCAAAAAGCACCAGAAAGCCCTTTAATAAAAGCATTTGACAATTTCGCAAAATATTGGGTACCTTTAAATATAATTTTACTTGTAATAGTTTTTTTAATTGGAATTTTAATATATCAAAGAGAAATCAGCAAAATGTTTTTATATGTTTTATCTCAGCTAATTTCTGCAATTCCAAGCGGTTTACCAATTGTTATAACATTATCTTTAGCAATTGGTGCTAGAAGATTGGCAAGTAGAAAATTTTTAGTTAAATATTTACCATCAGTTGAAACTTTAGGATCTATAGAATATTTAATAGTAGATAAAACAGGTACAATAACTACAGGAAATCTAAAAGTTGATAAATATTATACTATAGATGAAGAGAAACTAATAGAGTGTTCTATATTATGTAATGAATCTGACGGGACATCTGGAGATATTTTAGATTTGGTATTATTGAAATGGGTGGAATCTAAGGGAGTAGATTGGAAAAAAATTAGAAAAGAATATGAAAAAGTTTGGGAGCATCCCTTTGATCCAAATAAAAGATTTTCAGCAGTCATAGTTAAGAAAGGATTTAATCACATATTATATATTAAAGGTGCTTATGAAACTTTGAAAAAGATGTCATACGGTATAAATCCAGATCTAGATAAATTGCATGATGAATTAACATCTAAAGGATTAAGAGTTTTAGCATTTGGATATAATGTTGTTGATAAAATACCTGCAGATATTGAAAAAGTAAAAATAAAAATTATTGGATTAATAGGATTTATAGATCCGCCAAAAGAAAATATAGAAGAAGTTATAAAAATTGCAAAAAATGCAAAAATTAAGATAATTATGGTTACTGGAGATAATATTTTAACTGCAAAATACATTGCTAAAAAAGTTGGGATATATAGTGAAGGGGATATGGCAATTGAAGGAAAAGAAATAGAAAATATAGATGAAAAAAGTTTATATGAAATATTGAAAAAAACAACAGTAGTTGCCAGAGCATTACCAGAACATAAATATAAAATAGTTAAAGTTCTTAGAGATAATGGACATATTGTTGGTGTTTTAGGAGATGGAGTTAATGATGCACCAGCTTTAAGAATTTCTGATATTGGATTGGCTGTAGAAAATTCAACTCAAGTTGCAAAAGATGCATCAAAAGCAATAATTTTATCTAAAGATTTATCAGTAATAATAAATGGAATATTGGAAGGTAGAAAAATTTCTAGAAATATTTCTGGAGTTATAAGATATCTTTTATCTACAAACTTATTTGAAGTTATGTATAATAGCTTGGCAATTATTACAGGATTACCTTTACCAATATATCCTTTACATCCTATTTGGATTAATTTAGTAACAGATGGTGTTCAAGATAAGGCATATCCATTTACAAAACATGATGCAGAGATATTAGATAGACCACCAAAAAATCCAAAAGAAATGTTTTTTGGAAAAAAGCAAATATTTTTAATATTTTTAACAGCACTATTTCTTTCCATAACTCATTATTTCTTATATAGACATCTATTATCAATATATCCATACGAATTAGTTATAACTATCAGCTTTACATCTATGGTATTTTCACAGTGGCCAATAGGTATTCAAGAAATTTCTGATGAACCTTTCTTTAAAAATCCTGTAAGATATTTTAAAAGAAACCCATATATTTTCTTAGGAATATTTATAGGATTATTATTACAGCTTTTAGTAATTTATTTTGGTGGAAAATTCTTTCATACAGTTCCATTATCATTAGAACACTTTAAGTATACTATAATAATACCAATAATAACCTTCTTCTTTTTAGAAATTAGAAAAATAGTCTTAAATATTTTATTGAAAAAAGATTAGTTTTTTTCTAATTCTA
>JAWBIX010000022.1:0-1773 GCA_038833255.1 Nanopusillaceae archaeon | reverse complement strand
TAATAGGACAGTTATTAACCTATTACATTGCAAAAGAAAAAGGATTACCTATAGATTATCCAAGAAATCTTGCAAAGAGTGTAACGGTAAAATAAAAAAACAAAATTAAACTTTTTTAATAATAATTATGTATGTTTAGAAAAAGATATTCTATTTATCTTTGTAAAAAATATTCAAAATATAGAAAAGAAGCCACTTTACTATATTCAAAAGAAATTAAGTTAAACGAAGATGAATGCTTTAAAATAAATATACGCAAAATTACGCTGCCATACGCAAATATAGTATTTTCTATTGAGGCAATATTAGAAAATAAAGGTAATCGATCTTTAGAAGAAATATTACTTTTTTATCAAAGAGAAAACGAATATAAAGAACTGCCTCGAAGTACGATAGTTAGATATATTTGCAATGATAAAAAGACAATAAGATATGAAGATTCTGTGTTCTTTTCAATTTTAGATTTGGGAGAATATAGAAAAAAATCTGTATTAAGAAATTTATATAACATTTTAACTAATTTTGATGGGAATTATAAAAAGGTAGAGTTATTTTTATCAGATATTTTTAAAGATAATTGGGGAGAATATATTAGAAGTATCAAAGTACAGATCTAAAAACTCTAGCAGTATCTTCTGGAGGTATTCCAATAACAAATTCGCCATGATATAATTCTAAAAAACCAATATCATTTTTAAATCTTTCACCAATTCTAAAAAATGGCAAAAATTTTCCCTCTTTAATATAAGAGCTATCTATTATAACTAAATTAAAATGCTTGAATTTATCTTCATAAATTCTTAATAATTTGTAAAATTCTTCTAAAAAACTTCTTAAATTTATAGAAGACATAAAGTACAAACCAAAAGATTTTATTAATCCAAATAACTCATTATTTCTTAATGGAGCAAAAGGGGAAATTAATATATAATTCTTATCTTCTTTTATAAATCTCTTATTTATTTCTTTTTCAAAATTAAAATAGTCCTCTATTAAAAATCTTTTATATTTATCAAAATATTTTTCAGAATTTTCGATAAATCTTCTAAAAAATCCCCTTGGAATATTTTCAATTATTATTTGAAAATGTAAATGTTCTTGTGAAGCCCCAGAATAATAACCTTTATTTAGATTTATAAAAAGGTATTTATACTCTTTATCTTTCTTGTTTACATAATCTGCAATTTCCTTTATTAGCAAAATAGAATTATAAAAATCTTCAAATTTTAAATCTGAGAAATTTTCTATATGTTCTTCATAATTTGGAACTAAGACAAAATGATATTTTGCATATGGATATAAACTTGGAAATGCAATACTTTTTTCTAATAAAAACTTCTCCCTGTCAGTAGGCCTAGGTGTTTTATTAAACACATTTTCTTTGCAAAACGGACATTCTGAAGATTTTTTAGAAATTTCATAATCTTGATTTCTTGGTTTTTCACTTAATCTTCTATTTAATCTTACCCATAATCCAGTTAAAGGATCTCTCCTATATTCTATTTTGTTAATATATAAAGCATCTTCCAATATAAATCTATTTTCAATTTCATAATATTCTAAATATAAATCTTCATTAAACTTTTCCATAATTTTTCAGTATTCTTTTATTACTTTAAAATCTATACAATATCTATAAACACCAGGAGCTATATCCCCTGTTTTAACTATATTCAATATTTCATATTCAAAATTTAGTTTTTTTGAATATTCATCTAAAATTTTTCTAATTTCTTCAAAATACTTATCCTCATATAAAAAATGATATAAATG
>JAWBIX010000021.1:0-6682 GCA_038833255.1 Nanopusillaceae archaeon | reverse complement strand
AGATAATTAATAATTTAATTATTGCTATACAAATTTTGCTGTTTCTTATTAATATTTATTTACTTCCAGCATTAATATTTCTTCTACTATATGAATTTATTTATAAAAAGAAAATCTTGCTTATTTTTAACATTATTACAAATTGTCTATTTTATTTAATAAATTTAAATCCTTTAATATTAATACTCTTGCTAATATATAATCCTTTAATCCTATGGTCTAAATTATAATTTAATGGGATTAATAGATTTGATAAAACAAAGAAGAAGTATAAGAAAATATGAAAATGTGGATATTTCTTATGAAGATATTAATGAATTGCTCGAAGCTGCAATCTGGGCTCCGTCATCAGGAAATTTACAAAATTGGTATTTTATTGTAATAAAAAATAAAGATAAAATAAAAAAAATAGCAGAATTTGCAGATCAGGAATTTATAAAAAATTCCCCTGTAATAATAGTTGTATGTTCTAATGATAAAATAGTTGAGAGTATTTACGGTGAAAGAGGAAAAATGTATGCAATACAAAATACTGCAGCTGCAATAGAAAATATTTTACTTCTAGCTACTGAAAAAAATTTAGGTACTTGTTGGATTGGTGCTTTTGATGAAAACAAAATAAAAGAATTGTTAAAAATCCCTAAAGAAATTAGCATACATGCTCTAATTACTGTTGGTGTTCCAAAAGAAAATCCTAAACCTCCAGAAAGAAAAAAGCTTTCAGAAGTTGTATTTTATGAAGAATGGGGAAATAAAATATATAAACCTTCTTTATATCCCTTAATAAATACTATTGATAATTTGCTAAAAGAAATAAAAAATTTAAAGCTTTAGTTCTTCTAATACTTTTTCTGCTGGCTTAAGCTTTGGTAGCATATCTTCAATAATTTTATCAATTGTTTTTGCAAATGCTGGAGCATATAACCAAACTCCAACATCTGCAACACTATGAACTTCTTTTTCATCAAATAGCATAATCATTATTTCTTCAGAATCTACTGTTATTAACCTTCCTCTTAAATCTCCAGCATCATATATCCTAGCATAATTTAACATTTCTTTAACAAATTTTGCATTTTCTTCCTTTATAGGGACTATTATATTTACATTTACTCCTCTATCCTTTAATCCCATAAAAACTGGTTTAAGAGTCATAGTTTGTCTAACAAAAAACATTTCTGTTGAAATTATATTCACTCTTTCTTCTGCACTTTTTATCATGCTCTCAATATGACTAATTATATTTTGATATCCTCTTAAAGTACCTGATTTTTCGGAAATATCTAGGCTAACTACTCCTCTTTCAAATATTTCCTGCAATTGTTTTAATATATCCGAATTTTTAATTCCATCTAAATTTTTAATTTTTGTAATATAAAGATCTTCGTATCTTCTTTTTAATCTTTCAATAACATCACTTGGGGGAACAGCCATATAACGAATGGGTTTTCCTAATTTCATGATTGTAAATCCTTTTTTCTCCAAAGATTCTAAAATATCGTATGCCCTAGATCTAGGAATATCAGCAAGATCTGCCAACTCACTTGCTGTAGCATTTCCTTTAGCAAGAAGAGCTAACCATATTTTAGCTTCATAAGTATTTAAACCAAAAATTGCTTTAATTTTAGAAACTAATTCTTCATTTATTACCATGTTGTATATAATATATAAAAAATTTATATAAATTTTTTTACTTATCCTTTTTGTCTCTCATACAATTCTTCTAATCTACTTAATGTATCAATTTCATTAACAGATTTATCAGGTCTTAATCTAACAAATCTTGGAAATCTTAGCGCATATCCAGAAGAATATTTTGGACTTTTTTGTATTTCATCATAAGTAACTTCTATTACTATCTCTGGTTTAACAATAACTACTTTTCCCTCAGATTTTATTATTAAATTCTTTAATAAATTTGTCATATCTTCAAATGTAATATCTTCTGGACTTTCCTTTTTTTCCTTAAATCCACTTCCAACCTCTCCCACTTCTAAAAGTTCTCCTGTTTCTTCATCTCTGACTGCAATTATATAAGAAGTCAACCATCCGCTTCTTTTACCTTCTCCCCATTCTGCTCCAACAATTACTACATCTAAGCTTTCTTTTACTGGCTTCAACTTAACCATATATCCAACTCTTCTTCCAGGATGATACGGTGCGTTTATATTTTTAAACATCACTCCCTCTAATCCTTTTTTAATAGAATTATCAAAAAATTCTTTAGCTTCAAAATTAGAAAATGTTAATATTGCCTCAGATAAAGATGCTTTTCCCTCTTTTGGATTTACAATCCTTTCTAAAATTTCTCTTCTTTCTTTAAAAGCCTTATTTATCAAACTATCTCCATTATAATAAATTATATCAAAAATTCTTAATTCTACCGGAATTTCCTTTACCATTTTTTCGATATCATATTTTCTTTTAATTCTTTGCGATATTTTTTGAAATGGAAGATATTTTTTATTTTCTCTATCATATCCAACTATTTCTGCTTCAACTATAAATGATTTATCAATCGGCAAACATTCTGATACAAAAGAAATAACATCTGGAAACTGTTTAGTAACATTTTCTAATCTTCTAGTCCACAAAAGAATATTTTTTGTATCATTATGTATCTGAACTCTAAATCCATCATATTTCGCTTCTATAATCGCTGGTCTTCCTACAATACTAAATGCTTCATCTATGCTTTCAGCTTTTACAGCTAGCATAACTCTCATCGGCCTTCCGACTATTGGAGATAACTTATTAAATATGTTTTTTCCTTCATTTCTAATAATTTCTATAACTTCTCCAAAATCATTATAAATAGAATATAACATTTCTACCCCTTCCGAATTTAATCCATAAGCTTTTGCAATAGATTCTATTATAATTCCCTCTCCAACACCAATTTTTAGATCTTCTAATGCCAATCTAACAATATATTTCGCTTCTAAAGGATTAGCGTGCATTAATAAATTAGATAACAATCTTACTTTCTTATCTATAGCTCCTTCACCTTCTAATTTACCTATTTCTCTGAAAGTTTCATAAACTTCTTTTATAGAAAGATCTTTTTTAAATATAACTTTTTGTTTTTTATTAATAGACAACTTTTCTGCTACAATTCCTAGATCTCCATATTTTACAAACATTTCTTCTATTTTTTCCTTACTTATTCCAGAAATTCCAGATAAAGCACGGATAATTAATTTTTCTGCTAATCCTAATTTTCTTTCCTCCCATGGATAGAAGACAGTTCCAAGAATTAACATTAAGGTCTCCTTTAAACTATCACTAGGTAAGTTTTTTATAAAATTTGATAATATGTTTATTTTTCCTGTTTTTTCAGAAGTTAATTCTAATTTTTTAAAAGTTTGTGCTAATAAGTCAAACTTCATTAAGAAAAAAATATTTAAAAAATTTTAAATTTAATAAAGTAAGAAATCGATTCCTAATTCCTTATTAGCTACAACTTTTCCTTCAATTATTTCTGCCTTCCATTTTGATAACACATATGGGCTTTTTACTCCAGATATAATAACAGTAGCTCTAAGTTTTCCTTTCATAGATTCTGTTATTCTAGCACCCATAATTGTTAAAGCATCTTCTCCCAAATATTTTTGTACATATTGTGCAACTGAATTTACTTCATCTAATCTTAAATCTGCTCCTCCTTCTACATGTATTAAAGCACCTGAAGCTCCATTATAATCTACATCTAACAAAGGCAATTCCAAAGCTCTTTTAGCTGCTGTTTCTGCTCTGTTTTCAGATTGATCAGATATTCCTATTCCTACAATTGATGCTCCACCGCCAACAGATAACACTGTTTTTACATCTGCAAAATCTAAGTTTATATATGATGGAGTAGCAATTGTTTCTACTATACCTTTAATCATATGTCCTATTATATTATTTGCAAATCCAAATGCTTGTTGCAATGGTAAATTACCAGCATATTGAAGTATTTTATTGTTGTCTATCAAAATTACATTATCACAGTATTTTCTTAATTCTATTAATCCCATCTCTGCCTTTTCCATCCTTACTTTTCCTTCAGATGCAAAAGGTAGTGTTGCTACAGCAACTACTAATGGTATTCCAACTTCTTTTGCAATTTTTGCAATCACTGGTGCTGCACCTGTTCCAGTTCCTCCACCAAGTCCTAATAATATCCAGAGCATATCTGTACCTTCTAATAATTTTCTTAACTCGCTTTGTGAAGATTTTGCAGCATCTACTCCAATTATTGGATTTCCACCAGCACCCAATCCACGAGTTACCTCTTTTCCAAGTAAAACTTTCTTATGAGCTTTAACCATTCTTAAATGAGCATAATCTGTATTTGCCGCTATAATTTCTGCACCTTTAATTTCCATTTTATATAGCCATTCTGCCATATTGCTTCCAGCCCCACCAACACCAAGTACTTTTATTGTAGGTAACAACTTAAATTCTTCTCCTGGTTCTACACCAATTATCTCTTCTTCTATTGCTTTTTGAGTATATCCATACATTTCCATCATACTTACGTATTACTACTGTGAGTTATAAAAATATAATGAAACATGAAAAAGCAATTTAAACGATTTTTTAGGCAAAATAAAGACATTTAAGCGATTTTTTACAAATAAAAAATAAGATTTACAGTTTTTTTACTTTTTTAATATATTTACAACCAAATTGTTAAAAGGGGTTAATACGATATTTAAAAAAAATTTTATAAACTTTTTATCCTATTTATTACTACTATGAGATACGAAACTGTAACTACGTATATGTTAGTATCTTTTCTTATGTTTATAGTAGCTATAGGATTACTTAGTGATCAAATTTTAAGAAGTTTTCAAAAAATTAATAAAAGCTTGATTGCATATGCAGATTGTTCGGTAGAAATAATAGATAGTGCTTTTTTAGGAGAATTTAAAAGTTTTACAGAATGTTATTCAAATAAACTAAATAATATTTCTTTCTCTTGTATTTATGAAGATGATAAAATAATTTGTAATATAAATAATGAAACAAAAATATTTTATTTAAGATAAAAAATTAATAAATTTTTGCTCCTACATCTATGTCTCTATCAGGAACGAGTATTGATACTTTTCCATTCTTTTCTGCCGCTAAAAGCATTCCTTTAGATTCTATACCTCTTATATTTTTTGGTTTTAAATTACATACTACTACTATTTTTTTACCTAATAACTGTTCTTTTGTATATTGATCTTTTAGCCCAGCAACAATTTGTCTTTTTTCATCTCCCAAATCCACTGTAATAACGTATAGCTTATCTGCATTTGGATGATCCTTTATTTCAATTATTTTTCCTACACGCAAGTCAATTTTCAAAAAATCTTCAAAACTAATCTCCATAGTTAAAAAAACATATATAATCTTATAAATATAATTTACTATGAAAAATATGGAAAAGGTAAAAGATATTAAAATTGACGGAAATATGAGAATTAAGGATTTTATGAATATTTTATCAAACATTGGAGGCTTTCAAGCTCAAGAACTATATAGAGGTTATAAAGTGTTAGAAGAAATGTTAAATAGAAAAGATTTAATTAAAGTTATAAGCTTTCCAGCAGATATTGTAGCTACTGGAGTCAGAGGCATAATTAAAGAAGTAATTAAGAAAAAATTATTTGATATTGTAATAACTACTTGTGGTACTCTTGATCACGATATTGCAAGATTAGAAAAGGATTATTTCTTAGGATTTTTTGATGCTGATGATATATATTTAAAAGAAAAAAACATTATGAGACTCGGAAATATTTTTATACCAGTTGAAAATTATGGTATAACAATAGAAAAATTCTTAAAAGAGAGAATTAAGATAGTACACAAAAAAATAAAAGAAGAAAAAAAAGATAGAATAGGAACATACGAATTTATATGGTACCTTGGAGAAACTTTGGAGGATCATCCTAAAAAAGAAGAAAGTATTATATATTGGTCATACAAAAACAAAATTCCAATAATTATACCAGGGATTTCTGATGGAGCTGTTGGAACACAAATTTTATTTTATAAATATGAAAATCCCGACTTTAATGTTGATATATGGGAAGATGAAAAATTTTTGGCAAAAACATTTTTTGGAAATAAAAAAGCAGGGGCTTTAGTATTGGGTGGAGGTATTTCTAAACATCATGTTATTTGGTGGGCTCAATTTTGTGGAGGTCTAGAATATGCCGTTTATATTTCATCAGCAATAGAACAAGATGGTAGTTTATCTGGGGCTAAAACAAAAGAAGCAATAAGCTGGGGGAAGATTAAAAAAAGTGCTAAACACGTAAATATATGGGGAGACGCAACAATAATATTTCCAATAATAATAGCCCCTTTTCTTTAATCAGATTACCCTCTTTTCATCATTTTTCAGAGTACCTCGACATCATCAATACTTTATATTTTTATATTTTTCTAAAAATTAATAAAAATATACCTACCAATTAATGATGTTACCTGAAGATGAGGTAGGTTATAACCAATATCCTTTTATTTTTCCATTTATCCAATCATATAAAACTTTTCTAGATAACAAATCTTTCCAATTCTCTGTAGATACATTATATTTCTCTTTCAATTTAATTAAAAAATCTTCAATAGAAGAATAATCACTAATATCATATGCTTTTAGAACTGCTTCCTTCTGCACTTTATTTAAGAGATAATTTAA
>JAWBIX010000020.1:0-6717 GCA_038833255.1 Nanopusillaceae archaeon | reverse complement strand
AGTTTTAATAACAGCAATAATATCTATAAGAGTTAGAGAAGAAACGACAATAAAAGTTTCTGAGAAATTTTTCAATAGATTTAAAACTTTGGAAGATATAAGAAATTCTAGTGAAGATGAAATAAAAGAATATTTAAAAAATGTTGGATTGTATAATCAAAAAGCCAAATGGATAAAAAAAATAGCAGAAATTTGGGATTATAACAAAAGTTGTGATGAAGAATATATAAGATCTCTACCTGGAGTTGGAAGAAAAGTTGCTAATGTTTATTTGAATATTGTTTGTAATAAAAATTATATTGCTGTGGATTCTAATGTTCATAGAGTTTTAAATAGAATTGGAATTGTTAAAACAAAAAATTTTGAAGATACCGAAAAAGAGCTATATTCTTTATTAGATAAAGAGTATTGGAGTTTAATAAACTATTATTTAATAAAATTTGGAAGAAATATATGTAAACCTTTAAAACCCAAATGTAATATTTGTCCAATTAAAGAAAAGTGTAATTATTATAAAAATAAAAAAGAATAAAGCCTTATAATTTTACTGTTCCTTTTACTGCTATTTTTATATCTTCTGGTTTTACTGTTGTTCTCTTTCCATGCTTTGCTAATGCTGCTGCTCTTTGTGCTATTTCAAATGCCAAATCTTCTAATGCCTGCTTTAGATACTTTACTGCTCTATCAGATACTCTATCAACTCCTGCCTTTTCCCCTCTTGCTTTTAATAACCTTTCTACAGCTGCCATTGGAATTCCTCTTTCACCTCTCGCCATAATAAATATTTTGTTTGATAATTTATAAAATTTTTTCCTTTTTTAATAAAAAATCAAAAAATTCTGAGAATAAGAAGTAGTTATCTCTATTTTTCTATATTACTATAATTAGAGACCGTTGATTTTTTCTAATAATATATAAGTTTCCCCTTTTTCTAATAATAGGGCTATTCGATTGAAAAATACAAATATTTTTTCTGATTTTTTCCTAAAAAAAATAAATTTTTTTGATATATCTTAATTTTATTCTCTGGGTGCCAGAACAAATCCAAATTTAAATTTATCTAACGATCTATAATCCAACCAAATTGGTTTATCCTGATCTAGCTTTATAATAACTGTATCTGATACTGTAGCTACTTTAGTTACTTTATAAAGATAGTCTACAGAATATCTGGATGTTACTTTGGCTGGAATTTCCATTGATAGAACACTTTCATCTTGCGGTGTAATATCAATTTTCATATCTTTTAGCTCTCCTTCAGCAATAAAACTAACAGTATTTGAATCTGGATTTGTAACTATTTTTATTTCATCTGCTATAATTTTTGCAGAGGATATTATTTCTGAAAATGCCTTTGCATCCATTTCTAATTTTATTCTCAAATCTATAGAAGGTATTTCTAATATATTTCCTTCGGTTTCTATTAAAGGTAAGGTAAATGTTCTTTTTGATTTACCTTTTAAAGAAACTAAAAGTTTATTTTTTTTCTTGTCAATACTCCATTCTATTTGTTCCTTTACTTTTGCTTTACCAATAATTTTTTTAAGATCTTCTAGATTTACTGTAAATATTTCCTCTTCTTCTGTTAATTTATAGTCTAAAAACATATTAGGATACATTTCTACAATAATTATTGCTACATTTGCGGGATCTAGAGAAGTTAGAAATATACCATCATTTTTTGCTTTAAAAGTACCTTCTGACAAAAAAGCCGTTGTTGCTGCTAATATATTTTTTAATTCTTTAGCTTGGGGGAATACAACATCCATAAAAAATTGTTTATGAAAATTATTTAAAATCTTTAATATTTTTAAAAAATTTCTTATATATTAATCTTGCAGAATATTTATCCAAATATTCATTAAAATTACCACACTTGGAAGAAAATACGCATTTTGGACAGCCATCTAAACATTTACAACTAATTAAAGATTTCTTAGATTCTAATATTAGTTTTTCTATATTTTCAAATATTATTTCTGCCAATCCAACTCCATTTTCAAATCCTTCATATATAAAAATTGTTGGTTTTTGTGTTTGCGAATGAATAGGATATGAAAAACCTCCCAATTCTCTTGAATCTATGTAAGTGACTATTGGAGATATTTTAATAATATTGTGTTCTATTGCATGTAATCCAGATCTAAAAGATGTCTGAGAATCAATAAGCTTTTTAATATAAAAAGCTAGCTTTTTATCTTTAATTCTAAGATCTAACAAAAATTTTTCTACGATTTCCTTAATTTTTCTACTAGCTAATCCCCTATATTTTTCATAAAAATAATCTTTAACTACTGTAGTCGAAAAATTAAACAAATCTTCAAAGGAAATGGGATATTTCTTTTCAGAAATAATTTTTGAAATTTTTTTCTTTAGAGTTTCAAGATATTCTCTTTCTATAGTTTCGTATTCCTTTGGTATTTCTATCCAAATTGCTTTAGTTATAAATTTTCTTTTAATTGTATTATCATAATATATTATATTCTGCATATATTCTTCTCCATATTTTATTTTTTCTACGTATCCTAAATATTCTCTATTAACTTCTATAATACCTAAGTTTATTTTCCAATCTCCAAATTTTTTTTCTTTAAGTTTTTCTATTATTTTAACCTCTTCATTGTAAATTGGTTCCGTTTCTATACCAGATTCTTCTTTTTGAACTATAACAAAATTTATATTTCCTATATTCACTAAAGATACAGATCTATATGCTTTTCCTAAGGAATAATAAACCATTCCTGGTAATAAATATTCATAAAATGCAATTTCATCTACTTCTTCTATTATTTTTCCTTTAGATTTTAACATATTCGCTATTTTAAAAGCAGTCTCTTCTCTTTTAATATTTTTAACAATTTCATAATCTGATATATCTATTAAATAATAAATTTTATCAGATATGTTTCTTAATCCAGAATATATTACTTTTCTTATAGGAATTACATATTCCTTTCCAAACAAACTATCTTTAATTATTTTTATATAATTTTTTTCTATTAATCTTTTTAGTATTTCTTTATCTTTTTCTTCAATAAGATCTAAAGGTAGTCTTCCAAATTCGTGAATCATGTAAAGTAAATGTTTTTCCCTTATTTTTTCATTATCCAAATTAATTGGAAGTTCTTCAATATCGTTTTTTTCTATTTTTTCAAACAATTCTTCAAAATTTGATGAGTAATATAAATCTAATGCATCTTTTTTGAATATTATTATATTTAGTCCATTAGATGTTCTACCAGATCTTCCAAATCTTTGAATTAAAGAAAATATACCATCTCTAGGTATTCCATAATTTGCTACTGCAGAAACATCTCCAATATCTATTCCAAGCTCTAAGGCTGAAGTAGTTATTAAAATTCTATATTCATTATTTTTAAATTTCTTCTCTATTTCTTTTCTAATATCTTTTAAATAACTTGCTTTATATGTAAAAACCAGATTACTTTTTTCAAGATCCTCTATTAGCATTTTATATCTCTCTACTCCTTTCTTTGATTCTAAAAAAACTAAAGATTTTATATCATTTTCTAAAAGTATTCTTATTAATCTTTTTAATACTACCTTTGGTCCTATGTTTTTAGTATCTATTCCGATAACCCATCTATCATATCTTTTACTATAATCCTCGCTTATAGTATAAAAATCTAAGCTAAATA
This sequence comes from Nanopusillaceae archaeon, assembly GCA_038833255.1. Lineage (GTDB taxonomy): Archaea > Nanobdellota > Nanobdellia > Nanobdellales > Nanobdellaceae > Nanoclepta. The sequence goes on along the minus strand of JAWBIX010000020.1, from coordinate 3,058 downwards.
ATTTTTTAGCAAATTCTTTTGGATTTTTTAAAGTTGCTGATAAAGCTAGAAACTTAAAAAAATTGTTTTTATATAAATATTTCAATAAATAAATTAATCTTTTAAAAACATAAGCAGAATTTGTACCAAAAACTCCACGATAAGAATGTAATTCGTCAACAACTATTAAATCTAGATTTCTAAAAAAATAGTACATTTTTCCATGATTTTTTAATAAAAACAAATGTAAATTATCTATGGTAGTTAATATAACATTGGGTTTATCTTTTATCAGCTTTTCTTTTTCTTTATAAGTTAAATCTCCTAAAAGAATTCCAAATTTTAAATTTATCTTTTTTTCAAAGATTTCATTAAATTGATTTATTAAAGATTGGAATTTCTCAAATTGATCATACAATAGTGCTCTTAATGGATAAATTAAAAGATAGGTTTTATTTTGATTTTTTAAATAATTATCCATTATATATAACCTAAAAATATGAGATTTTCCAGAGGCTGTTGGTGTTGTTACAACTACGTTTTTTCCATTGTATAATAATTCTAAAGTTTCTTTTTGATGTTTATATAATTTTATATTAATTTTATTCAAAAATTTGTTTATTTCTTCATTAAAAAACTTAAAATCATCAAAAATTGGATCTTTTTTATTTATTTTTTTTATTCCTACAATTAGGTCTCCAAATTCTTTCTTCAAAATTTCAACAATATTTTCCACAATAATATAATTTTATTTAAATAATTAAAAAATATCAGCCAGGAGTGCTTAATCATTGTTCATTTCCCGGCAAAACCCTTCATCATCTACGCCGCCGGGGGGATTTGAACCCCCGACCCTCCGGTTAACAGCCGGATGCTCTACCGCTGAGCTACGGCGGCAATATAAATATTAATAATAAACTTCATTTAAAAAATATTCTTTATGAACATAAATAATGAAATTATAGAAATTACAAGTAGAGAAATTGAAAAATTAAAAATTGTTTTTGAAAAAATAAAATTTTTTGATTTTGAATTAAAAACCTTTATTGAAGCTTACTGGAAGGATTGTTTATATTTCTATAATAAAAAAGATTATATAAAATCTTTTGAATTAGTAAATTATATTTGGGGTATTTTAGATTGTATGGCAAACAAAAACATGATTTATATTCCAGAAGATATTAGAAAATGGTTTAAGATTTAAAGAGCTTCTTAACTAAAAAAAATATAAAGTCCTTTTCTTCTTCAGAAAACCAAATAATGTCAAAATATTTTTTTATAAGTGGTTTCCAAAATGCTAAACCTTTTCTTTTTAAAACAGTTAAAATTAATATTCCATCATCCTTAAGAACTTTTTCCAATATTTTTAAATCTTCTTCAGGATTTTTAGAATCTTGCAAAACAGTAACAGATAATATTATATCAAAAAATTTTTCATATTTATCCAATTCTTCTTTCCTTATTATCTTAACATTTTTTATTTTTTCTTTTGTTTTTTGAATCATTTTTTCAGATAAATCATATATGTATATCTCTTTAGCTATTTTTGCTAAGAAAGAAGTAGAAATACCTGTACCACATCCATAATCTAATCCTTTTTCAAATATTTTAGATAAAAATAATCTATTATATATTTTTTCTATTTCTAAAATTTTATTTTTTTGTTCTTCACCATATAAATCATCGTATATGTCAGCTAAATTATCATAAAATTCTGAAACTATGTCCTTATATTCATCCATTATTTTATGAAAGTTTTTATTAAAAGATATAAATTATTACATTAAATATTTTTGTTATGATAGAAATTTTAGGAATTGGTATAAAATTAGATGTAGATAATAAAGAAGTTGAATTAGAAAAAAACAAAAATATATTAAATATTAAAGATAAAATATTTGTTTCTTCACAGGCATATGATGTTTATAATAAAAATTGGAAGTGTAGATTATTTTTTAATGATAAAATAAAATTTATTAGTGGGCATGATATTTATCTTTATGACTTTGATTATCTAAATCAAAAAGATAAAATATTTTCAAGATCAGAAATAATATATGTTGGTTTAAATTTAAAAGAAGAAAAAGAAATTGATTTAATTCAAGACAAATATTATATATTGTCTCCGTCTAGTAAAATAAAAATAGGAAAGGGAAAAATTGGAAGTGATTTAAAAGAAACAATAATAGATACTGAAAATGTAATAAGAAATATATTAAGAGCTATAGACGGTTTATTAATAAGAAAAATACCAAAAATATAATTAAGATCCTATCTTCTCATATATTCTTAATAATTCATTAAGTTTACTAATTCTTTCTCCACCAATAATTCCAAATTTTACATATGGCACTTCAAATGCAACTGCTAAATGGGCTATAATATTGCTTTCTGTTTCTCCAGACCTATGAGAAAATATTGGAATAATATCATTTTTCTTACAGAATTCTATAGCTTCAATTGTTCTAATAATTGAACCTGCTTGATCTGGCTTTATTATTACTGCTTTAATAGAATTTTGTTTTATTGCTTTTTCTATTCTTTCTATATTTGTAACAGTTAAATCATCTCCAGCTACTATTGCTCTTGTTTCCTTATTTATTTCCGAAAATCCTTCAAAATCATCTTCATGTAAAGGATCTTCAATATAAAAGAGATTATAATCTTTAATTATATCTAAAACTGTTCTTATGAACTCTTCTTTACTATATTTTTTATTTTCAAACACATAAACACCGTTATTAAAAATATGTGTTGCTGCTAAATCTATACCAATGTCAATTTTTATAGAATATTCTTTTTCTAAACTTTCAGATAAATTTCTTAAAACATTTAATAAAGTATGTGTTTTTAAAGAAGTTGTCCATGCTCCTTCATCATTTTTACCATACATAAATTTTTCATCTAATAATTCTAATCTTTCCCCTAAAAGTTTATGATAATATGATGCTAAAAATATTGCCACTCTTAAATCATTAATTCGAGGGGAAATTAAATATTCTTGTACTGTTGTACTTCTCCACTTTGCATGAGCTCCACCACCTACAACATTTGCTAATATTCTAATATTTTTTATATT
>JAWBIX010000019.1:0-7095 GCA_038833255.1 Nanopusillaceae archaeon | reverse complement strand
TGAGTTAATAAGATTGTTAGCAATTCATAATTTATACGTTATTAAAAAAGAGTTGGAAAATACAAAACAAGCAATAATAGAAGGAAGATTATGGGAATATTTAAGAGAAAAATCTTTTTCTCATCCAGCACTCTATAAAGCTTTTAAGCAATTCAAAGATTTTAAAGATTTTCTAAAAAATTTAACACCTTTTTACAAAGTATCTCAAAAAGCAATATTTTTGTATGATAGCTTCGATTTAAACAATCCAAAAGTTTTGATTGCAAGAGAAAAGCTAAAAGAAATGAATAAAGATGTTGATGAAAAAATTCTTTTGTTTCCATATCTGCTTTGGAAAAATAATGAAAAAACTTTAGAAAAGTTTACTAAAAAATATAGCGATTTCAAAGTTTATTTCTATTCTCCATATTTTGGAATTTTTAAGTTTGGTTTAAGATATACATATCCATTTTTCCAGAGCGAAATTAACGATGATTTTGATAGAGAAGTGTTTGAAGATTTAAGTAACGAAATTAATTCATTCTTAGAAAACAAAAAGATAAAGCAAGCAGTAATAATAATACCAAAGGGTTATATTTTAAAAATTAAGAGCAGAAAGAACTTATTAAAAGTTTACATTTAAAGTTTTTTGTCATTCAGAGGTAATATTTTTATGGATAGTAATTGGAAAATTGAATATGGTAAATTACTGTTTAAACTTTTTGATTCGGTTTATTATATTTTATCTCACGAAGGAGGATATAATGCTATAGTTGTTGGTGGAACTGCTTTTAATACTTATGTAGATAAAAAATATAGAAGATTTAATAAAGATGTTGATATTTATATTGAAGTAGATGAGAAAGAACAGATTAACAATTATAAAAGAAATGTAATAAAACTTATAAAAGAAAATCTAAAAACTTCACCACTTTTATTTAGATTAGAGGATGATAATATCTTAATTTATTCAAAACTCAAAAAATTAAATAAAGAGTATATTTACCCATATTTGTCAATTAAATTGGGAACAAAAAGAATTAACTATATAACATTATCAAAATTCGATACATTCTTAGAAAAAATTGGATATAAATTTGATTTTGCTTGTACAGATAAAATAAAAGTTATAAATAAAGAAGATTTATTTATTTCAGAGTTAAGAGAGATTATTAAGCCCTACAAAACTTCAGAAATACTAAAATATCTTTATGATACTTATATTCTTGAGAAGTCTTACTCATTTTTGCTAAAAATTCCTATTTATAGAGTTTATTCATCAAATGATGTAGGAATTATTAAATTTATTCAAAAAGTTCTTAAATTAGTTTTAATTAAACAATCTAAAAAATTTGAAAAAGAATTTTTATTAGGAGATAACTATCCAAGAAGAGAAGTTGAAAATTTTCTTGAAAAACTAATATATAATTTGATGTTATCATATGGATATGAAAATACGAAAATTAACAAAAGACTTATAGAATATCTTACATGTTTTTCTAGTTATTATTTTTCGAACTTAAATTTATGCAACATTTAAAAATTCATTAAAAAATAATAGTAAAATTTTTATACTTTAATGTTTTTTATCATTTATGAGTAGATCAAACGAAATCTTTATAGGAGAGTTAGAAAGAGCATATATCTTTCATACCTCCTACAACAGCCTAGAAGAAAGGAGAGTATGGATAGTAAGAAATAAAAATAGAAACGTTGATAATATAAAGGATAAACTACCTTTTAGAATAGAAAGAACTTTTAATGATTTCTCAGAAGTAGTAGCAAGTATTAGTAAAGGCGATAATATAGAAAGAATAATTTTTTCTTTAGCCGATGTTCCCCAAAAAGATATAGTAAAGGTTTTTGGAAATTTTGAAGTAATATTCCCTAACTATGAAAAAATGATGAAAAAAATAAACAAACCAGTTATAGCTATTACTACCTCTACTAAAGGAGCAGGTAAATCTGCAGTAACTCTTACTTATGCGACTTACTTTAAAAATAAGAATATTCCATTAATAGTTGCAACTTATCCAGAATTTAATGGAAAATTTGATTCTTCTATTACTCATTCAGTAATAAAAACCGAAGAAGATATAAAAAATAGTCCATTTGTTATAGAATCTTCAGAATTTAAACCATATCTATCATTAAACATACCAGTATATGTAGGAATTGATTACACTACATTAAACAATACAAAAACTGAAATAGTAATATGGGGAATATGTAAAGGTTCTACAGAGCCGCCTCTAATAAAGCCAGATGTATATATTACTGTCGTTGATTTAGGAAGAGAAGCTTGGGACTATATAAGTTATCCAGGAATATATAATCTCAGAAATTCACATATAATTTTCTTAAATAAAGCAAATATATTTAAGAATAGTCTAAAAGAACAGCTAATAATGCAAGAATTAAAAGAAATAAATCCAAATGCAGAAATAATAAAGGTTAGACAAGTAGAAATTGGTGATGATACTTCAATCGTAGTCCCAGAAGATGAAAAAATAAATATATATGAAATCTTAGGATGCTATATAAAAGGGATATAGAAAGGCTTTATAAGAATTTTTTATCTTCAACCACCACCTATAATTTATTTTTAGAAGTTCATAAAGATAGCATTCTCTCAAAAAGAGATGTTAAAAATCTTCTCTTTAGATATTTTCCTTCTATTCTAAAATTTCAAAACCTATTATGGATTGTTTACAACTACAAAAGTTATAAAAAACTTCTAAAGGAAAGTTGTATACCTTCACGAATTCTTTCTATATTTTTAAAGTTTCTTGAAGAAAACAATCTCATAAAACTCTCAAAAGAAGGTAAAAATTTAACAAGTGATATTCAAGTTAATTTTTCTTTACCTCTTCCATCAATTTCTGTAATCAACTGGAGAAACATTCTTCGTAATTTTTCTGAAATTAGAGATAAATTTTTTAGAAATTTCAAACTGAAACATGCATATGAACAACATTATTGTACTAATGTTTCTTCTATAAAGAGAATAAAAATAATCTATTCAAATTCATATCTTTTTGACACTACTATAGGAATATTGGGAGATGATGATTTACTATCCATTAGTTTTTATCTTTTAATTTCTCAACTTGAAAGTGAAGTTCTACAAAAGCAAGAAACAACTGAAAAAATTTCAAAAATAGTAAACAAGATATATGTTTTTGATATAGACGAAGAACTAATATATTTGATAGAAAAAGTTATTAGTAATCATGAAAGTTTCAAACTAGAAGTTTTTGACCTATGCTCAAGAATTCCAAAAAGATTTAAAAACAAATTGGAAATATTTTCATTTGATGCTGACTTTTTATGTTTTTTTGACGCAGCAATAAAAATGATTAAAAAAATTGCTGGAATTAGAGGTTATATCTCATTAAATCCTATCATCTATTCAGAAAATTATTATAAATATATGCGAAAACTCTTCGAAAACGGTTTTGTAATACATAAGTACTATAAAGGGTTTAACTTATACCCAATATTACATCCTATACCTCAGATAATAAAAAAAGGAAATAAATTTGTTATCAAACATCGCCAAGATCCAAGACAAATAATTAATGAAGATGAGTTACGTTATCTAAGAGAGTTATTAAAAAGTAGCTATGCTTTTTCGTCTGATCTTATGATAGTAGAACTTTTGTAAGACAAAAACATGAAAATGTAACTTCCTTTATCTTTAAATTTTAATTTTTGTTTTAAAAATAACTTAAAGAAGTAATAATGATAAATATTATGGCATCATACATTATAATTCTTAGACATCCAATTTGGGATAAAAGAAAAGACAAACCATTAAAAGAAACATACGAGCAAATTTTTAGAATATTTTCATTGTTAAGAAAGCATTTTAAAAACATAGATATAATTTTTTCTTCTCCAACTAAAAGATGCTTATTCTTAGCCAAAGCAATTTCTATCAAATTCAATACAAAAATAATAAAAACCAGTTTGCTAAAAGAAAGAAACGAAGGTATTTATAAGTTTTTTGGAGAAAAGGCAGAAAAGTTTTTAGAATTTAAGAGTAAAAACTCGCATTATTGCGAATATAAACCTTTTCTAGGAGAAAGCGTAATTTCTGTTTTCAAAAGAACAAAAAAGTTTATAGAAAAATATTTAAAAAATTTGAAATATAAAAATGTAGTAATTGTAACTCATTATACTAACATTTTAAGCTTTTATTCAATTTTTACTAAAAAAGATATTAAATATGTTTGGGATTATGAAGATTTTTTAGAAAAAGGATCAATAGGATTTTTAATAGAAAATCTTGATTTTAGGAAAATAAAGTTTGTTCGTGCTTAATAATTTAAAAAATTAAAAAATAGATTTTTCAAACTACAACATTAAAATTTTTTGTAGTTTTCTGTTTATTTCATTTTTCAGATTGTCACTAACTTCTCCAATAATTTTCTTTATTTTTTCTTTGCTTATAGTGAATATTTTATCTAGCTTAATTATAGAATCTTTTTCTAAGCCAGTAGATTTAAATTCTGGGCTATCACTTTTTATAAGCACATCTGTTTCTTCATTATACATGTAAAGCCTAGAAGTAATAAAAGCAAGCACTACATCATAATCCCTATCATATAAAACTAATGCCGGTCTTAGTTTGCTACCAGACAAATCTGTATAAGGATATTCTATCAATACAATTTTTCCTTTAAGGTTTTTATCCATTTTGAAGTTATAAAAATTCTTTTAGATATTCTTCTGAAAGTTTCATTAGAGCTTCTGTTTCCATTCTATCCTCTAACTCATACAATAATTTTTTACACACTTCTATCATTTCATTTATATAATTTTCGTATTTCAATACTTTTTCTTTATCTTTTTCGTAAAGAAGCGATAATAATGAAAGTTTTAATACATTGATAGAAAGAAATATAAAATCTATGTTTTGCAATAAGTCTATTAATCCAGATACTCCTTTGTTTTTTATTACGTAAATTCTAAATGTATCAAAATAGTATATGATTTCAAAAATTCTTTTTTCTAATTCATTTTGTATATCTTTTACAAATTCTTCATATTTTTCTAAATCTTCTTTTGAAACGTTTATTATTAAAAGATTTTCTTCCATAGCTAAAGAAACTAAAATAGTTAAATATTCAAGTAAGTATTTGTCTAAAGATTGAATTAAATTCTCTTCTTTCAATATTTTTTCTAGTAATTCGTTTAATTTATCCAAATATTCTCTTTTTTCTATTCTTTTTTCGTGAAGTTCTCTTGAAAGTATAAGGGCAGAAACATCAGTTAGTATTTTGCTTGCTATTATCATAATAATATATATTTCTTCAGAAGAATAAAACTTAATTTTTCTTTATAGATATTTAATTTTAACAATAAACATTACCAAAATTTAACCATGGTTAAATTTCGGCATGACTAAAATTTAAGTATGGTTTAATTTTAGTAATGTTTACTTCAAGTATTTGTTCTTTATTCAAACAGAAGATTTCAATAGCTTAAGAAGTAATGATATTAGCGATTATATAAAGTAGTGCGGAACGAATGCAATTTTTGTCTTATTTATTTCAGTTATTCCAAATTTTCCAAGAGTAAAAACTATTGCAACCTTTGGCTTATAAACTTTTAAAAAGTTAACAAAACCTTTGCTTATTTTACTCTCTCTAAATTTAACCTCTATTGGAATTATTTCATAATCTTTTTGTACTATGAAATCTATTTCATTGCTTCCTGTAGTTCTCCAAAAGTTTATTTTATTAAAATAGTTCCTTAGCTGAATATATACAAAATTTTCTAATAATCTACCATTATCAATTCTATTTTCCAATTCTCTAAAATCTGAAATCAAAACATTTCTTAATCCAGTATCCAAAAAATAAACTTTCTTAGATTTTTTAATTTCAGTAACTACATTTTTATAAAAAGGCGAAAGTAAAGAAATTGTATATGTTTGTACAAGAGTTTCTAAGTAATTTTCTAATGTTTTATAGTCTATTCTTAAATCTTGAGATATTGATGAAAGATTAAGAAGATTTCCGACATTGAAACTCAAAAATTTCATAAGGTTGTTAAATTTTTCAATATTTCTAATTCCCAAAAAATAAAATATATCTCTTTCTATGTACATTCTAATTAAATTTTCGAGTAGCTCTTTTTTTATTTTTTCATCATTCTCTTTAACTATAGCTGGATAAGAACCAAAAATTATATATTCCTGCATCAAATTGTAAAATTCTTTTTCAAAAACAGGCTCTACATCTAACTTTTGAGTTTCTATAAAGTTAAAAATAGAATTTATATAATCTTTGAATATTTCGTATAAATCTTTTGCTTTCCATAAAATAAATTCTTCAAAGCTAAGTGGCAAAAGTTCCAAATATATAGCTCTTCCAACTAAATGTTTCCCTATTTCTACTTTTATATCAAAAGAACCAGAACCAGTAACTATAACCTTTAAAACATCTTTATAAAAATCATAGATATATTTTAATTTACTTCCTATGTCTTTAACATATTGCGCTTCATCTATTAGCAATATTTTTTTCTCTCTGTTTTTAGGAATAAATCTTTTTAATGCTTCTTTAAAATTTTTTTGAAAAGCCTCTCTTAATTCAAAATCCTCTAGACTTATGTATTCACTATTTTCAAGAATTTCTTTTAAGTGGAGCAAAAGAGTTGTTTTTCCGGATTGTCTAGGACCCTTAATAATTATATATTCATCTCTATTTATCCATCTCTCCAATTTTTCCTCTATTTTTCTTGGATAATACTCCATAAATAATAGAGTTATTTATGGAATAAATATAAACTATAGAAAAGTATTTAAACCAGAAAAGTTAAATATTTAGTTGATATTTATGGTTTCGATGTTAGAAAATGTAATAAAAACATATAGAAGAGGGATAGAATTAAATAATTATCCAAAGGATTTTGAAGAGTTAATTTTAAAACCTCAAAGGATTTTGCATGTAAACATTCCAATAAAAACATCTAAAGGTTTAAAAGTTTTTGAAGCATACAGAGTTCAACACAATAATTTTTTAGGACCATACAAAGGAGGAATTAGATATTATGAAAATGTTACATTAGAAGATGATATTGCTTTAGCAATGATAATGACACTAA
>JAWBIX010000018.1:0-7145 GCA_038833255.1 Nanopusillaceae archaeon | reverse complement strand
TTATATAAAATCTGAGAAAAAAATTCCTTCTTTAGAATTGCCAAAAGAAAAAGAAAAAATAAATATAACTTATGTTTTAATACCAAATTTTGCATATGCTCACATATATTATGATCTTTTATCTGAAGACATCATTTACAATGTATTAGAGCCCGAACTATCTAAAAAAGAAGAAGAATTGATAAAAAATATCAAAAGTAATATAATAGATTCTTTTTATTCTGATCCTGATAAATTTTTGAACATAAACAAAGAATTAGCTATATTAAAAGAACTAGTTAGTTATTTAAACAGAAATAAGATTAAATTAAATGAAAAAGAAATATTAAAAATATATTATTATTTATGGAGAGATTTAATTGGATTAGAAAAAATAGAACCTTTGTTTCATGATATTTTCATAGAAGATATATCATGTGATGGTTATGATAGCTATGTTTTTGTAAATCATAGCAAATTTGGAATATTAAAAACAAACATAATGTTTTCTAAGGAAGAATTAGATAATTTAATACTTAAGATTGCTCAAAAAACTGGAAAATTAATATCTTACTTTGATCCAATTTTAGATGCAACATTACCTGATGGATCTAGAGTTAATGCTACATATTCAAAGGAAATTACAACCAGAGGTCCTACTTTTACAATTAGAAAATTTAGAAAAAGTTTATTAACTATAACCGATTTAATAAGATTGAATACTATGTCTATAGAAATTGCAGCATATCTTTGGTGGACAATAGAAAATAATGCTAATATCTTAGTCGCTGGAGGAACATCATCTGGAAAAACAACATTATTAAATATTCTATCCTTATTTATACCACCAAGATCAAAAATAATTTCAATTGAAGATACAAGAGAGTTAAAATTATATCAAGAAAATTGGATTCCTACATTAAGCAGAAGAGGAATAATTATAGGCAATTCTGTTTATGGGGAAATATCTACGTATGATTTATTAAAAGAGGCTATGAGACAAAATCCGAATTATTTAATAGTTGGTGAAGTCAGAGGTAAGGAAGCGTATGTTATGTTTCAGGCAATGGCATCTGGACATGCTACCTTAGCTACAATACATGCTGATAGTTTAATATCACTTATAAAAAGACTAGAGGCAGATCCCATAAAAATACCTAGAGAATACATTAACCTTATTGATGTAATTGTTTTTATTACAAAAGCTGCTCATATTTCCCCATCTGCTAGAAGAATAAGAGAAATTGTAGAAATAGGAAAACCGGAAAAAAACAAAGAAATTAATAGTTTTGTTATCTGTAAATGGGATCCTTTTACCGATGATTTTTATACCACAATAGAGGGAAGCTTATTACAATACAAATTAAAAGATAAAAGTGGATTAAAAGAAAAAACTATGTTAGAAGATATTAAAGAAAAAGAAAAAGTTATTAAATTTTTAGTAAAGAAAAATATAAGAGATTTTGATAGAATATCTGAAATATTTAAATTGTATTATACGGATAAAGAGGCTTTACTTAGTAAAATAAAGTAATAATGCAAAAATTAAAAGAACAAATAAAAAAATTTTATAAAGATAATAAAAATTTGCTTGCATACACTTATTTCAAAAAATACGATTTTGAAAAATATGTAAATTTCGTTTTTATATTTTCTATTGTCACATTTACTCTATCTACACTATCTATATTATTTATAATTTATCTTATTACAAATTTTTTAGATATAGTAATAATTTTGATATCAGTTCTTTTTGGTATTTTTGTTTTCTTTTTAACAATATTTTACTTCTACATTTATCCAATTTTAGCAAGAGAAGATTATAAAAGAGAAATAGATATAAATATTCCTCTTTTTTCTCTTTATTTTTATGTTTATATTAGCTCAAATTCTAACATAATAGATGTTTTTAGATTTTTAGCTAAGAGAAAAGAATTTGGAAATTTATGTAATGAATTAAAATTTTTAATAAACTTAATTGATGTTTTGGGTTATGATTTAATTAATGCATTATTAATATTAGCAAGTAAAACTCCATCATATAAATTAAAAGAATTTTTATATGGTCTTTACTCTACAATTAAAAGTGGAGGGAGTATCTTAGAATTTGTTAAAGTATATTCTAAAAATTCTATAAAAGATTATGAAATATTACTAAAAAACTATAACGAGAAAATAAATACATTAATAACACTTTACTCATTTATTTTTGCAATGTTTCCACTAATTTTATTAATTATTTCTTTTATAATTTCTTATGTTTCGGGAAACATCGCTATACTAAATCAACTTTTATTCTTTTATTTAGTAATTTTACCTCTTTGTTATATAACCTACCTTTATTTCATAGAAATAATTCAACCAAAAATATAAAGATTAGTGAACGCCTTCTGGAATTCCTTTTCTTTTTCTTATTTCCTTAATAACATTTTCCTCTAGTTCCTTGGGTAATCTTTCAAATACTTGGTCTTCTAAATACCAAACTCCCCTTCCAGAAGTTATACTTCTCAATTCGTCCGTAAATCCAAACATATTTGCTACAGGAATTTTTGCCTTTATTATTGCTCTATCTTCTTCTATATCCATACTAATTACTTGTCCTCTTCTTGATGAAATCAATGAAACTACATCTCCTACAGTTTCTGGGGGAGTATCAACTCTTATTATCTGTAATGGTTCATATATTATTGGATTTTCCAATATTGCTGCTTTAATAGCATCTTTAGTTGCTGGTATTATTTGCGCTGGTCCTCTATGTATTGCATCTTCATGCAAAACAGCATCTATTAATTTTACTTTTAACATAACACATGGTTCCCATGCTATTGGTCCTCTTTCTACAACTTCCTTAAAAGCAGTAATAATAGATTCTATAACTTCAGGAAGATGCACAATTCCTCTAGTCATATCTATGAATAAACAGCCATTATATATCATTTGCACTCTTCTTGCTTCTTCTTTATCTAATCCCGTCTCCACTAATACTTTCCAAACATCCTCTTTCTTTATTCTTCCTTCTGGTAACTTTCCTTCTCTAACATACTCTTTAATTTTTTGATATATTTCATATGGTAACGGTTCTACTTGTATATAGATCTTATTATGCTTATTTGGCGATTTTCCTTCATAAACTTGTGAAGGTTTACTAACAGATTCTCTATAAACAACAATTGGGTTACCTGTTGTTACTTCTACACCAAAATCATTAACTACTCTATATTCTATTATTTGTAAATGCAAATCTCCCAAACCAGATACTAATATTTCTCCAGTTTCTTGATTTATTTCTACTTTTATCGTAGGATCTTCTCTCTCAAGTAATTTTAGAGTTTCTATTAATTTGGATAAATCATTTGGATTTTTAGGTTCAAAAGACTTTGTAACTACCGGCTCTAGCCAATGTTTTATATCCTCAAATGTTTCAACTGTTTCTGGATTTTGAACATTTCCAATTAAAGTTTCACCAGCATACAATCCTCTGACTCCCAAAATTGCCACTATATTTCCAGCTTTTATTTCTTCTATAGGAATTCTTTGAATTCCCTTCCATATAGCTAACTGTTGTAACTTTACTTTTCTGTTTTGAGATGCAAGATAAACTTCATCTCCCTTTCTTAGTGTTCCAGAAAATATTCTTGCCGTTGCTAATTCTTGTTTAGAAATTTTATCAATTATAACATTAGTAACATTTATTATTGTTGGTCCATTTGGATCAAGATTCATCATAGCTTTACCAATATCAGATTCTATAGAACCTTTCCATATCTTTTTTATTCTATATTTCTGAGCTTCAACTGGAGAAGGCAAATGTCTTACTACCATATCTAATACTACTTGTGCTACCGGAGCTTTTTGTCTCATTAATTCTTTTAATAACTCTTTATTATCCTTAGCTTCATTATATATTTCAATTATATCTTTAAAAGAAACATTATTTTTTTTCATATATGGGAAAGACAAGGCCCAGTGATATTTTGCAGAACCAAAAGCAACAGTACCATCTTGAACACTTACCTTCCATTTATCTTTAAATTCTACTGGAGCATATTTTTCAATTAATCTATTAACTTCGATAACTATTTTTCCTATTCTTTCAACTATTTTTTCTGGAGGTAATTTCAATTCTGTTATTGCTCTGTCTGTTTTATTTATAAATAATACTGGTTTTACATATTCTTTTAAAGCTGTTCTTAAAACCGATTCTGTTTGTGGCATTACGCCATCTACAAAATCTACAACTACTATAGCACCATCTATAGCTCTGCAAGCTCTTGTAACTTGACCAGAAAATTCTACATGTCCTGGAGTATCTATTAAATTTATTAAATACTCTTTTCCTTCATAAGAGTGAACCATAGAAACTGCAGCTCCATAAACTGTCATTTCTCTTTGTCTTTCAGTTTCATGCCACCACGTAAACATTGCCTCTCCAGCTAAATCTTCCGCTAACATACCTGCTCCAGCTAATAAATTGTCCGTTAACGTTGTTTTTCCATGATGTATGTGAGCTATGATTCCAATATTTCTAATTTGCTCTGGCTTATTCATTAATTCAAGAACTTTTTCTGTTAGTTTAGTAGTCATAACAAAGTATAATTAAGATTACTCTTTTAAATATAAAATTATGTCTTATGCTGTATTATTTTCTGGTGGAAAAGATTCAAATTATGCTTTATATTTATCAAAAAAAGAAAACAAAGATATAAAACTACTAGTATCTGCTTTTTCCGATGAGGATTCATATTTATTTCATCACGTAAATATAGATATTGTAGATCTACAGGCAAAAAGTATGAATATTCCCTTATATAAATTTTATACTAATACTAAAAAGGAATTGATTGATTTAGAAAATACAATTTATGAAATAAAAAAAGATTTTAACATAACTGGAATTATTTGTGGTGTAATAAAATCTAAGTTTCAATACGAAAAAATTAAGAAAATATGTGAAAAATATAAATTGGATTTTTATGCGCCTTTATGGCAAATAGATGAAAAAAAATATATTAAATCTTTAATAGATAGTGGATTTGAAGTACTTATTTCCGGTTTTTTTGCATATCCATTCGAAAAAGAATTATTGGGAAAAATTTTAGATTATTCTATTTTAAAAAAATTGGAAGAATTAAATGAGAAATATGGTATAAACATAGCTGGAGAAGGGGGAGAAATTGAAACAACTGTTATTTATCAGCCATTATTTAAGAAAAGAATAGTTATAGATGATTATGAAATCATTATCGGAAAAAATTATGGAATTTTTAAAATAAAAAAAGCACATTTAGAGTAATTCTCTCTCTACTATATTATCGTTATCTATGTATCTTTCTAATACTTTTTTATGTATATATAATGGCTTTGGATAATAGATTTCGGATTTTTTGGGATTTCCTATAATATAAATTTCTTCTCCACAATTTTTACATTTATTTTCATTTAAATTTATTTCATAAACCAAAAAACCTCTCCTTTTTATTACAGGAGCCTTACATTTTGGACAATATGTATTTTCTAACTTATGTCCTGGAACATTACCTAAATAAATATATACAATTCCTTCTTCTTTAGCAATTTCTGCATGTTTTTCCAAGGTTTTTAATGGTGTAGGATATAAATTTGTCATTTTATATTCTGGATAAAATCTTAAAAAGTGTATATTCGATTTTTCCCCCATTATATCATATATTTTTTTACACATTTTTCTTGCATCTTCCAAATTATCACCAACTTCTGGAATTACTAAATCTGTTATTTCTACATGCACTCCTTTATTATATAGCTCTTCTATAGTTTGAAATATAGATTCATAATTTAATGTTAAAATATATCTTCTAGCAAAATCTTCATTTCCATTTCCTTTAATATCCACAGTGATTGCATCTAAAAATTTAGATGCAAAATCAATAGCTTCATCAGTTAGATATCCATTAGAAACCCAAGTAATTTTTATTTCTTCTTTTTTAGCAATTTTAGAAACTTCATAAGCAAATTCTGAATATATTGATGGTTCATTATATGTAAATGTTATTATTTTTGTATTATGTTTTTTTGCCAATTCTATTATTTCTTCTGGTTCCAACTTAATTCCAACAATTTTTTTTCTTTGCGAAATATCCCAGTTTAAACAATACATACAAGAAAAAGAACAACCAGTTGTTCCTAAGGATAATGCTGTCGAACCAGGATAAAAATGATAAAGAGGTTTCTTTTCTATAGGATCTATTGCAACTGAAATAAACAAACCCCAATTTAAAAGATATAACTTATTTTTTAAATTTACTCTAACTCCACAATACCCTATTTGCTTATCTCCAAGCTTACATCTCCTATTACAAGCTAAACATTCTAAATATTTTTCTTTTTCTTTATACAAAATTGCCTCTTTCATTAATAAATTTTCATATAAAAGTTATTAATATCATGTAGAAGCTGTCCCAGTCTGAAAAATGATGAATAAAAAATATCTGAAAAAATTAATTATAAAAAAGCTATTCTGCCTTTTCTATTCTTCTTTTCTTCTTTTTTCTAGCTTCTAAATAGTAATATAATATTATTCCTAATATTATTAACAATAAAATCATTAATACTTTAATTACATAACGATAAATTACTTCCATTCCTATTTTAACTTTTATTTCCTTTGTTTCGCTAAATACTAGGCTTCCATCAATACCATAAACTTCTATAGCTATTTTTGCTTTATAGGATGTTGGTTTTATTTTTATTGGAACTTCTAATATATTTCCTTTTCCACCAATTGTTACTGTTTCTGGATAAGATACTTCTAAATTCTCTGATAATATTCTTAATCTAAATTCATTTAATGATTCTACATTAGACTTAAATATTATTTTTAATTCATTTTCTTTTCCTAATTCTAATATTTTTGGATCTATTATTCTAATTTCTACTGGTTTTGGTTTTTCTCCTTCCACGTATAATCTATATAGTTGTCTGTATGTTGCAACATTATGTTGAACTATAAATTCAATACTATAATTCCTTGGTTCTATATTTTCAGGTATTTTTACTACAAATTTTAAGTTTTTTGTTTCTAAAGGATCAAATTCTATTGTTTCTGACTCTCTATATATTCCTAGTTCTCTAGATACTAATAATACTTTTGCTTTAACAGGTTTATTTTCTATATTTCTAAGTAATAA
>JAWBIX010000017.1:0-7166 GCA_038833255.1 Nanopusillaceae archaeon | reverse complement strand
TTTTCCCTTTAAAAATTCCAACTTCTCTTTAATTACTAATACTCCTGGGCCTTCCATGAATAATATATTATTTCAATCCTACATTAGTCTGATTCTAACAAAAATATAAAAGGGTAATATTACTATTATAATATATAATTTCAATCCTACATTAGTCTGATTCTAAGTTAAGTAGTATACTACGAGATTTCGCGAGATACGTTGTATTTCAATCCTACATTAGTCTGATTCTAACTAAGGGCGAGTTTGAAATGGTAGATAAAGTGGAAACTATTTCAATCCTACATTAGTCTGATTCTAACACAAAAACAGCGTGATGGTTTTGTTCACGCTGATACAAGCTTTCAATCCTACATTAGTCTGATTCTAACTTTTTTTGGAGATAACCTAACTATAAAAGATAAAAGATTTCAATCCTACATTAGTCTGATTCTAACACGATTAGAGTTTAGTTATTTAAATACAGCAGACACAGTTTTAATTTCAATCCTACATTAGTCTGATTCTAACGGAGTTCCTGGTGCAGGCAAAACTACGAGATTAATTACATTTCAATCCTACATTAGTCTGATTCTAACTTTACAAATTTTCTTGAGTTTGATAATGTACATGCTATTTCAATCCTACATTAGTCTGATTCTAACAGTTTTTACGCTCCAAGAACTTTTAAAGTTTATGAATATGTATTTCAATCCTACATTAGTCTGATTCTAACACAACTCCAAAAACTCCATCACAAGTTGTTAAAGAAATTTCAATCCTACATTAGTCTGATTCTAACAAAAAATATCTTAATTGAAAAAAAGAATAAAAGGAGATATTTCAATCCTACATTAGTCTGATTCTAACCAAAAATCGCTAAAAGAAACACAGCATAAACAAAAATATTTCAATCCTACATTAGTCTGATTCTAACTGTTTTAGGAATTTCTTTAATTTGCGAAACTGTTGAATTTCAATCCTACATTAGTCTGATTCTAACAGAAATTTTTATTAATCCATTCAAGCTAAATGTAATATTTCAATCCTACATTAGTCTGATTCTAACGTACAGTGACAAGTTCCTCTATATTAGTCGTAGATGTATTTCAATCCTACATTAGTCTGATTCTAACCTTAAATTACTCGAAGTTGATGAAGAAAAATGGAAATATTTCAATCCTACATTAGTCTGATTCTAACTGGACATATTGGGGTACAGTGACAATATCAAATGGAATTGTATTTCAATCCTACATTAGTCTGATTCTAACATGGTTTAAATGTAAGTGATGTTTTAATATTTGAAGTATTTCAATCCTACATTAGTCTGATTCTAACTCTTTTAACAATTCTTTTTAAGCTTAATAAATCTAAATTTCAATCCTACATTAGTCTGATTCTAACTTTTCTTAAAGTTGCTTAAAATATATTCTGCTTCTTCTATTTCAATCCTACATTAGTCTGATTCTAACGGTGTGAAGTTTGTGAATATGTAAGAAACGGAAAAATATTTCAATCCTACATTAGTCTGATTCTAACGGTGTGAAGTTTGTGAATATGTAAGAAACGGAAAAATATTTCAATCCTACATTAGTCTGATTCTAACTCAGCAAATTCCTGCATATACACCTTCACCATTAATCATATTTCAATCCTACATTAGTCTGATTCTAAAGAAAAAATAGCAAAAATATAAGCTAATAGTATATAATTTCAATCCTACATTAGTCTGATTCTAACGCAAAATTTGATTTAAAATTTCATTTTTCATATTTTCATTTCAATCCTACATTAGTCTGATTCTAACACAAATAAGACAAAGATCTGAAGAACTAAAATCGCAATTTCAATCCTACATTAGTCTGATTCTAACTTTATATAATATTGTTATTGTTAATTGTAGTGTTTATTTCAATCCTACATTAGTCTGATTCTAACTCGCGTAAATCTCAATAATATTATATCTTAGGATTAAAAAATAAATAGATCGTTATCGTGGATCTATAAAGATGGAAAAATGCTAGGGGATCCACGACAAATTTTTATAATATAAAAATAGACTACTACTGTTTTTATGCTACTATATCATTAGTTCAGTTGACTTAACTAAAAATTTAAATATTAGTTTAATATATTTAACTAATATTATGATAGATTTGCTAACAAAGTTTAATAATTGGTGGACAACTGGAAAAGTAAGCGAAAAAGATTTAGAAAAATATAGAAGGTATCTTTTTTATACTATTTTGAAATATTTAGAAGATAGGCAAATTATATTAATAACTGGTTTAAGAAGAGTAGGAAAAACAAAGCTTCTTTATCAAATAATTCAATATCTTTTAGATAAGGGAGTTGATCCAAAAAAAATTCTTTATTTTTCCTTTGACGAAGAAAAGTTAGATATTAAAGATATATTAGAATATTATGAAAAATTAATTTTAGGAAAAAGTTTTAACGAAATAGATAAAATTTATATCTTTTTTGATGAAATTCAAAAATGTGAAAATTGGGAAAATAAAATAAAAATATATTACGATTTATATCCGAACATTAAATTCTTTTTATCTGGTTCAGCAAGCCTAATTTTATCTAAAAAATCAAAAGAAAGTTTAGCTGGAAGAGTTTATGAATTTGAATTAAAGCCATTAACTTTTAAAGAGTTTGTAGAAATGAAGAACTCAAATATTAATTTTGAAGATGTGCTCAAAAATGCAAGAGTATATAACGAAATTTTTTTGAAATATTTTTTTGAATTTATTAAAAAATCTGGATTTCCAGAATTAGTTAAAGAAGAAGATGAAGAAAAAATTAAGATGTACGTTAAATCTTCTATAATTGATAGAGTTATCTATAAAGATCTATCAATTCTATTTAAAAGAGTTGATGTAGAGTTATTAGAAACCTTAGTAAAATTATTTTTTAAAAATCCTGGATTAATTTTAAACTATGAAAAATTATCGAAAGATCTAAAAAGAAGTAAATTAACTATAATGAATTATGTGCATTACTTAAGATTTTCTCTACTTATAAATTTATTATCGAATTTTAGAGCAAGTGTTCTTGCATCTTCGAGAAAATACAAAAAAGTATATCCTGCAACTTCTTCTTTGATTTTTTGTTTCTATGAAAAAATAGATGATAATATTTTGGGAAAAATGCTAGAAACTATTGTTTGTAGTGAAATTAATGTAAAGCATTATTTTAGAAAGGGCAATAAAGAAATAGATTTTATAGAAATTAAAGATAACGAAATTATACCGATTGAAGTAAAAACAAGTGTAAATGAAATTGATGTAAAAACTTTTGCTAAAAAAATAAAAGATTTAAAAACTTCTTATGGAATAATTTTAACATTAAAAGAATTTAATGAATACGAAATTTATAACAAAAAAATATATATTTTTCCAATTTGGTTCTATCTAATATCTAAGGGAATAAAGAGAAGTATTTTTCGATAGAAATAGAAATAAATAAAATTACATTATTCTTGAAAACTTAGTTTCGTTCGCTCTTTGCAAAATTCAGAATTTTTAAAATTCTATCTCTCACAACAAAGATAAAAGCAATAAATATAGATAATAATACTATTTTTATAAAAATATTCACATTTGGAAATATAGTTTCCAACACCAGATAAATAGTATAAATCATAATAATTCCTACAAAAACTAAGATGAATATACCTATTAAAGAATATATTTCTTTTTCTATCTTTTCTATCATAATCGTATATATAATTTTATTAATAAAAATTAATAAATTTATATGACTTCCCCAAACCAATTCATAGTTTTATTTTTTTATCCTATTTTATATTGAGATTCGCTCAAATTTTCTAATTTTATTCAGAATTTTTATTAATCTATCTCAAAACGTAAACGAAAACAAAAAATATCACTAAGAATTCAATCATCAGGGACATATCAACTTCTGAAAGTGCGGTTTCTATTATTTTATAAATAATAAAAACATCGAAATCACGAACAAAACTACTATAATAATGCTTCCTATAATTTCTATCTCCCTTTCAAGTTATTCTAGCATACATATAATACAATTATTTTTTATGACAATCATATTTTGGTTTAAAAGGGATCTTAGAGTATATGATAATAGAGCTCTATACGCAGCATCTAAATTGGGGGAAGTACTACCAATATTTATTATAGATACTGATATACTCGATAAATTTGAAGCTTACGATTTAAGACTAGGTTTTATAATAACTGCACTACAAAAACTTTCTGAAGAAATTCCACTAAAAGTTTACGTAGGTAAGACTTTAGAAATTTTTGATTATCTAATAGAAAAATATAAACCAAAAGCAATTGTTACAGCTGAGGCTTTTACTTGGAGTGGAGAAGAAAGATTAAAAAAAGTTGAAACGCTAGCTATTAATAAAAAAGTGAGATTTGTTAAAATCTTCGATAATTTTTTAGCTGATTTTAGAAAAATAAAAAATTTTTGGTCATTTTCGAGTTTTTACAAAAAATGGAAAGAAAAACTAGATTTAGAAATTATAGGGAAATTTAACGTTAAATTTCTTAATCCAAAAGAAGAACCAACTTGGCAAGAAGCGACTAAGAAGTTAAAATACGAAATTAATAAATTTAATGCATACGATGCAGAAAAATTCTTGAAATATGATTTTTCGAAGTATAGAAAATTAAGAAAATTTTTAAACGGATCTACACGCTTATCTCCATATATTAGATTTGGTATATTATCGATACGCCATATTTATAATTTGGGCAAAATTAGTGAAAAATTTGTAAAAGAGCTTGCTTGGAGAGAATATTGGTATGCATTAAAAAATTTATATCCGTATATGAACAACTTAGAGCTTAGAGAAGATAGAAGAAATATAAAATGGGATAATTTATGCTTAGATGCTTTTTATAATGGAGAAACTGGATATCCTATTATTGATGCTGCTATAAGACAATTAAAATCAGAAAAATGGATTCACAACAGACTTAGAATGTTACTAGCTAGTTTTTTCACGAAAGATTTAGGAGGAGATTGGCGTCTGGGAGAAAAATTCTTCAGCAAGCATCTTATAGATTATGATGAAGTTGTAAACGTTGGAAATTGGCAATGGGTAGCTTCTGTAGGAACAGATTATGCTATAAGAATTTTTAACCCAGTTAAACAATCCAAGGAATTAGATCCAAAATGTGAATACATCAAAACTTATATACCAGAATTAAAAGATGTCCCTTGTATTTATTTGCACGATCCCATAACTTATAGAATACCAGGATATTTTCCGCCTATAGTTAATTATAAAGAAACTAGACAAAAAGTTAAAACTCTTTTTGGTCTAAGTTATAAAGAAAAAACATAAATTCGAAAAATACAAAAAACAAATAACAAAACTTATTTATATTTCTTTTTGTTTACATTTTCAAAAAATCTTAAATATCCAAAAAAAGAAAGTATAGAAGAAAAAATTATTATATAATAAGTGTTAACAAAAAGACTTAAATCTTCTAGAGCTAAAAGAAAAGAAATAGATAGTGATAAAATATAAAACTCTTTTCCAAAAGTTAAAATACTAAAGTAAAAATTAGTCCTCCAAGAATAATTAGTATATCATTATTTTTCGCATGCAACAAGTGTATATGACCTATTTCATAAGTAAGAGATTAATTAATTCTTTTGTTTTCATAACTATTACTGAAATGTAAATATTTATTCTTTTCTCTCTAGAAAAGCAAGAAGCTCAAAATGCTTAGTTAAAGGAAACTGATCAAAAATTTTTATGTTTTCATGTATTTTGAAGTTTTTAGAAAGTTTTTTCAAATCTCTAGCAAAAGTTTCTATATTACAAGAATAATAAAGAATTTTCTTTATATTTTTATTACTAATAATTCCTTTTATAACTTTATTAGATAAACCAGCTCTTGGTGGATCAACAACTATAAAATCGCTTTTAATATCTTTTATTTTATCTTCAACTTTGGCTTCAATAAAATTAGCATTTTTTATTCCATTAATAATAGAATTTAATTTTGCCGCTTTTATAGCTTCTTTATCTATTTCAATTCCAATAATCTCTTCAAAATTCTCAGCAAAACTTATTCCAAATAATCCTACGCCACAATATAAATCTGCTAAAGATTTACCATCTAAAAATTCCTTAGCTTCTTTAATCATAATTTCAGCCATTTCAGTATTTGATTGAAAAAATGAAAACGGAGGAATTATAAATTCTTTATCTAAAACTTTTTCACTAAATGTTTCTCCAATATATTTTTCGATTCTTCCAAAAGATACATCAGCTAATGTATCATTTATAGCTAGAACAAAAGAATTTGCAATATCTTTCATTTCTTCTGAATACTTTTCAATAGGAAAGCTTTCTTTTACTATTATTGAAATTAATCTTTTTTTAGTATTTTTACCTTCTCTTATTACTATATATCTTACGTTACCAGTTTTATTTATTAAATCATATGCCTCTAAATTATTTTTTATAATAAAATCTTTAGTTCTTTTTAATATTTCGCTTGTTTCTTCGCTAAGTAAATAGCATTCATCTAAATTTACTACTTCATACCATTTTCCATATTCTTTCAAACCTATTAATATATCGTTATCTTTTCTAACAATAGAATAATCCATCCTATTTCTATAGTATATTCTTTTTTTACTTTCAAAAAAAGATAATTTCAAATTATTTATAAAATTTAGATTTTTTTCAGCAATCTTTAATTTAATTTCTTTTTCTGTTCTATATGAAATGTTTTGAAATATACATCCGCCACATTTTTCAAAATGCTTACAAAGAGGTTTTATATTTTCTATTTCTATCTTGTTTTCTAAGATGAACTTACTTATCTTTTCATCTTTAAACATAAATGCTTTAATATGGTAAAGTATCTAAAAATCTTAATCTTTTTGGGATTGGTGGATGTGTAGATAAAAATTCTTCTATTGATGATACTTCACTATTTTTTATTTCTTCCAGCTTTTTCTCTATGTCTTTAATTTTTTCTTTCTTCTTTTCCTTTTTCTTCTTCTTCTTTTCTTCTTTATCAGAATCTGTATCTAAATCTAAACTATCGAGTATATCATCCATATCTGCAATAGGATTTGCTAGCGCTTGTGTAAATGCATATACTAATAGAGTTTTTGTCTTATTATCTTTTAATTCTTCTAAAGCTTCTAGATTTGCTCGA
>JAWBIX010000016.1:0-8165 GCA_038833255.1 Nanopusillaceae archaeon | reverse complement strand
CATAAGCCAATATATGTTGAATTAGTTAAAATACCTGGTGTAAATTGGAGATTTTCACATGCAATATGTGAAGTTTTAGGTATAAACAAATGGAGATTGTTAGGATCATTATCGGATGAAGAACTAGAAAAACTTGAAGATTGTTTAAAAAATCCAGAAAAATATAATATTCCACAATGGATGTTTAATAGGCCAAAAGATCCAGAAGATGGACAAACAAAGCACTTAGTTGGAGCAGATTTAAAAATTAGAATACAATTTGATATTAAAAAAGAAATTGAATTAGGAAGTTGGAAGGGAGATAGACATAAACATGGATTACCTGTTAGAGGACAAAAAACGAGATCTCATCATAGAAAAGGCCAAACAGTAGGAGTACAGAAAAAGAAAAAGTAGAAATGTGGAGAATTAAAAAATCTTGGGAAAGCCCTCCACATCCTTGGATTAAATATAGATTAGATGAAGAGAGAAGACTAAAAAAAGAATATGGATTAAAAAATAAGAGAGAATTATGGAAGGCATATACTATTGTAAGAAAAATTAGATTTTATGCAAAATATTTAAATTCTAAAAGAGCAGCAGGATTTGACATATCTAAAGAAGAAAAACTGTTTTTGAATAGATTAATTAAATATGGGCTTTTGAGAGAAAACTCAACACTTAGTGATGTGTTAAATATAACAGTTAGAGATGTTTTGGAAAGAAGGTTACAAACTTTAGTATATAGAAAAGGCTTAGCTAAAACAATAAAGCAAGCAAGACAATTAATAGTTCACGGTCATATCATGGTTGGAGATAGTGTAATTACATCTCCAGGATATTTAGTTAAAAAAGAGGAAGAAGAAAAAATAAAGTATAACGAATATTCTCCACTTTCTAATCCAGACCATCCATTAAGAAAATTTTTAAATAAATAAACTTTATGGAATATTGTAAGTTTCCATATGAAGAAGAAAAATATGATATTTTAGTAAAAAGAGAAGCGGAAACTGACGAAAGATATGGATTTTACCCAGAAAAAAGACCTATAGAATACCATTTGATTCATTCTGTAATTAATTTAGATAAACCGAAGGGTCCAACTTCGCATCAAATAGTTGTATGGATAAAAAATATATTGGGATTTAAAGTAGGGCATGGAGGCACATTAGATCCAAAAGTGACAGGAGTTTTACCAATAGGTGTAGGAAAGGCTACTAAAATTCTTAGATTATTTCTTTTAGCTGGGAAAGAATATGTTGCATGGTTACATTTGCATGGAGAAGTACCAGAAGAAAAAGTTATGGAAGCTTTAAGCAAATTTCAAGGAGAAATAGTTCAAAAACCACCTTTAAAATCCTCTGTAAAAAAAGTCCCTAGAAAAAGGAAAGTTTATTGTATAAAAGTTTTAGAAATAGATGGTAGAGATTGGTTATTACAAATAGCTACTGAAGCAGGAGTTTATATTAGAAAACTTATACATGATATAGGAAAAGAATTGGGAGTGGGGGCACATATGCAGCAATTAAGAAGAATAAGAGTTGGTGAATTAAAGGAAGATTCAGAAAAATATCCAATAGTTACTTTACAAGATATTGTAGATTCAATATGGTTTTGGAAAAATGAAGGAAATGAAAAATATATTAGAAAAGTTTTTTTACCGCAAGAGGTTGCTATTGAACATATAAAAAAAATATGGATATTGGATACGGCTGTTAACTCTATAACTTATGGTGCAAATTTATATGTTTCTGGAATATCCAAATTATATTCTAATATTAGAAAAGGAGATTTAGTTGCTTTATTAACATTAAAAAATGAATTAGTAGCAATAGGATATTCTTTAATGTCTTCTGAAGAAATCCTTGAAGCAAATTCTGGAATAGCTGTAGATGTAGAAAGAGTTATAATGGAAAAAGACATATATCCTAAAGTTTGGAAATGAAAATTTTAGGTATTGATGAGGCTGGAAGAGGTCCAGTAATCGGACCTTTAGTAATTGTAGGAGTTCAATATATAGAAGAAAAAATAGAAGATTTAATTGAATTGGGTGTAAAAGATTCTAAAGAATTATCTAGAGAAGAAAGAGAAAAAATATTTGAAGAAATTATAAAAATAGTTGATTTTAAATATAAAATAATTTCCCCATCAATAATAGACCATTATGTAGAAAAAAAAGGATTAAATCAATTAGAATTTTTAAATTATTGTAAAATAATTGAGGAATTTAAATCTCCAAAAGTTTTTATAGATTCCTTTATAAAAAATAGTCAAAAATTAAAGGAAAAATTTGAAAAAACATTAAGTTATAAACCAGAATTAATAGTTGAGGTAAAAGCAGATAAAAAATATCCTATTGTTTCTGCAGCTTCAATAATAGCTAAAGTTATTAGAGATAGGGAAATAGATAGAATTAAAAAAGAAACAGGAATAGATTTTGGTTCTGGATACCCTTCAGATGAAAAAACTATAAAGGCTCTAAAAGAAAATTATGAAATTTTAAAAGATTATGTAAGAAAAACATGGTTTACTGTAAAAAAGATAAAGAGCGAAAAACAAAAAAAGATTTTTGATTTCTTTAAATTATGACAAAACTATTATATTGGTACGATTCTTATCTAAAAGAATTTAATGCAAGAGTTATTGAAATAGTAGAAAATAAAATAGTTTTAGATCAAACAATTTTTCATCCAAGAAGTGGAGGAGTTGTTAATGATATTGGTAAAATAATATATAAAGGAGAGGAATATAATGTAATAGATGTTTACAAAGAAAATAATAAGATATATCATGTTTTGGATAAGTTACCAAGTTTTAACATAGGAGATATAATCTATGGAATTATAGATTGGGATAGAAGATATAGATTGATGAGATTACATACGGCAGCACATATAATTTCAGCAATATTGTACAGAGACTATAATGCTTTTGTTACTGGTGGAGAAATTACCCCAGATTATGGAAGAGACGATTATAGTATATCATCTGAAAATTGGAAAAATGCTTTTGAGGATGCAATTAGAAAGGCGAATGATATAATTAAAATGGGAATCCCAGTGAAAATATATTTTTTGAAAAGAGAAGAAGCAATGAAAATTCCCGGTATTATTAAATTATTAGAAAGGGCTCCTCCAGATATGGAAGAGTGGAGGATTGTTGAAATAGAAAACATCGATATTCAGGCTGATGGCGGGCCACACGTTTCAAATACAAAAGAAATCGGCGAAATAAAGATAATGAAATTAGAAAATAGAGGTAAAAACAAAAAAAGATTATATTTTACTTTAAAATAAATTTTTTATTTCATTTAAATTTGTTACGGCTTTTAATCTAATTTCAGGATATCTCCAAGCTAATTTTAGAGGAAAAGGAGGATAATATATCCTTTTAATTAATTTTATATTTTTATTAATTAATTTAAACAGATTAGTATTTTTATCATCTATATAAATTAAATTTTTTTCTATATCTTTTAAATAGTCAATTGCTTTATCTATATCTGGAAAGTCTTTAGTTCCATAAATTATTATGTCTTTAAAATATCTGTCTAATTTGCTTTTTCTTATTCTATTTTTTTTAATTTCTTCCGTATCATCTATAGATGTTACTAAATATAAATCTTCATTTCTTACAAGATCATTTAAAAATTCTAAAGTTCCGGGAAGTATTATCTGATTTTCTTCTCTCATTTTCCAATATCTTGAAAAAATTTCTTCATTATCTTTAAAAATATATTTCAACCATTTATATCTTTCAAAAATTCCAAAAAAATCCCAAATGTCTTCTAGCATTAACATAGCGTCTACGAAACCTTCGTATAAATTAAATTCTTCTTGAAATCTTTTGTAAATTATAGGAATAATAGTATAGCTATCTACTAAAGTTCCATCAAAATCTAAAGCAATCATTAATATAATTATTTTGCATATTTTTATTAATGATAGTTATAGATGGTTCTTATGGTGAAGGAGGAGGACAAATATTAAGAACGTCCCTAATTCTGTCTTCTTTAACTAAAATACCCATAAAGCTAATAAATATAAGAAAAAATAGATCTCCCCCAGGTTTGAAATCGCAGCATTTGCATTCTGTTCTTTTAATTAAAAAAATTACTAGAGCAGAAACTTCAGAAATTAGTATTGGCTCTTTAGAACTTTACTTTAGTCCGAAAGGAATTTATGGTGGGATTTATAAAGAAGATATAGGAACTGCAGGATCAATTACTCTTTTATTACAAGGAGTTTTACTAACTACCCTATTTTCTGATTCTAAAATAAAACTTATTATAAAAGGAGGAACAGATGTTAAGCATTCTCCATCTTTAGACTATTTTAGATATATTTTACTTCCATACTATAGAATTTTTGCAAATATAGATTTTAAGCTAATTAGGAGAGGATTTTATCCTAAAGGAGGAGGAGAAGTGGAAATTGAAGTAAATCCTATATTTTCCTTAAATAATTATACTTCTTTTAATGATTTTTTAAGAGATATTAAAAACCTAGGTAGTTTAGATATAGATTTTGAAATGCCAAAAGAAATAAATATATATTCTGTAGCTTCTAAAGATTTAAAAGAAAGAAAAGTTTGTGAAAGGATGGTAAGAGGCGCTATTTCAGTTTTTAAAAATTTAGTTGATATCAAAATAAGAAAGCATATAGAATATGTAGATTCCTATTCTACAGGAGCAGTAATTACTATTGTTGGAAATAGAAAGTATCCATTTGGAACTGATTTTTTAGGAGAAAAAAACCTTAGGGCAGAGACTGTTGGTAAATTAGCTGCTGAAAAATTTATAGAAATACTAAAAAATAAAGCATCAGTTGATGAAAACCTTTCAGATAATTTAATTCCTTTTATATCTTTAATTGGTGGAAAATTTACAGTTTCAAATATTTCTAATCATTTAAAAACCAATATTTGGGTAGTAAAACAGTTTTTGAATATAGATATTAAAATAGATAAGATTGGAAATCTCTTTTTAGTTTCATTTAAATAATTTCTTTTTTCAATAATTTATAATAATCAATTAATTTCTTATAAAAATCTGAGAAGTTATTTGAAACTTCAGAATATAAAGAAAAAACATTATATAAAATCTCTAATTCATCCTCTTTGATATAATATTTCCCAGAAAGTTCTTTAATATTTAAAATCTCTAATTGTGAAATATAATCTTTTAGTTTTTCTATCTTATTTAAAAGATTAGAAAGATTTTCTTTTAATTCTTTCAATTTTACAACTTCATTATAATTAATTTCTCTTTCATGATCTATTATTTTCTTTTTAATATCCTCAATATTCATAAAAATAAAAAGAAATTTTTGGTATTTAAAAATGTTATAAAGTTACCTCTATCTTTTCTTTAGAAGTCTTTTCTATATTCCAAACACTTAGCTCTACAGTATATGCCTTTATTGGTTTATTGTTATTATCTAGAGAGATTACTATTTTTCCGGTTATTAATTTTCCTGTTCCAACGGCTTCTTCAATCTTAAAGCCTAATCTTTGTATTAACTTTGTGAATTCTTTCTTATAATTATCTATAACTTCTCTATTTTTTGCTGCTACAGCCCCATATACGTTTGTTATAAAACTTCTTCCAGCCGGATTTACAGGTCTTATTAGTTCTATTTCTATCTCCGCCATATTTATAAATTTAAAATAATATATAAAAATTTTAATTATGAAAATTGCAGTAACTTCAGATTTACACTTGCCACTAAATTTAAAAGAGTTTTATGAAGCATTAAAAAAAATAGAAGAAGAGATAGACATATTTATTTTTGCCGGAGATATAGTTGATAGAGATAACCATATTTATTTTAAAAAATTATATTTAATATTAAATGAAAAATTTTCCAACTTTAAAATAATTTCTGTTTTTGGTAATAATGAAAGTTTGCAAAATAGAGAGAAATATAAAAGAGAATACAATTTTATGGGCTGGTTAGAAGATAATTATGTTATTATAGATGATTATTGTTTTTTGGGAACTTGTGGATTTCCAGATTTAAAGAAATCTATTTTTTATACAAAAAAAGACGAAATTTTAAGAAAATTAGAAAAATGCTTTCAGGAAGTTGATAAAAAAATAATATTTATTTCGCATTATTCTTTTTGTCAAGAAACAATAAAAGGAGATCCTGGAATACCACCTGCTTTATTTTCTAAAGAATTAAACAATTTATTTAAAACTTATAAAGACAAAATTCTTCTTGCTTTTCATGGACATGCACATTTTTCAAAAAATTGGTATTATAAATTAGGAAATACAGAAATTTATAATGTTTCTTTTTATATACATAAAAAACCATTGATTTTTGAATTAAAATAATTTTTTTTCTTCTAAAATTCCTGGATAGGGGTTTTTAACTACATCTATTATATCTGCTCTTAAATCGATTGGAGTTATATCCGAAACTTTAACTTTTATTATTTTTCCTAATATATTTTCACTAGTCTTTACAATTATTTGTTTATAAGAATAGTTCCTACATATCCAACTCTCCCCCTTTCCTTTACTTTCTACAATACAATATCCTTCCCAACCTTTCCATATTTTATTTCTTTCTAAAGCAGTTTTATTAAATAAGTTTTTAATAATTCTAGATCTATTTTTTACTATTTCTCCCTTTAAATATTTCATTTTGTAAGCTTCTGTTTTTGGTCTTGGCCAAAATTTTGATAAGTTTATTACATCAAATTTTATTTCTTCAATCATTTGACAAGTTAATCTAAAATCTTCTTCAGTTTCTGTGGGATAACCAACAATAATATCCGTAGAAATACTAGCCTCAAAATATTTTTTTCTAATTTTTTCTACAATTTCATAAAAATCTTCAATTTTATATAACCTTCCCATACTTTCTAAAACTTTATTAGATGCAGATTGAACAGGAATATGAAAGAATTTAAATATTTTATTATAATTATAAGCCTCTAATAATTTGCTCAAAAAACCGTTTAAAATTCCAGGATTTGCCATCCCGACCCTAATATAGAAATCTCCATCTATTTCTCTTATTCTAAAAAGCAAATCAGCTAAATTTATTCCTAAATCAAACCCATATATAGCTAAGTCTGTACCAGTGAAATATATTATTTTTAATCCTTTTTTTAAAGCATCAAATATTTCGTTAAATATTATTTCTGGAGGGTAACTAAATGTTAAACATCTAGCTAATTTTGTTGCACAATATTTACATTTCCATAAACATCCCTCCTGTATGGGTATGATTTTTATAGGATATTCATCTATAGAAGGAATTTCTAGTTTATTTACTTTTTTAATTTCTAAATATTTTACAATTTCATTATTAATTGTTCTTTTGACAGCATCAACGATTTTTTCTATTTCATATATCCCAACAATCGAATATTCTTTAAATTTTTCTGGCTGATGTTGAACTAAACATCCAGTTAAAATTATTTTTTTATCTCTAAATTCTCTTAAAAAGCGGTAAGTTTTATTTTCTGATGGAGTTTTAACAGTACATGTATTTATTATAATTATTTCTGCTTCTTTGGGATTTTCTACATATTTAAATCCTTCTTTTTCTAATAAATATCTCATTCTTTGAGATTCCGATTTATTTAAAGTACAACCAATAGTAATTATGTAAAATTTCATAGATAGTTTTTTAGATTCTCTTTTTTGTATTTTTCTAAATATTTTTTATATAAATCTTCATTGTATTTTATATTTCCAAGATCTCTTTTTATATATTTTAATTCATCTTTATAATTAACTACGATATAATAAAAGATGTATTTTGATGCAATATTTAAAAAATGTGGTATAACTAATAATAATCCGTCATTTATCTCAATTTCTTTTGCAGCAATCCAAAATAGATTTTCTAATATCCTTATATTTACTCTTAGATTATTTAATTTTCTAATATTTTCATTATCTATTTCAGCAAAATCTATGAAATCTTTAACGAAACTCTTTCCTATTCTTTCTAAATCATTTGCTTTTTCTTCTAAATAAACAACATATTTTAAAATTTCTTCTGCTTCTTTTGGAATTGCAAACAACCTATAAATATTTGACAAAATATTTTTTATCATTTTTAAATCTCCTTCCTCTTTTGGAAATTCTGAAAGAGTTTTTTCAATATATTCTAAAAATAATAAAAAATTAGAAATATCCGATTTTTTTACAAAATTTTTATTTA
>JAWBIX010000015.1:0-8204 GCA_038833255.1 Nanopusillaceae archaeon | reverse complement strand
CGTACATTATCAAAATTATCCTTTTCAATAAAATATTTAATAATAGTTGCCTGTTCTCTAAGAGATATTGCAGCATTTAATATTAAAGAAAGTTCTTTTAAATCTCCGATATCTTTTTCATTTTTTAAAATATATAATTCTCCTAAAATCTCTTCATTTAACATTATATTATTTAAAACCCTTATTTTTATAATTTCATTTATTAATTTTTTCTCTTCTTCTTGATTTAGATCAAAATAGTTTATCTTCTCTGGTTTTTTATCCGGAAATATCTTTTTTAAAAATTCAATTGCTTTTTCATCACTCCCAGATATATTCGGAATAAAAATTTCAGTTGAAGAACTTAATGCTTTATAAAGAGGTTTATTTTTAATTCCAGTCAGTTTTATACCTTTTTTAACTTCTATAAGATCGTTATTTACTAATTCATTTAGTAATTCTTTATTCAATCCAGATAGTTCTTTTATATCCTGTTTTTCAGATATAGGGCCTGCTAAACATAATATTTCCTCTCCTCTAAAGTTATATCCTAGATTTTTTAATAAATAATAAAGCATTGTCGAGGTTGAAATCTCTTTTTTTCCGTTAAGACCAAAAATGTTGGGATTTATTTGATAAAGATTTTCAGATTTTATTACTCTAGAAGTTAGATGATGGTGATCAAAAATAAAAAATTTTTTCTTTGTAGCTTTAGCATTGTCTGAAATTTTTCCCAAAATTTTAGATCCAAAATCTAAAAAAAGAACTACATCTTGATCATAGGCTTTTTCACTGCTTCCAAATAATAAATCTAAAAAATCGAAGTCAATTACATTTACAAATCTAAAATGAGCTTCTACATTATTTTTGTAAAAAAAATTAATTAATAATATAGAAGAAGCTAAAGCATCTGCATTATTTGAAGATAAAATTAAAAATCTAGATTCTTTATCTATTTCTTCTTTTATTTTATCAGAAACTTCTTCTAAAAATGATAAAAATCTTTGTATCATGCCGAATACATTTTAACTATTTCTCTAGAATATTTGAAATTCTCTGGAAGTTTTTTATTTTTCTTATAATATTTTATTAAGCATTGAACAGATTTTTCATATTCTTCTAATTTTTTCTTTGTATGTAGATCTTTTTTGTGAATCTCTAAATGTCTTAACATTTTGTTTATTTTTCTAAATATATTTAGCAAATCCTCAGGAACATCTTCTTTAAATCCATTTTCCTCTAAAATTTTAGATAAAGATTTTCCTGTCAAAGATTTTACATCCTTTTTATACTTTTCCTTTAAAACTCTACCAATATCCGACTTTTTATATCCTTGTTTAGCAAGAGAGACAATATCTTCAATTACCTTATTTATATCTACTTCACTCATAAAAAATAAGCATATATAAAAAATTTAAAATTATTTAAAATACTTAGTTAGAATTTCCGGTATAAATAATTTAATATTTTTTCTGTCATAATTATTTTCTAATAAACATAATAATGTTCTTTGAACAGCTACTAAAGTACAATTTAAAGTATGAACAAACTCTAGTTCGTTATTTTTAGTTCTATATCTTATATTGCATCTTCTAGCTTGCCAATCTGTAACATTAGAACCAGAGCCTAATTCTCTATATTTTTGTTGTCCGGGGAACCATCCTTCAACATCATATTGTTTATAATTTCTTTTTCCCATATCTTTTGAAGCTATTAATATTTTTCTATGAGGTATATTTAATAATTTAAAGAAATCCATCTGATTTTGAATTAACTCTTCATGATATCTTTCAGAATCTTCGGGTTTGCAAAATATATACTGCTCTACTTTATGAAATTGATGAACTCTAAAAAGACCTTTTGTATCTTTACCATGAGCACCAGCTTCTTTTCTAAAGCAAGCACTCCATCCAGCCATTTTTATTGGTAAATCTTTTTCTTCGATAATACTATCATAATAAAGGGCAGTTATAGAATGTTCTGCAGTTCCTATTAAATAAAGATCCTCATTTTCTATTTTATACATCATATCTTCATAATCATCTAATGTAATTATACCATCTAAGACATGTTTTCTTAATAAATATGGAGTAATAGTAATTTTATATCCTCTTTTTTCTAAAAATTTTAATCCTTCCAAACTCAATGCTAAATCTAATAAAGCAAAAATATCAAATTCAAAATAAAATCTAGATCCGGAAACTTCAGAAGCTTTAGAAGTTTCTGCTAATTTAAACTTGTCAATTAAATCATAGTGATGTAAAGGTTCCCAATCTATTTTAACATATGGTACCAATCTATCTTTATTTAATAAATCGAAATCTAATACATCATCATAATTAATATAGTAAAAATCTTCTTCTCCTTTCAAAATTTTATATAATTCTCTTAGTTTTTCTTTATCTTTTATGTATTTTTCTGGTATATTGCTTAATTCTATTATTTTCCAGTTATATTTTCCATCCTGACTAACTTCTTTTTGAAAAGCATTTTCATCTATAACTCTTACAACTCCCCAGTAATATAGTGGTTTGTTGTATTTATCATCTCCTTTAGGAACATCAGGATGTAATATGTTTGGAAAGGTCCATGTAAGTCTAATAAACTCATCTAATACTTTATTATATTCTTTTTCTACATTCTCTATTTCTTTGTCTATTTCTTCTATTTTTTTTGTTATT
Organism: Nanopusillaceae archaeon; assembly: GCA_038833255.1. Lineage (GTDB taxonomy): Archaea > Nanobdellota > Nanobdellia > Nanobdellales > Nanobdellaceae > Nanoclepta. Next base: position 5,544 of record JAWBIX010000015.1, on the reverse strand, counting down.
TCTTTTTCTATATCCTCTTTATATTTTAATCCAAATTTATTTAGTTCTTTTTCTAAACTTTCTTTGTCTATCTTATTATGTTTAAATGCTTGTAAAATACCGTATATTTTGCTGAGCTTATTCTTTATGGCTCTTTTTTCATCTAAAATTTTTTGCAATTCTTTTCTCTTTTTATTTAATTCTATTGCTATATAAACTTTGCTTTCATCTAATCCCCTATCTCTGAAAGATTCTATATATTTTTTTACCAAATCTTCATTATCTAAATCTACTGGAAAGACCGGAACATGTAATTTAAATAAGTTGCTTATTTTTATAAATCTTTTCTGTAATTTTACTTATCTATGGCTATAATGATTAAATTTAAGGATAGAAAATGAAGAACAAAAAATATCAAAATGTTACATGTTATTATTGTGGTAGGTTAACTAGAATTGATAAGGCTATAGAATTGAGGGTCGGTACAAGATTTAAACTCGATGTTCCTGATGACCAAAAGCCTTTTTTAATTCAAACCAACATAGTTAAGATTTATATTTGTCCTGCATGTGCAAGATATAGAGGTATTTCTAGAAAGGATTTAAAAATTAAAGAAAAGGAGAAGGAAATCTTGACTAAATTAGGTATTGAATTTTAATTTTTATGGCTATTATAGAGGTAAGTTATTCTGAACTAAAATCATTATTAAACTTAGATTTATCTTTAGAAGATCTAGAAAAATATTTATTAAATATAAAATGTGAAATAGATAGTGTAGAAGGAGATAAAATAAAAATAGAGGTTAAAGATTTTTATAGAATAGATTTACTTTCTATTACTGGAATTGTAAGAGAAATTAAAGGAATTTTAAACATAGAAACAGGAATTCCCAAATATAATGTATCTTCTTCCGGAAAAAAAGTTTTAGTTGAAGAAACAGTAAGAAATGTAAGACCGTATATTGCCTGTGCAATAGTTGAAGATGTAAAATTAAATGAAAATAGATTATTAGACCTAATAAGATTTCAAAATGGAATTGCAAGATCTTTTGGATCTAGAAGAAGAAAAGTAGCTATAGGGACACATAATTTAGATCTTATAGAATTTCCAGTATATTACAAAGCAGTTAAACCGGAAGATGTAAAATTTATTCCTTTAGGTGAAAATAAAGAAATGAATTTAAATGAAATTTTAGAGAGAACAGATGCTGGAAAAGAATATAAATCTATTTTAGAAGGTTTTGAAAAATATCCAATTTTAATCGATAGTAATAATAAAGTAATCTCATTTCCACCAATAATAAATTCTAATGATATTGGGAAATTAGATGAAAAAACAAAAAACATATTTGTTGACGTTACTGGAACAAATTTAGATTCAGTTTTAAAAGCATTAACTGTTATAACTTTGGCTTTAGCAGATTATGGAGGAAAAATAAAAACAGTTGAAATAGTTTATCCGGATAAAAAAATAGTAACTCCAGATTTAAGAATAGAAGAAAAAATTTTTGATTTAAATAAAATAATTAAAATTTTGGGGTTTTCCTTATCTAAAGAAGAGATAATAGATACTTTAAAGAAAAAAAGGATGGAAGCAGAAATAATAGAGAACAAGCTAAAATTAAAATATCTTAATTATAGATTTGATATAATTTCAGAGCAAGACATAGCAGAAGAAATAATAATAGCTTATGGATTGCATAAAATAGAACCCAAACCCGTAACTATTTATACAAAAGGCAAAATATCTGGGAGAAGAAAGTTAATAAATTTGATTAGAAAATTAATGACCGGATTAGGATGTATAGAATTATATACACCAGTACTTGTAAATTCAGAAATAAATAAATTACTTTCTGAAGAAGAAATAATCCTTCTAGAAAATCCAGTATCTTTAAATTACAATTCTGTTAGAGCCTCTCTATTATCATCAATATTTCAAACTTTATCAGAACATAAAGAAATAAAATTACCTGCAAAATTATTTGAAGTAGGAAGAATAGCTTTTTTAAAAAATAATACTATTTATGAAGAAGACAGGCTAATTTATTTATATTCAGATAATAAGGTTTCTTTTTCAGATGCATTATCTGTTTTAGAAAGAATATTCAAGGAATTGGGTTTAAAATATAAAATTGAAGAATCTCATTATCCTTTTCTAATTGATGGCAGACAGGCAAAAATAATTTTTGAAAATCACATAGTTGGTTGGATTGGGGAAATAAATCCAGAAATATTAGAAAGATTAGAAATTGCTTATCCATTTTCTGGATTTGAAATTAGCTTAAGTTTATTGAAAGATAAAATAATAAAATATGATTTCTGAGACAGAATATAGGGTTCTAAGAGCATTAGGTGATAATTGGAAAAGTTTAGAGGAATTGTCAAAGGAACTAAATTTAGATGAATATAAAGTTTTAAGATCTTTAGGATTTTTAAAAACTAAAGGTTTAATTGAAATAAAAGAGGAAAAGAAAAAAAGATATATTTTAACAGATTTAGGAAAAAAATATTTAAAAATTGGTCTTCCTGAAAGAAGATTATTAAATTATCTTTGTGAAAATAGAGAAGCAAAAATAGATGAGCTTAAAAAGCTTTTTGAAGAGGATGAACTAAATTTCGCCTTAGGTTACCTTAAAAAAGAAGGAGCAATTGAAATAAAAGAAGATAAAGTTATATTTAAAAAAGATATAAAAACAAGAGAAGATATATTGGAAAAAATAGAGAAGGGAATCTATAATGAAGAAGAAATTAGGTTATTTTTAAGAAGAAAAAAAATAATTGAAATAGAGGAAAAAACCGTTTATTATGCAAAAATAAACGAAAAAGGAAAACAATTTTTAAAAAACTATAATCCAGAAGATTATATAGATATTTATACAAAAGAAATTTTAGATAAGAAGATTTGGAAATATAAGAAATTTAGAAGGTATGATATTGGTATTGAAGTTCCTTTAGCTCCCATAGGAAAATACAACAAATATTTAGAATTTTTAGATAAAATTAGATTAGAATTGGTTTCTATGGGGTTTGAAGAAATAGAAGATTATAGAATAATTTTGTCACATTTTTGGAATTTAGATTCTCTATTTATTCCCCAAGACCATCCTGCTGGAGACATTTCCTTAATGGATACGTATTATTTAAAAAATATAAAATATATTGAAGATTTTCCGAAAGATTTATTTGAGAAAGTAAAAAAACAACATTTAAAATACTTTAATGTTTGGAAAGACGAAATTGCAACATATCCAATTTTAGTTTCGCATGATACAGCATTTTCAGCAATGAAATTATTAAAAGCAAAAATTCCTGGAAAATATTTTATAATAGAGAAAGTTTTTAGATACGATACTATCGATGCTAAACATTTTATAGAATTTAACCAATTAGATGGAATAGTTCTAGATGAAAGTATAACATTTAGAGATCTTTTAGGAATATTAAAAGAAATAGTGATTAATATTGTTGGAGCAGAAGATATAAAATTCTATCCAGCATTTTTCCCATTTACAGAGCCATCTATAGAGATATATGCTAAACATAAAAAACTAGGTTGGATAGAAGTTGGTGGTGCAGGAATGTTTAGAGAAGAGCTGTTAGAACCATTTGATATAAACGTTCCTGTAATCGCATGGGGCTTGGGAATTGATAGGTTAGCTATGCTATATCTTAATATAGAGGATATTAGAGATTTACATACGAAAAATATTAGAAAAATACAAGACTAATTATTTTTTATGGATATTGAAAATTTATCGGAAGAAACATTAAAATTAATTTTAGATTTTGGGAATGAAATAATAAATAAAGTTAATGGATTAATTAGAATGATTATTTTATTTGGATCTCATGCAAAAGGAAAAAATGAGCAAAGCTCAGATATAGATCTTTTAATAGTTGTAGATGACGTATATAACGTTTGGGATAACGTTACATCCGTATATTATTTTGATAATTTAAATAAAATTCTATCGCAAGAAAAATTTAAAAAACTACATGTAAATACTTTAACTTTGTCTATATTTTGGGATATGGCTAGAAACGGAGATCCTTTATTAATAAATATTTTAAGAACAGGTAAAGCTATTATAGATCCATTTGGATTGTTTGGATCACTAAAAAAGCTATTAGAAATGGGTAGAATAAAGCCTTCTGAGGAAGCAATAGAAATATCAAAAAGAAAAATAGATTTAAATATAAGAAATTATAAACTATATCTTTTAAAAGCATTTGAAAATGTTTATGGAATTTTTGTTACTTTAGCACAATATTATTTAATGAAAAAAGGATATTTACCACCAGAACCATCAGAAATTTTAGAATATCTTAAAAAGGAAATAAAAGATGAAGAAATACTTGAGTGGTATTCTAGAATATTTGAAAAAGCTAAAAAAATATCTCATGGGGAGATAGCAGAAATTAGTACTGAAGAATTGAAAGAATTTTATAATAAAGCTATAGAATTTAAAAATAAAATAGAAAAAATATTAAATGAGGGAAATATTTCGGGGGGCGGAGTCTAAAATATTTATTTTAGAGGGTAAAGATGAAGAAAATGAATTTTTATTTGAATTGGATAAAAAAGATCTTAAAAAAATATTAAATGAAGACGTAAATAAAGATATAGTCTTTAAATATAGAAAAAAATATGTAATATTAAAAGCTAGATATCGAAAAACATATAGAAACGAAATAATTGACAAAGAATTTAGAAAGTACAGAACTAGAAGAGAAGTAAAAATAATTAATAATTTAAGTAAAAAAATAAATGTTCCAGAAATAGTTTTTTTTGATGAAGATTTAGGTATAATTTTTATGGAATATATAGAAGGAAGCAGATTATCTGATATTTTAGAAAATTTAGACTATGATAGTATATTATATAAAATTGGAGAGCAAATTGGAATAATACATAAAAATAAAATTGTTCATGGAGATTTAACAACATCTAATATATTAATAAGAAACAATAGTTTATACTTCATAGATTTTGGATTAAGTTACTTTTCTAGTAGAATAGAGGATTTTGCAGTAGATTTACATTTATTTAAAGAATCTTTTGAATCCAGACATTGGAAAATATTTAACTCTTTTGAAAATTTTTTAAAAGGATATAAAAATTCTAATCCAGATTCGGAAAAGGTTATTAGGAGATTAAATGAAATAGAGAAAAGAGGAAGATATAAAAATATAATATAACATAAGTATAAAATGGTAGACATGTATCATCTTCCTTTTCTTAATCAGATCTTTTTTATAGTTTGGTGTATAATTCTAGGATTTGGTATATATAAGCATATTATAAATGTTGAAAAGGGGAGAGTAGAGATAAAAAATAACATATTTTTGGCATATTTTTTAGCTATGTATCTATTTTCATTATTTTTTATTTATTATTTCTATTATAGCAACATAGAATATCTTTTAGAAGCATACGTAGCATATATAGGATATACTATACAAATAATTGCAATATTATTTGCATTATGGACTCTCCATTCATATGGGAAATACTGGGCATTTAATTTAACTAAATTTGAAAATCATAAAATTATTACTACAG
>JAWBIX010000014.1:0-9785 GCA_038833255.1 Nanopusillaceae archaeon | reverse complement strand
TTATTAGTTTCTTTCTTTTTATTTTTATCTTTATTTTTCCTTGATAACTTATTATCTTTAGAGATTTCTACATTATTCGCCTGGCTTTCTCTTATTCCCATGTTGCTGATAGTAATTTTTAGAAATAGGGAGATTTCTGAAGAAGACCTTTTTATTATAACAATTTCTGTAATATGTTTGTTAGTTGGAAAATATATTTATAGATTGGCTTTCTTTAGTGGTTTCTCGATATCTTTATTGTTTGTAAATTCTATCAAATGGTTAGATCACATTAAAATTAATAGAAAAGAAATTTCTTTATTTTTAGAAATAATAATAAATATTTTGTTATTTATTTCAGCAATAACAGCATTCAATTTATTCATTAAATATAATTCTGAAACTAAAATAAATGCTTTTCCTATATTAATCCCAACATTTTTCTACATTTATTTTATAATTGAAAACTATCTGTTAAAAAAAGAAAAACTAGATTTAATAAAATATTTGCAATATTCTATACTCTTCATAATTCTCTATGGAATTTATAATTATTTTGGATATATAACACATTACTTTATACCAATTAGTTTTGGTGGAACTGAAGATTATATAATAAACGCTATGTTATATTTAAATAGATATTCTGAAAAGGATGCAATAATTCATTTTTGGTGGGATTATGGATATTATGGAAGGGTCCTTGCAAATAGAACTGTTTGGTTATCTGGAGATAATTCATATCCATATTGGAATCATTTAATGGGTAGATATGGTTTGTCAGGTAATAATTTTTTAGAATCTTTGGAATTATTATATGTACATTCTGTTTATGATTATAAAACATTTAAAATATTAGAATTATTTAACAAAAACAGAATATTTTATGATTATATCTACAAAAAAGTTAATTTTACTGAAAAAGAATTAAAAATCATTGAAAATGTTAAAAGAAGATTAAAAAACGAATGGATAAATCTTTTATATAAGTTTAATGGAGATTTCGAAACAATAAAAGAATTTGATTTAAGTGAAGAAGAAAAAATTATTTTAGAAAAACTTTACAATATGAAATATCTAAAACCTTCTTATTTATATATAGATCCTACAGATATTGGAAAATCCTATCAATTTACTAAGTTGGGATCTGATGAAATGTTTGATAAACATTCCTGGATTACTATTTTTAGTTCTCTAGTTCCTGAGAGAGAAAGGATTTTAGAAGGAGTCAGAATTAATGAATTTTATTATTTGCTGGCTAACGAAAACAGATTATCTTACTATGGAAACTTTTTATTAGATGAAAATATTTATATAAATGGTGAAAGAATTCCAAGATGTATACCAGAATTAAATATTTGGGATTGTGGTATAATATTCAGAGTAGATCTTATATTTTCCGAGCCAATTGTAGAAATAAAACAACTAAGAAGAAGTTTAGTTGAAGAGAAAATAAATCCTTGGAACATAATTAATGCAACTTTGTATATTTTTTATAGAAACAGAGTATATAATTTATCTCTAGGTTGTGTATATTTTGATGGAATTTTATTAGAATTTGAAAACTCAGATTATAATGGATGTCTTTATGTTACTCCAAGTTTAATAAAAGAAAATAGAATTCTTTCTATATCTAATGCCTTTTTCATATCTCAAAAATCTAGAAACTATACATGGGTAAGACTTTACTTCTTTGATGAAGGAGAACCATACTTTAGATTGGTAGGATACTTTTATCCAACCATAGTAAACTTACTATATGGTTATGTACTTCCATTTATATATAGAGAAGTTCAACCTGCAAAGATATGGAAAATAAATTATCCTGAAAGTTTTGATGTACCAGAATATAAATATTGTTTATATTTAGCAACAAATTTAGAAGAGATTAACAAATGTTCGGAAATATATGGCTTAAGAAAATATAGAAGCATATGGGAGGTATAGAATTATTTATACTGTTAGTAATTGTTTTATTCTCTTTTTTATTAACTTATTTTCTAGTAAAAAAGTGGATTAAAATAGGAAAAGAATTAAAATTTGTTGGAAAAGATATGAATAAATATGAAAAGCCAGAAGTAGTAGAGGCTGGCGGATTTTATGTAATTCTTTCAATAATTATCTCCTTATTATTATATATTTCAATAAAAACGTATATTCTAGGTACTGTGCATAACTTGCTACAAATATTTACAATAATAACTATTTTATCTTTATCAACAATTATAGGAACTTTAGATGATTTTTTAGGATGGAAAAAAGGGATAACTCATTGGAAAAAAGTTTTAATAACTAGTATTTTATCCTTGCCTTTAATTGTAACTGCATCTGGGTATACTATAATTCATATTCCATTTCTGGGAGCTGTAGATTTAGGACTACTTTACATATTTTTATTAATACCTATCGGAATTGTTGGAGCATCTAATGCTTTTAATATGATTGCTGGTTATAATGGATTGGAAACATTAATGGGTATGATACTCTTTTCATTCTTGGGATTAAAAGCATTTCAAGTTGGTTTGTTATATATATCAACAATATGTATAATTGTTCTTTCTTCTTTAACAGCTTTTCTTATTTTTAATAAATATCCTGCAAAAGTTTTTCCAGGAAATACTTTTACCTATGGAATTGGGGCCTTATACGGATCTTTAGTAATAATTGGAAATATGGAAAAGTTTGGGGTTATTTCTTATACTTTATACTTCTTAGAACTTCTTCTATTTCTTAGAGGTTTAAAAAATGGAATTTATAAAGAAAACTTTGGAATTCCAGATGAAAATAATAATCTCTTCGAACCATATGATAAAATATATAGTATAACACATTTTGCAATTAGATTAAATAGAAAATTATTTAAAAAAGCAACAGAAAACAGGGTAGTAATTACTATATGTATTTTACAGCTAATAATATCTACTATTGCATTCCTAATATGAAAATAGTATTTTATTCTGAAGGAAAAGATTTAAAAAAGATAATATATAATGCTACAATTTTAAAAAACTTAAAAAAAGATGTTTATATATTTATAAACAATTTTCAAGATTCTGAAATTTTAAAAAAGATAAAAGAGAAAATAAAAGTAAACTTTATTATCTCTAAAAAGAAAATAAAGAAAGTAGAAGTTTTAAAGATCATTAAAGAAAAATTTAGAGATGATATATTATTTATTGAAGGAAATATTAATTTTAATATAAAAAAAATAAAAAATTTAGAATTTAATAAAAATATCGTTAGATTTGGTTATAATTCAAAAATATTAAAGCTTTTGAATTTGAATATATTAACTAGAATTATTTTCTTTAAAAATAATGTAAGAGTATCTGAATTGCTTAAAGAAATTGAGGAAAATATGGAAGTTGATATAAATCTAGATTATTTTATTGAAAAACAATTTATATTAGATATTTTGACTGCATTTAAAAAATTATTAAAAAATTTAATTAAAATAATAAACAAAATATATGAAAAAAAGATAATTAAAGATCTTATAAATGAAAAAATTGGTTTTATTTCATTAAAATTCTTTACTTTTTTATTAATGATAATTTTATCTAGATTTTTGGCTGTTGAATTGTATGGTAGATATGTGAATTTTCATAGCCTAATTATATCCTTCGCAACTATTATTTCTCTCTCTATTCCAACTTACAAATTTTTTTCAGAAAAAAGAGAAGAAAGATTTGATTATATTATAAATTCTTTGTTCCTATATTTTTTAAATTCCTTAATTATTTTTTTTATATTAGTAATTTTTAAGAATTTCTTTTTTACAGTTTTTAATACAAATAATATATTGATTCTTCCGGCAATTCTTTTAACATCAATATTTTTTACAACCAGAGTTTTGCTTTCCCATTTATTTTTTTCTGATTTAAAATTTGACATTAATAAATATTTTGATATTTTAGAGGGTGCTTTAAAATTAATTTTAGTTTTATTTTTTTCAATTATAACACCAGCTAAAGGAGCAATTTTGGGAATATTTTTTACGTTTTTTATATTGAATTTAATAGAATTGATTTTTACAAAAAAGCATTATCCTGAATTATTTAAAAAAATTAAGTTTAGAATAAATTTCACAAAATTAAAAGAATTATTAAAATATGGTATATTAATAAACTATAGCAATATAATTTTGTCTTTTTATAATTCATTCAGATATAGTTTTATATCTTATTTAAAAGGGCTTGTAGAAATTTCTCTATATTATAATGCTTTGAATGTTGTGTATATTTTATCAAATCTTTTATCTTTGTATAATATTTTACTTCCGAGAATTTTAAGATGGTCTAAAGATGAGATAAAGAAAAAAATAAAGTTTTTCTTTTTTATCCAAATTTTAATCTATATTTCACTAGCTTTAATTATAATAATTTTCTCAGACAAAATTATTTTATTGTTATTCGGAGAAAAATATATAGAGGCGTCAAAATACTTGAAATTGTCTTCTTTATTATTGCCCATTTTTTCTTTAAGTATATTCCACAATTTATTATGGCTAAAATCTTATTTAAAAGAGATATCTATAATTAATTTGATTTATTTAATATCTTTTATTTTGTTAGATATTTTATTAATACCAAAAATTGGAATTTTTGGTGCCATATTATCTAATATTTCCTCAACTGCTTTTTGTTATATTTTATCATTTATTTTTTTCAAAATCAAAATATAATCTATGATAACCTGTTTACCAGATCTATTTTTAGATATTATTGTTAAATCTAAAAAAGAAAATAAAAAAACTGGAAATATAAAATCAAAAATATTAATAAAAATTGGAGGAAACGCTGCAAATTTTTCAATTGCTTTATCAAAATTAGGGTTAAAAAATAATTTAATTGCATGTTGTGGAAAATTGTCTTATATAATCGCAAAAAAAGAACTTAAAAAATTAAAAATAAATTTTTATCCCGTATTTACTAAGAATAATATTACTGTTTCTATTGAAAAAGAAGATAGAATTATGTTTACAGATTCCAGAGGAATTCAAATATCTAAAATATCAAAATATTTAGATATAATTAAAAAGTCGGAATACATTTTTTTTGGTAATTGGAACAATAATAAAAAATCTAATGAATTGTTAAAATGGATTATTGAAAATAGTAATGCAAAAATATATTTAGATATTGGAGATCCTTCTGTAAATAGAAAAAATTTGCCTAATTTAATTAAAATACTAAAAGAAGGTAAAATTTGGACTTTAAGCTTAAATGAACATGAATTGTCTTATTTATGTAATTTTTTAGGGATCAATGGAGAAGATTATATTGAATTATCTAAAAATTTATTTAAAGAAATAAAAGTAAAAAATTTAGATATTCACTCTCCAGATTTTGTATATTCTTTACCCTCAGATACATATATAAAAATTGAAAAAATAAAACCAAAAATTCTAACAGGAGCAGGAGATGTTTGGAATGCTGCAAATTTTTTTGGATATTATAAAAAATTTTCAAATATTGAAAGATTAAAGTTTGCCAATGAAATTGCTAAAAAATATATACTTGGAATTTTTTAAATAGTTTAAATATAATAAGAAAAAACCGCCCCCGCCGGGATTCGAACCCGGGCCGCGGGATCGACAGTCCCGAATGCTGCCACTACACCACGGGGGCTTGTTGATAATATTATCTTTACATAAGAATAAATTTTAAAATTTATTTAAATAATAAGTGTTTAAACTACTAAAAAAGTAAATATAAAGCTATTTAAGTAAAGAATAAAGTTTAATTAATAAGCCGCCGGCGGGATTTGAACCCGCGACCTGCGGATTACAAGTCCGCCGCTCTACCGCTGAGCTACGGCGGCATAATTATAAATTTTTGAATCACTTTTAAAATAATAAATTTTTTATTTAAAAAAGAAACTATCCGGCAGCCCAAATATCTTCAAATATTGATGTCAATACTGTTGGTACAAATCCATCTATTGTAACAATATATCCTTCTTGTGGAATTATTTGCAAAGTATATCTAGTTCTAGAAGGCAAATATTTTCCTAAATACAACATAATTTGATATAAATCTCCTTCTTGTATAAAAGGAGATATCTGCGATAATTGAATTCCTACAATTGCAAAAGGTGAAGCTATTCCAGCTTCTTTTAATTCAAAAAGTATATTTAATATATCTATATCTCTTAAAGGTCTGTCTATTGCTATAGATTTCAAAGCTATCCAACAACCGATAACTGCATTGTTTTCATCTCTAATTACATTAGCTTCGATATATTCTCCATCATATGCTTTTATAATACTACATTCTCTAGCATCAAATGAAGTTACATTTTTAACATCAACCGCATCATTGAATAAGAATCCATAAACTAAATAACTACCACCCTGTAAAGTTACATATACTGCTGTTGGTAATTTATTTCCTACTTGATATGCATAAACATCTCCCATTCCTGTTGTTAGTATATATGATATTCTACTAAAGCTTATTGGTCTAGATCCTGACATTAGTCTTATAACTGGTGCTATTAAGGATATTGCCTGTAAGTCTCTATTTAAGATCTGCCTATTTATATCATATTGATATCCAAAAACCCTAACAACTTCAACTCCAGTAGCAACTCTTTCTCTTGCTTGTGCTCCAACCTGTAAAGCTCTCTGCTGCAATGTTTGAGTTGTATAAATTATTACTCCTGCTGCAATTGCTGCTGTTACTATCATTGCTATAAAAATAATTAAAGTTGTTAATCCAAACTGTGTTTTTACCATTATATAACAAAATACTTTAATTTATATAAATCTATTGTTATCTTTCTAAAACTGCTATAGATTCTATATGAAAAGTGTGAGGAAATTGATCAATGAGAATATATTTTTCTAGATTATATCCTTTTTTAATTAAAAATTTTATATCTCTATTTTGAGTTTTAGGATTACATGAAACGTAGACAATCTTTTTTATACCTGATTTAATTAAATTTTTTAAAACCTTTGGATGACATCCGGATCTGGGTGGATCCATAACAACTTTGTTTGATTTTATTTCATTTATATCTTCTACTCTTTCTAAAATAAATTTTGTATTTTTTATTTCATTCTTTTCTGAATTTAAGAAAAATAATTCTTCTGCCTCCTTTTCTATATCAACCCCAATAACTTCTTTACAATATTTTGCTATCTCTATAGAAAATGTTCCAATTCCGCTATATAAGTCAAATATAATTTCGTTTTCTTTTGGATCTAAAAATTCTACTACTCTTTTAATCATAGTTTCTAAAGTATAACTATTTGGTTGAAAAAAGGAATTTGGTAATATATAATAGATGTTGTCCAAAATCTTTTCTTCTAAATATTTTTTTCCATAAATCAAATATTTTTCTTTAGCATATGATATATCTGATATTTCCTTATTTATTCCTATATATGCAGAAGTTATTTTGTCTTTTATAATATCTAAAAATTCTTTAAAAATATTATTTTCGTTTTTAGATAATAATATAGTGATCATCCTTTCCCCAGTAAATTTGCCTTCTCTAATAATTAAATATCTCACGAGGCCTTTGTGTTTAATATTATCCCATGGCTCTATATTTTTTTCTTTAATAAATTCTCTAAATTTATTTCTAATTTCATCACTTTCTTTGGATTGCAATAAACATTCATAAATATCAACATATGCCCACCATTTTCCATATTCTTTTAATCCAACTTCATAATTTCTTCCAATAGCCCAATCCATTCTATTTCTATAATAATAAATTTTTGGAGAAGGAATTATTTCCTCTGGTTCCTTCCCAAATAAATCTATAACATTCTTTACTTTAATTTCTAATTGTTCTTTATAAGAAATATTTTGAATCTGACATCCGCCACAAATACCAAAATGTTTACATAACATTAACTAAATATTATCTAAAAAATTAAGAATAATATAATGCGTAAATTCCATAACCTGATGGTTGGAAAGTTAGAGTATCGTTTGCTATAAAACTTCCTCTAGATCCTATAATTTTTGCAATTCTAAATCTATTAGAAGCTATATTTGTAATAAATGTTATATTTGCGTTTAAATCTCCTAACAATTCAAATTGATTTTCTCCAAATACAAATCCTAATAATGTCTCTGGTGCTTTATTAGAGGATCTTATTATACTAGATCCTGTATATTCTATGTTAAATCTTGCAGAATCTAAAGAAAGGTCATTTATCCTTCCAGATCCAAATAAGTTAATTCCTAATCTAGATCCAAATATTTTTATATTATTTCCATTTCCTGTTAAATATGCTCCAAATATTCCTCCGTAAATAGTAATATTATTTAAATTGTTTGGCTGTAATATATATATTCCAAATACTTTCTTTGAATAGATTGTTATATTTTCTATATAATTATTTCCTACATCTACTTTCAATCCAAATATTTCTGAATCTACTATGGAATTTCTTACATAAATATTACTTCCCTCTTTTATATATATTCCAAATATTTTTGCTTCTACATTTACATTTTCTATAAGAATATTTGAGGAATTTCCTTCAATATTTATTCCAAATACTCTGGCCAAAATACTAGAATTTTTAACTTGTATATTGTATGCATCTTTTAAATATATTCCCCAAATATCTGAAGAGATTCTAGAAGAAAAGATTATCGAATTTCCTATTCCTGCTGATGCATGGATTCCTCCCACTTTTCCATAGATATTGCTATTTTCTATAGCTATTGTCGCATTTTTATTTGTTTGTATTCCATATAAATTCGAATTTATATTTACATTTCTTATAGTAACGTTTCCGCCATCAATTCTTAATGCAAACAATCTAGAATTCATATTAAATCCTTCTATTACAACATTACCAGATTTTACTGTTATTATCGGAGATCCTACAGATAAAGGCTCTAAAACAGTGTTATATCCTAACAATACAATACTTGATTCATTTATATCTATTATTAAATTAACTTTATAGCTTCCCGCTACAAATACTATATAAGGTATTCCACTTACTACAGAATTTATAATTTTTGATTGAATTTCATATGATTTCATATCTGGAGAAATAACTTCCACATATTTTGCTGCTTTGTCTACATATAAAGTTCTTTCAGGTGCAGTATATGTTAAACCCTGAGAACTATTGATTCTTAGTCTATATTTAATTTCATAATAATTTCCTATATCCCTTCCATATATTTTCAAATTATCATTATATATTACAGTTTCACATTTATCTATTTTAATAGAATCCCAAGAAGATGTATTTGGATTTAGTAATTCTAAATAACAATCATTTTTTGATAAAGTATTGTCAATTATTTCTCCTTTAATTTGTAATAACCAAGTACTTGTTACATAATTGTTTTGTGGTGTTGGATCTATATAATTTACTTGATATTGTAAGGGTGGAATATATATTGTTCTTTCTTCAGTTAAATTTATTGTTGGTCCTATTGCATATAATCTAAATCTTACATTTCCCCCGAGATTACCAATTAAATTATATAAGGTTGGTAATCCACTCGGATTGGAATAGTTATAATAAAGCTCTATTAAATTATTTGAATTTGGTTTAGCAAATATCGTATAATTTTGATTATTTATTTCAAGAATAATATTTGATACTGTTGTATAAAATGCTATTGGTAAATAGATATAATTTAAATTTGCATTGTTTGGTGGTGTTGGATCTATAAAATATACTTTCACGCTTCTTACATTAACAATTATGCTCTTTGTTATTTGTACATTCGTATCAGAAATACCTGTAATATTTATTACATAAGAACCTTCATTTAATCCTTGATTTGCTGTAATTGTTAAGGAGATTGTAGAAT
>JAWBIX010000013.1:0-10054 GCA_038833255.1 Nanopusillaceae archaeon | reverse complement strand
ATTAAAAATTGCTTTTTCTGATGTAAGATAATCTATTTTTATTATTATACCATAAGATTTTCCAGTATTAGATTCTAAACATGTTCCATTTTCCGATAAATAACAATAACTAAATTCTGCCTCTACATTAGATTCTACTGTTACATTAAAACCACTATTTAACCAATAGTAAATAGTTGGAGTTGTAACAAATACAATTTTTGGAGAATTTATTGGACCTTTTACTTCAATTAAAATATACTCTTCTTCTTCACATTCAAAAGAAGATAAATTTAGATATACAAATCCTCCAAGGTCTTTTTTAAAAAGAGTATTATTTGTATTACTTAATATTCCATCATTTTTTAATAAAAAACTAAGATTTATTGGAATAAAAAAAGGATGATTGTAACAAAGTTCTTTTCTTAATTCTTCGTTATTTAAATTACACAAAATTTCTTTAGAATATTTTGATATATAAACTCTAAAACTAACAATATATCCTTCTTTTTTTAGCTTATTATAAATTTCTTCTATGGTTTGTATTTTTCTGTAAATTTCATTATTAGAATCATTAAATATCGTAATATCATAAACGTTAAAATAAAAAATCAAAAATAAAATAAATACAACTAGAGATATTATTCCTTCTATTTTTTTGAATATTCCTCTAACCATATTCTTTTTCTAATTAACTGAGCATCTTGACCTCCATGCCAAGAAAATCTTGGTTTTATTTGAACTGGATATATTCTTTCTGATTTATCATCTAATACTATTGCTGCCCCTTTTCTTTTTGGAAGATTTTCATTCATATATATTTCAATATCCTGAGCTGTAAAATTTTTCATAACTTCATTAAGAGCATCTATATCGCTTTTTGCAGTAACTCTATGGGATATAACTATATCAGACTGAGAAATTGCATCGATTAATAATTTTCCTGGTTGTTGCGTTGCCAAAACTAACGATATTCCTGGTTGTCTGCCCTCTCTTATTATCTGTAACAATGGTTCTGTAGCAGGAGTAATACTATCTTTTGGAATGGCTTCATGTGCTTCATCTATATATATCCAAATGAGAGGCATTTCTCTATCTCTAATTTCAAATCCCAAGTATGCTTCTTCTAATTCTTCTTTTTTTCTCCAAAGTAATCTTTCATAAAATATTTTTTTAGAGATTAATCCAATTACTAAATTTTTAACAGACCATCCACCCAGTATTGTAGTATATAAAGAAATATCTAATATTATTACATCTCCAGGAGTTAAAATTTTCTTCAATTGTGTAGCTTTTTCCGAGAACAATCCCCAGGAATTTGCATTTTCAAAATAATTTATCAAAATTTCTTTTATTTTTGGATCTAAACTTTTTTTCTCAATATAATTGATTATGTTTTCTATAGAATAGTCCTCATTTCTTCTTTTAAGCTCTCTAATTATTCTTTGCAAATATGCTGCTTTCAATGATATTGGATTTAAATTAAAAACCAATGTCCAATCGATTTCTGATAAATCATGCGGATTAATAGTAAAGGTATCATCAACAGGGATTTTTAAATCCTCGTATTTTTCATAAATTCCTTCAGGTACATATATTTTTGCATTATCTAATGCTTTTGGTTTCATATTCCATCTTTCTAATAATTCTGCTTCCCTATAGTTCGGAAATTTCATTGTCCAAAATATTCCCATTGTATCAAAAACTAAATTGACTATATTTTTTCTATATGAATAGTCTAACAGAGATATTCCTTCTATAATTGAAGATAATGTATAAGATTTTCCTTGCCCTCTCTTTCCAACAATTAAAATTATATGTGGAAAATTGACATCTAAATAAACTTCATTTGCAAGAGAAAGAGCATTTTCCATCTTTATATATTCTTTTCCGATAAAAATTGTCCCTTCTTTACCATATTTTTCAATTTCATCCTGAGTTCTTCCTATTATAATATCCATAAAATATTTTAAACATCTTTAACAATATATATAAAATTTGTAATTACTTAGAAGAGATGGTAGTAGGTATCTTCATCGGGAAGTTTCAGCCATTCCATAAACAACATTTAGAGACAATACTAAAATTATCTAATAAAACTGATTTAGTTCTAGTAATACCCACATATCTTCAAAAAAATGAAAAAGAAATTTTATCACCAAAAAATCCAATTCCAATTAACTATAGGTATAAATACATCTCTTCTATTCTAGAAAATTATATAGATCATAGAAAATATTATATTTTGCCTATAAATATCTTAGATAAAAAACTACTCATAAAATTTTTGAATATTTTAAAATCTACTGGAGAGAAAGAATTTTTGATTTATACTAGAGATTTAGATAGATTTCTAGCATACAAAATAGTTTCTCTAATAGCAAGATTATATTCATTGCATATAAATGTTTATTATGAGAAAAAAACCAATATTTTAAACTCTAGCTACATAAGAAAAGCTATTATAGAAGGGAACTATGATAAAATAAAATCTTTTTTACCAAAAGAATTGGACAAAAAAACAATAATGTATATAAAGTATTATAAAAAATATCATAAAGATCTAGATAATGTTTTAAGACATCTTATTTCTTTTTTAATTTAAGATTGCGCCGGCCGGGATTTGAACCCGGGTCACGGGCTTGGAAGGCCCGCATCCTACCACTAGACGACCGGCGCGTTATATATTCTAATTGTAAGTCAATATTATTAAAAATTGGACCCGCCGGGATTTGAACCCGGGACCTCCGGCTAGCGAGGCCGGAATCCTACCGCTAGACTACGGGCCCATAATAAATAAAGTTTCTAAAAAATAATTTTATTTTATGAAAGGAATTGCAACTGTAATATCATATGTCTTACTTTTCATAGTTACTATAGTTGCCGTATATTTACTTGCTTCTGGATTGTTCAAAAATATAGCAGAAATACAGGGAGCAATAATAAGTAGAGAAAAAATAATTTCTGATAGATTACAATCTGTAATTGACATTGATTCTTGTTCTTATGAAAATGGAGTTGTATCATTTTATGTAACAAATAGAGGAAACACTATCCTAAATCCGAACTTAACAAAATTTTTTATTAATGGTAGATATAGCGAAATATTCATATCTTTTGCATATAAGATTTTTAATGATTCTGCATGGCATAAACATGAAACATTAAAAATATCGGTTTTTAATTTATCTGATGGAATATATTCTGTAAAAGTAGTTTCAAATGTTGGGTCTTATGATGAAAAAATAGTTTATATCTATAATAATACTTGTAGCTTAACATGAAAACAAATTCAATTATTATTGGAACTGCTTTTAGTTTTTTATTCTTTTTAATAGCAATTTCTATTTTTTTATTTTATTTAAATTACAATATAAACAATCTGGCAAATATCATTTTAAAAAACATACAAAAATATGAAAAATCTACATTTGAAATAATTGAAATTTTAGATGATAAAATAAGTTTACCAGAAATAAAAATAAAAAATATTGGAAAACTTTCTTTAGATTTAAGTTGTTTTAAAGTTTATGTAAATGGTAATTTAATAAATTTTTCATACGAAATAGAAGAAATTCTAAAAGACGATTTATTAAATCCATCTGAAATTGCAAGAATAAGACTAGATAATATTAAAAATGGTTGGAATAAAATTGAGATTATAAGTTGTAATGGAAAAAAATTTGAAAAAGCAATATTTTTTTCTGAAGTATTAGAAAGACCATGGTTAGAACCATGGAATTTTAGAACTCCAATATATATTTTAGAAAGATCTGTTCAAAATTTGATAGATTATCAAGTTTTAATTATATTGGATACGCGAACTTTGATTTCTCAAGGAAAAATGAGATCAGATTGTGGTGATATAAGATTCACGGATTCTGATGGAGTAACTTTATTAAACTATTGGATAGAAAGTGGATGCAATACCAATAATACAAGAATTTGGGTGAGAGTTAATTTAACTGCATTTTCAAATAAAACAATTTACTTATATTATGGAAATCCTGATGCTACAAGTTTAAGTGATATTTCTAGAGTATTTATTTGGACTGAAAGAGAAATATTTCCAAACGTTCCTAATACAACATGGGGCTTTGGATCATCTAATCCAGAAGATACTTTCAACACATACTACCATGATGCAAGAAATGAAATATTAATTAGACCTTCTGATTTTGGTGATCTAGTTCCTGTAAACATAACTATGTTAAGAATTTACGTAGTTCAACAACCAGGAAGAGATTTAGATAATTACAGAGTAAGATATCAATTAACTACTAGAACTCAACTTACAAACACTTTTACAACTACTGGATGGATTTTAGTTTTTGGACCTGTTAATTTGGGGAGACCAACAGCCGGAACAATTGTTAATTTAAGTTTAAATCCACCAATAATTTGGACAAATCACTCTTTAAATCTTTTATTGGATTTATCTAGGGATACAAATTCATGGGTTTCTGGAGGAGGAATGTATAGAAAACTTGTAAACATTTCTAACACAATGTGCACATATTTTTCAGACAGCCTAAGGACATGGCCATTTGATGGATCTTGTACATTAAGAGATTATGTTCCTTCTATAATTTTTGTTGGATGGTTTAGAAAATATGTAAATCCAGAACCACTTGTAATTCTATCTAACACAGAAGAAAAAATTTAGTTTCAGCATGGGTAGAATTCTTCATCGATCTGAACTCGGCAAATTCATCATCTGCGTTTTGGTCCATCATCACTTTTCAGAGTTTTCGTCCTTCTTCATTCGTATATTCTTCTAATATATTCTCTTAAAACTCTATAAGTATTAAATATTGGTCCAATAGTTTTTATAGCATTTTTACATATTCTTAAATACTCTCTATGTTCATATCTGTACAAATTAAAAGCTTCTTCCAGTTTTCTATAAAAATCTAAAACATCTTCATCTTCATTATATGGTTCATCTAAATAAATTCTATTTTTTCCAAATAACCAACCATTGTATCCATCAATAATTCCTTCTATTACACTACCATCTCTAGAAGCTAAAACTGGAACTCCATTAATTGCTGCTCTCATCCATGAAGTTCCAGATGCTTCTAATGGTGGTCTAGGAATATGCAAAAATATGTCTGTTCCAGAAATAATATACTTTTCTAATTCTATTCCTCTTTTAAGTATTAAAGCTATGGGTGTATTTAAAGTAGACATAATATCAATAATCCATTTTATTGTATTTTGAACGTAGGTATCTGCAGGATGAAATGCTCCAGATATTAAAAATTGTATTTTATATTTTTTATTCAATTCTTCAAATAATTCTAATCTCCACAAAGGCATGTGAAATCTCTTATATTCTACTAATCTTCTTCTAACAGAAATTAATATTCTATCATGAGAAAAAGATTTATTTTGATAAGATTCTGTGTTTATGAAGTTTATCAATTCTTCTTTAAGTATACTTCTAACTCTATAAAACTCTGAATCAGGAATATAATCCGCATAAGCTAATTTTGCCGGTTCTTTTTTCCATCCTGGTAAATATATATCGTATAAATTTGCCATTTTTCTGTTTATCCACCTAAAATGATAAACACCATTTGTAATATAATCTAAATCTACATCAAATAATTTTTTAGTAACTTCTCTATGTTTCCATGATACCGCATTATTTTTTCCAGATAATTCAAATAAAACTTTTGTTAAAGATAATTTATTTGGAGAAATTTTTCTTATTTCATCTGGAATATTATAATATTTTTCTACTAAATCATAAGAAAATTCATCATGTCCAGCAACAATAGAGTGGGTCGTAAAAACAACTTTTTTTCGAACATCTTCAATACTATTATACCTTTTAAATAATTCTATTGCTAAAAATCCACCATGAGATTCATTCAAATGATATTTATCAATTTCTATTCCTTGCTTATCAAATATTTCCAATGTTCCCAATCCTAATAAAATATCTTTAAGCAATTTTTCTTCCTCATTTTTTTCAAAGTATAGCCTATCTGTTAATTCTCTTATCCAATCTGGATTATCTGGTCTGTTTGTATCTATTAAATAAAGTTTAGCATTTGGCAAAGAATATTTCCAGACGTCAAATTTTATTTCTAAATTTTTTAATTTTATTGAATAGGTTTCATCGATTTTTGAAAAATATTCTATAGGATCATAATCCTCAGTCTCTATGATCAGATCTCTATCTTTTATTTTATACTTAACGTATCCTTTTCTACTTATAAAAGTAACACCATAAAATGGTATACCCAAATCATTTGCTGTATAAAGTAGATCTCCTGCAAGTATTCCTAGCCCTCCAGCATATGTTGGAAGTTTTTCAATAGAAAATTCCATACATACGAACGCTATTTTTTTATTCATTTTAAAATATATTTTCTTGAGATATTAAAAAAAGAATAGTTACTACATGTCTTTAATAACTTCTTCTAAAAAATCTAAACTTAATTTTTCTTTTAAAAAATCTTTAATTTCATCTATTTTTATTCTTATTTGCTCTTTTGTATCTCTAAATCTTATTGTAACAGAATTATCTAAGAATGTCTGCTCATCAATTGTTATACAAAACGGTGTACCTATAGAATCTTGTCTTTTATATCTTTTTCCTATACTTCCAGAATCATCATAATAAGCATTAAAAGAATATTTTAACAAGTTATAAACTTCTCTTGCTTTATTTACATGTCTTTCATTACTTTCTAACAGAGGAAATATTGCAACTTCTATAGGAGATAAATAAATTGGCAATCTCAACACGTTTTCTTTTTCATCATAAAATATTCGAATAATTGAAAAAATATTTCTATCAATACCAAAAGATAGCTCTAATTCTAATGGAACAATTTTTTCATTATCTTTTAAAACAATAAAACCTGTATTTTTTGACTTTAACATATGATTCCATAAATCATAACCAACCATTATTTCTTCTTTATTTTTAAATAATTCAAATAATACTTCTTTTAATCTTCTATCTTCAATATTTTCTATATCTTCTTTTCTTACTTTTATAACTCTAAAATGTATTCCACCAACTTCTACCCATCCAATATCTTCAAGGAAAAGTTCAATATCAAAATGATACATATTATAGAAAGATTTTTCATTTTCAGATAACTCAAAAAATCTAAATTTATCTTCTGGAATTTTAATAACATCTAAATAAAATCTTTGAATTTTATACATAAAATAAAGATATGCTTTTGGTAACTTATTTTCTAAATCTTTTATTTTAATTTTCTTAAAATCTATATTTTTTTCTCTATCCTCAAATAATAATATATTTAAATAATTTTCCTTCACCTTTTCATACAGATGATCAAAATCATTATAACTAAAGAAAATTTGTAATTCTGCTTGTCTAAATTCTCTCATTCTTAAAAGAGCATTTCTTGGCGAAATTTCATTTCTATATGCTTTTCCTATTATTGCTAAACCCATCGGTAATCTATATCTATTTATAATTATTTCAACAGGAAAATTAACATACGCTCCCTGTGCCGTTTCAGGTCTTAAAAAATATCTATTTTCTAAAAATTTTTTATAACTCTGAAATAGCTTTTCTTTGTCAATTGAATTTGTTTTAAAAAATTCTTCTAAAACAAGAAAGATATCTTGTTCTGGACCGACAATAGAAGGTATCATTAAATTAAATAATCTAACTTTAGATAATCTAGAACTACATTCTGGACACAACACCTTTCCTTCTTCAAATATTTTATCCATTTCTTCTATTTTTAAACTTTCCGCTTTTATTCCCATTTTTTCTTCGATCAACTTATCTGCCCTATATCTATGTCCTTTTTTACATTCGACAATTGGATCATTAAACAATTTTAAATGTCCTGAAGCCTCAAAAACAATTTCCTTCATTATATCTGAGGATTCTATTTCCCAAAAATTATCAAATAATTTTAGAAAATATTTTCTCCACAAATTTTCAAATTTTAATTCAATAATTTTTCCTAAACTACCATAATCGTAAAATCCGGATTTTCCACCATATATTTTTTCAGATAAATAAAAAAATCCTTTTTCTTCACAAAATTTTATAAAATCAGATATATTCATTAGTTAAGAAATATAAATTATTGTTAAAAAATTTTTACATGGATATTGAACTTTTGGCAATTGGAGGTTACTCCAATGTAATACCGAATATGAGTGGAGTAAGAATAGATGATGAACTTATATTAATAGATATGGGAATTGATGTAGATAAACTTGCCCAATTCGGAGAGAGGGAAAATATAGAAAACTTATCTTTAGAAAAATTATATGAAATTGAAGCCATTCCAGATGATAGAATTTTAGAAAAATATAGAGATAAAATAAAAGCTATAATAATTACACACGCTCATTTAGATCACTGTGGTGCGATTCCATTTTTAATTAAAAAATATAATGTCCCTGTATATTTAACTCCTTATACTTATGAAATAGTTAAATCTTTATTTGAAGATTATGAAATAGATTTACCAAAAAATGTAAAAAAAATTTCTCCAAATTCATCAATAGATTTATCTGAAAAAATAAAAATAAATTTTATTTCTTCTACACATTCAATCCCACAATCTTTAATGATTGACATAGAAACTAAAAAAGGACACATTATTTTTTCTGGGGATTTTAAATTTGATAATTTCCCCATTATAGGAAAAAGACCAAATTATGAAAAATTAAAAAGTATTGGAAAAGAAAATGTAATACTATTAGTAGTAGAAAGTATAAGAGCTGATGAAGAATCTAAAACTCCTTCAGAAATTGTTGCAAAATATATGCTTTATGATGTTTTATTTTCATTAGAAACTGAGGGAATTATTGTTACGACTTTCGCATCTCACATCGCTAGATTAAAAAGCATAATAGAGATTGCATATGAATTAGGAAGAAAACCGGTTTTAATTGGAAGAAGTTTATATAAATATACGAAAGCCGCAGAAAATATTGGGCTATATAACTTTTCAGAAGTTTGTGAAATTTATGGAAATTCTAAAGATTATCCTAAAGTTTTAAAGGATATATCAAATAAAAAACAAGAATATCTTCTAATTGTTACGGGTCATCAGGGAGAACCGGGATCTGTATTAGATAGGTTAGCCAAAGATCAGTTACCATTTAATTTTGAAAATACTACTGTAATATTTTCAAATAATGTAATTCCAACTCCAATAAATGAAGCAAATAGAAAAATTTTAGAAGAAAGGTTAAAAAGAAAAAAGGTTCATATAATTAAAGATGTCCATGTATCTGGACATGCTAAAAGTGAAGATCATAGAATTTTATTGAAACTTTTAAATCCTGAATATATAATACCAAACCATGGAAATATTTTAAAGAAAGCAGCATATTATAATATTGCTGAAGATTTCGGATATACGATGGGACAAGATTTATTTATGTTAGAGGATGGTCAAAGTAAAACAATAGAAGTTTAAAATTTTTCAAAAATAAAGATATAAAAGTAAGATATGAAAAGTGTTAGTTTATATTTAGAATATTTATTATTATTCTTAATTTCACTATCAATAATATATTTTATTTACAATTATTATGAAACTAGCAAAATATCTCTTTCTATTATTTTTACAGAAAAAAAAGAAGATATTAGTATGAGAATCTTAGATTTTTATTTAGAAAATGCTTTAAATTTTTATAATTTTTCTAAATCTTTAAATTTAGAATTAAATGGAATTTGTAAATATAATTATTCAATTTTTTATAAGACTTCCAAATGTTTTCCAATTTTTATAAACATTGATTATATTGGAGATTTAATAAAATATGATAATTCTTATTACTTCTATTCTAACAATACAAACGTATATTATAAAGTTTTTAAAAAAACTCCAAGATCTTTTGAGGGATGTTATGAAGATAAATACAGCTATATTATTCAAAGCGACTATTGCGACTTTCTTTGTTTTGGAAATTGTAGAATTATTATAAGAAAAATAGGCAAAATTTTAGAAATTGTTTCAGAATGAGTTTTGTAATAAACTTAGAGACTCTCCTTTCTATATTATTGTTTTTATTTTTATTATCTTCTATTATTCTATATTATCAAAAT
>JAWBIX010000012.1:0-10101 GCA_038833255.1 Nanopusillaceae archaeon | reverse complement strand
ATTTATAAATGATATCCGATTATTTGAAATGGCATATAATTCAAAAAGAAAAGAAGTCAAATATCGAGGCTTATTACATACATTGCATTATATTTTATGTTGCTCTAAAAGTTGCCGAGACAATGTAAACTTTTTTTATCATCAAAGATTTTCAATTTAGATTAGCGAAATACATATTTTGAAAATATTTTTTAAGTTAGGGAAATATATATTTCTAAAAGTCAAATTTAACAGAAAATTGTATTTTTTACGAGCCTTAGAAATTTATTTATTATTATATAATTATATATTGCTTAAAATAGTAGGATTTTGTCGGATAATGTTCGTTATCTGACATAAAAATTGCAAATAAAGATATTATTTAGTATAATAAATTTCTAAACTTTTTTATTTGCTCATAATGATTAACAATCGGTTCTATATAATTGCCAATTTTATATTGAATAGGGTTGTGTAAAGCTTTGCAATCTATCTCCTTTAATTCACCTAGGTACTTCTTAATATATTTACAATAAGGATCATACTTTTTCGCTTGTACTATAGGATTGAATAATCTCAAAGGTAAAGGATCTATACCAACAGAGGCGCACCATTGCCAATTTCCAACGTTTAAAACCTCATCATAATCTATTAAATATTTTCTAAAAAATTTTTCTCCAATTCTCCAATCTACTAATAAATCTTTTACTAAAAAGTTTGCTAAAATTAGCCTAACTCTATTATGGATCCAACCCTCTTGTTTTAATTGTTTTATACCGGCATCTACAATAGGATATCCAGTTTTTCCTTCAAAGAAAGATTTAATAAAATACATATCATTTTCCCATTTTATATTTCTCATTTTTTTCTTTATTTCTAAGTTTTTCATCCAGGGATACCAAAATCTGATGGAATAATAGTATTCTCTCCAAGATAACTGTCTTATAAATTCATTAGACTTATCTTTTGCAATATTATATAATTCTCTTATAGAAATAGCCCCTACATTAATAAAGTGAGATAACTTAGATGTACCATCTATTCCTGGATAATCTTTAAATTTATTATAATTTTCAAAAATAAACTCTCTTTTTCTTTTCTCCAGCCATTCGAATTTAATGTGCTCTTCGTCATAGTCGATTAAATTGAATTTTTTCATAAATTCATAAATATCTAATTCATCTAATTCAGAAAATTTATCATTTTTGATTTCTGGTAAAATGTTTGAATCTACATCTTTTAACCATCTTTTATAAAAATTAGAAAAATTATATGTTGGTTTAAATTTTCTCGGATCTGTTAAAAAATTATCAAAAAATTTACGGCATTTAACTTTATATTCCTTACAAATTTCTTCTATTTCTTTGTTTTCTTTTTCTTCAAACCATGATAAAGAATCTGAAAAATATAAAGCATCTATCTTATATTTTGAAAATATATTTGCGAGAATTTCTTTTATATTTCCAAAAAATACATGAATTCTTATTTTTTTATTTATTTCTTTTAGTATGTTTAAAATAAATATTGTAAATTTATGATTCAAATCTATTTCTCTGTATTTAAAGTAATTTTTGTTAAAAATATAAATAGCAAAAATTTTTTCAGAATCTTTATATGCTTGAAATAGAGCTCTATTATCGTAAATTCTTAAATCCCTTCGAAATAAATATAAAGTTCTCATTTATTTATTATATTTTCTAAAAGCACAATTAATATAGCAGATAATAAAGAACTCAAAATGTTATATGGTATAAAGAACATAAAAGCCATTAAGTATGGTGCAATAAGATTAAAAGTTATGTATATTATCACAGTATAAATAACTATCTTAATTAAAATATTTTTTGTGTTCATAAAGAATTAGGATATTTTAAAAATTAAAAATATTTTTAATCTATTTTAGATATCTTAACTAAATATAAACTTTCTAAGAAAAAATCAATTTTTTCAATTAAAGTAAATTTGTATTTATCAGAAAAATCATTAAAAATTTTTTTAGGATCATTGAAAGAAGACATAATAATTAGTGAAATACCATTTTTATTTAAATGATTTTCTAGATCATTTAAAAATCTTTCTATTAATTCTTTTCCACTTTTACCGCCACAAATCCATCTTTTAATATTTTCTTCTTCCTTATCGATTTCAGGTAAATATGGGGGATTAAATAATATTACATCAAATTTTTCATTAATGTTTTCGAACAAATCTGAT
Organism: Nanopusillaceae archaeon; assembly: GCA_038833255.1. Classification (GTDB taxonomy): domain Archaea; phylum Nanobdellota; class Nanobdellia; order Nanobdellales; family Nanobdellaceae; genus Nanoclepta. The sequence goes on along the minus strand of JAWBIX010000012.1, from coordinate 7,908 downwards.
AAAATAAATTTTACTGGAAATTTAAAGTTGTCAACAATATTATAAAGTCTTTCTAGATCTTCTTTTGGATTTATATAATTTAAATAAAAATTTATCTTAGCTAATTTGATGCAGTTATTATCTATATCTGAAAAAGTAACTTTTTTAGTATATTTATAAGCTTCTAGACCTTGAATTCCAGTTCCACAACCTAAATCCAAAACTTTTTTATTTTCACAAAATTTTGGAATATATTTATTCAATAACAAAGAATCTTCTAATGGTGGATAACATTCTAAATCTTTAAATTTATAGTATATTTTTAAATCAGAGATTTTTACAAACATATAAGATATTGCGAAAAAATAGATATAAAAATGTGGTTTGGATAATTTTAACTTTATTTATAGTTCTTGTAAGCAGTGATCTCAAGATCGAAAATATTTATTGAAGTAAAAAGCCAGGAGAGTTTTTTGTAATATTTATAATTAAAAAGTTAAAATTCATTATTTAAAGCTAAAATTGTATCTGTTTCCGGGTTCTTCATCATTTTCTCAGCAGCGGCAAAACTCTTCATAAAAAATCAAATGATATTATAGTTTTTAAAATTTAGTTTTTTTATTATGTTATACAAAACTTTAAAATTATTTATTAAAAATAAGTGTGAGTTATCTTTACAATCCGAATTTCCAAAATTTTTTATAAAATTAAAATATTTTTCAAATATTTTAGAGATCTTTTCTTCTTCTTTTTTATTAGATTCTTTTATAAATATTTTTCTTATTATAAAACTGTCATTTGTAGTTAGATAATCTATGTGCCATTTAATTTTTTTATCTTTTTTTAAATGTCTTAATATTCTTTTTTCTAAATTATTCATTGCAGATCCGATATAAATATAGTATCCTTTTTTAAATCTAATTTTACCTAGTTTTCCAACTTCAATTTCACAGTCATTTAAACATTCTAATAATAAGAGATAAGTTCCCTTCATTATAAAATTTTTAAATTAATTTAAAAAATATTTACTAATGACATTCAATTTTCGGTATTGATGAAAAAATTTCTTTAATAACTAAAGAACCAACAATAGAAGTTTTGACTTTAGATAGATTAAAAGAATTATTAGAAAAAGGTGAAAAATTAAGACATTACATAGGATTTGAGATTTCAGGATTTGTCCATTTAGGAACAGGATTAATATGCATGAATAAAGTAGCCGATTTTCAAAAAGCCGGAATAGAAACAAATATATTCTTAGCAGATTATCACTCATGGATAAATAAAAAACTTGGCGGTGATATAGAATTAATAAGAAAGATAGGAAGTGGTTATTTCAAAGAAGCTTTAAAAATTTCTTTAAAGTGTGTTGGTGGAGATCCTGACAAAGCAAAATTTATTTTTGGTTATGAATTGTATGAAAAATTAGGAATAGAATTTTTTACAAAAGTATTAAAAATTTCAATGAATTTAACTTTGGCTAGAGCGAAGAGAGGATTGACAATATTAGGAAGAAAGCAAAAAGAAAATATAACTCTAGCTCAACTAATATATATTCCAATGCAAGTTGCAGATATTTTTTCTTTAAATGTCAATATCGCTCATGGAGGATTGGATCAAAGAAAGGCACATGTAATTGCTTTAGAAGTTTGTGAAGAATTTGGATATAAACCTATTGCTATTCATCATAGATTACTGACCGGACTACATATTGACGAAAATATAAGAAAAAAATTGTTAGAGGCAAAAAATAAAGGAGATAGAGAACTTTTTGAAGAAGGAATAATAGATATAAAAATGTCAAAGTCAAAACCAAATTCAGCAATTTTTATTCATGATACAGAAGAGGAAATAAAGAATAAGATTATGAAAGCATATTGTCCTCCAAAAGAAATAGAACTAAACCCTGTTTTTGAAATAGCAGAATTAATTATATTTCCATATTTAATTAAAAATAATAGGGAATTTGAAATAAAAAACTTAAAAACCGGAGAATTAAGAAAATATAATTCAATAAATCATTTTAGAGAAGAATATATTTCTGGAAAAATCCATCCTTTAGATTTAAAAAATTCAGTTTCAGAATACCTTATAGAATTATTGGAACCTGCTAGAAAATATTTTTTAGATGGACCTGGGAAAAAATATTTAGAAGAATTGAAAAGCCTAATTATAACTAGATAACTTTTATTTTTTTCTTTGGTAAATTTAATGAATGAATATTTTTAATAATCAAAGAATAGGGGAATTATTGAAAAGCAGAATTAAAATTTCTGATCTTGAAAAGGTTGAATATAACAGAGAAGTTGTAGTTTCTGGATGGATTACTAATATAAAAAACATGGGAAAAATATGTTTTATTGTTTTAAAAGATAAAAGCGGAGAAGTTCAATTAACTTTAAAGGAGGAAAATTTGGGAAATTTAGATTTTGTAAAAGATCTTTCTTTACATACTTTCATAGTTGCAAGAGGAAAGTATATAAAAGGAATTGCTAAAAAATGGAAAGAAATTGTTGTAGAAGAAATATACGTTTTAGGAGAAATAGCAAGACCATTACCAATAGAATCAAGATCTACATTAGAAAAAAGATTAGATTATAGATGGATAGATTTAAGAGATGATAAAAATTCCTTTCCAATAATTATGATATCTGATTTTGTTAAATATAGTAGAGAATTTTTCTATAAAAATGGATTTGTAGAAATATTTACTCCTAAGATATTAGGAACACCATCTGAGGGGGGTGCAGAAGTATTTGAAATACAATATTTCAGTAGAAAAGCTTATTTAGCTCAATCTCCACAATTCTATAAGCAAATGGCAATAGTATCTGGGTTTGAAAAAGTTTTCGAAATTTCTCATGCATATAGAGCTGAACCTTCTTTTACTACAAGACACTTAACAGAATTTATATCTTTAGATGTGGAAGTCGGATACATATCCTCACATCATGATGTAATGGATATTCTAGAGAATTTAATTGTTTATACTTTAAATAAACTTAAGGAAGAAAGAGAAGAAGAAATAAGAAAATATTATAATCAAGAAATAAATATTCCTTCGAAAATTCCAAGAATAAAAATGGAAGAAGCTTATGAGATAATAGGCAAAGAAAATATAAAGCCAAATGGAGACATAACTCCAGCAGGAGAAAGAATACTCGGAGAATATGTAAAGAATACTTATAATTCAGAGTTTTTCTTTTTAATAGACTGGCCGTGGGATGCAAGGCCTTTCTATCATATGAAAGGAGAACCAATGAAAAATGGAAAAGAAACAACAAAGAGCTTTGACTTAATATATCGAGGATTAGAAGTAGCTACTGGAGCCCAAAGAGAACATAGATATTCAATTTTATTGAAACAAATTAGAGAAAAAGGATTGAATGAAAAAAATTTAGAATTTTTCTTAGAGTTTTTTAAATACGGTTCTCCAACGATGGGTGGATTTGGATTTGGTGTTGAAAGATTTATAAAACAGCTATTGGGAATAGAAAATATAAGAGAAGTAGCATTCTTGCCGAGAGATCCTAATAGAATATATCCATAAATTTATGAAAGAGGAAAAATTAGTAAAAATAATAGGAGAAATCGGAATTGAAGGAGCTAGATATATCGAAGAAAATATAGACTTTCAATTTTTTGCTATAAAAAAATTATATAAAAATGTAAAAGACCTAGAATTAGTAATAAAGTTGGTTTTATTAAATTCTATCGTAAGTTATCAAATAAATTGTACAGGAGAAAAGTGGTGGATGGAATTTTCAAAATATTTTATTTTAAACAAAAATATAAAAAATGTTGTTTTAGATTACTTAAATTTTTTGAAAAATTCTAGATGTAATAAAAGATATTTAAATATTAAAATAAAAAGAATAATTAAAATTTCTGATTTTATAGAAAAATTAGATTTAGAGAAAATAGATTTTTACTACAAAAATATGGTTTTTCTTAGAGATGATTTGTCAAGTTATTTGAAATCTAATAAATCTTCCAAAACTATTTGCTTTTCTATAAAAATGTTTGGATATGCGTCTAGAATAATTTTTAAGAAATTCATACCATACCCTTTTGAAGTTGATATTCCTCTGGATAGTAGAATAAAAAAATATACACAAAGATTTATTAAAAATAATTTTTTGGAATTTTGGAGAAAAATTTCTTATAAATCAGGAGTTCCTCCATTACATATAGATTCTATATTATGGCCATTTTTAAATAAAAAACTAAATCTAAAATGTTTTAAAAAATTAAAAAATTTTAATAAAATAAATTTAATTTTTGATTTATTAAATGTTAAATAATTTATCTTAAAAAATATCTTTATGGAATCTCTTTTAGTAAAATATCTTGTTACTTTTTTAGTTGGTTTAATTTTTGGAATTGAAAGAGAAATAAAAGCAAAGCCTGCAGGAATGAGGACCCATATTTTGGTAGCTGTTGGTGCTTTAACTTTTACTTTAGTTGCTATAGATTTTTTTGGTGCTGAAGCAGCAAGGATTGTTGCAAATCTCATTGTAGGAATTGGTTTTATTGGGGCTGGAACTATAATGAAATATGAAGAAAAAGTTATAGGTTTAACTACTGCTGCCTCATTATGGTTAGTTACTGCGATTGCAATGGCAATTGGTACAAGTCAATATAATATTGCATTTCTATCAACAATGTTTGGTATTATAACTTTAATTTTGAAGCCTTTAGAAAAAAAATTAAGACATATAGAAAGTTAGAAAGATAATAAAAGTTGAAACAACATTGTAACTTCCAGGAATTTTTGTTGGAATTTTTACTACTTCCTTATTTTTAACTTTTTCTATTATTTCAATAGGAATCCCGTAATCTTCTGCTCCAAAAACAAAAATATCAAAATCTTTTAAATTTACGTCAAATATATATTTATCTCCATAAGTTTCAAAAAATAAAAATTTTTTATCTTTATTTTTTTCTAAAAACTCCTCAAATGAATTATAAAATTGAACTTTTTTATTTTTTATAAAACCATAATCTACTCCTTCTCTCTTTATTATATGCAATGGTAAGTTTAGATTGTCACATATTTTTAAAAAATCTTTTATATTTTCTACGTCTTTTAGTTTGTATAATAGTATTTCCATTTAAAATTTTTAGAATAAAATCATTAAAAATGATAATTTGGATTAATAAGCCAAAACCTTTTGAAGCTGCAATAATAATAAGATTTTTGTATTATTCTACAGGATTGGAAAATATAGATTTATTCCTATCTGAAATTAAAAGAATAGACTCTATTGTTAGATATTCTAGAGTTCCTATAAAAATTATTAAAGAAAAGATAAAATTTGATAGACCGAAAGGAAAATTTTTAGTTATAGACCCTAAAGGAAAGTCAATAGAAAACTATGATTTAAAAGAATATTCAGGATTCGTTATTGATTTCTCAAAAACTATCGAGGGAGATAAAATAAGAGGAATAGGTTTAGATATGTTACATTATGAAGCAATTTCTTTATTTTCAAAATTATTTTTAAAAAAAGAAGAAGAGACAATAAATTTTGATATTTCAGATTTAGAAAAAGAGAAAATATATTTTGCTAAAAAAATTTTGGATGGAATACAATTTGTAGACAATTATTACTTTATTTCCCCAAGATTATTATATTTTTGTTTAAAAAATTTTGAAAAAAGATTTGGAATACTAGTAGATATGGAAAATAGTGAAATTATTTTTGAAAAAGATAAAATTATAGAGAAAGTTTATGTTTCTTTTTACGATAAAAAGTTAGATCTAATAGACAGAGATATAATACAATTGCATAAAAATATCTTAGAAATTCCTACTTTTATTGGTAAACGTAAAAAAAGAATTAAGTTTTATATAGATTTCGATAGAAAAAGAGTTTATTTAAACAAGAATTTTTATATCTCTAGAGATCTAGGAGATAAAATTACAAGCGATTTAACTTCTTTTTTAAATAGTTTTTAAAATAAATTTATAGAATGAAAAGAGTTGGTGATGTAGAGTTAAGGCTAGCGAAAGGACCAGTTCCACATTATAAAGAAATAAAAGAGCTTACTAGAAGTATTTTAAAATTGTTAGAATATGAATTTGGAACAAAAGAAATAATAAAAAGATTTTCAAATCCTTTATGGTTTAATTCATATGCATGTTTGGTTGGGTTCGAATGGAACTATTCTGGAATGACTACAGTTACTTTAAGAGCAGTTAAGGAGATATCTATGGAAGAAAATTTAGGAATTTATGCTTTTGGCGGCAAAGGAAGAGAATCAAGAGTAACTGAAGAATTAGAAAAAATTGAAAATTTAAAGAATTTAGATTACTTAAAAAGAGCATCTATTTTATCTTCAAAGGTTGATAATAATTTAGTTCAAGATGGATATAATTTATATTTCCATTTTATGTTATGTGACGAAAATGGAAATTTTACTGTAATAAATCAAAAAATGTCTATTGATGAACAAAAAGTTAGAAGATTTCATTGGATAAATACAAAAGATTTTTTAAATGATCCACAAATTGGAATTGGATTTAAAACAAAAACACTAAATATTTCATCAAAAGAAATGAAAAATACTAGAGAAGACATAGTTAATTTATTAAATGAAAAAAATGAAAATGAAATAAAGAATTATATAATAAGATTGCAGAATATTGGAAACAGAACAATATTTAATTATTTGGAAAAAGATTCTAAAAAAATTTTTTATCAAGAATTACCAGAATATTTAAAAATTCCTAAAAAAGTATATTGGAAAGCTCTAAAAATAAATAAAACAATTGAAAAATTTGAAGATATTTTATTTTTAAAAGGATTTGGACCGGGTTTGATTAGATCTTTAGTTTATGTAGCAAATTTAATTTATGGATCGGAAATTTCTTGGAAAGATCCAATAATATATACTTTTGCACATGGAACAAAAGCTGGAAAACCATATTATGTTAAAAGAGCCCTAATGTTAGAAGAGGCAGAATTAATTAAGAATGCTATAGAGGAAGCAAAAGTTGGAGAAAAATGGAAGTTAAGAGCTTTAAAAAGGTTAAGCGAATTAATAAAAATAGATGAAATTTGAAATAAAAATTGATTTAAAAGAAGAAATTGACAAGACTTGGGATGTAATTATTATTGGTGGTGGTCCTTCTGGATATTCTGCAGCGATATATTGTGGTAGATACAAATTAAAGACTCTAGTTATAACAAAAGAAGTTGGTGGGTTGTTAAATGAAGCTCATGTAATAGAAGATTATCCAGGTTTTAAGAGTATAAAGGGATCTGAACTTGGAAGATTATTTAAAGAGCATGCAGAGGCATATAATGTTAAAACTTATATAGATGAAGTAATAAATGTGGAAAAAAAGGACAAATTATTTTTTGTTTATACAAAAAGTGGTAAAATATTTGAATCAAAAGTGCTAATTGTTGCTACAGGGTCAAATAGAAGAAAATTGGGAGTTCCTGGAGAAAATTTAAAAGGAATTTCATATTGTGCAGAATGTGACGCTCCGTTATATAAAAATAAAATTGTTGCAGTTATTGGAGGTGGAAATTCAGCGTTTCATGATGTGTTAGTTCTTTCGGAATATGCATCAAAAATATATTTAATACATCGCAGAGATGAATTTAAAGCCGATCCTATAATAATTGAAAAAGTTAAGAATTTAAAAAATGTAGAATTTTTATTAAATAAAGTTGTTTTTGAAATAAGAGGGAAAGATAAAGTTGAAGAAATAATATTAATGGATACGAAGACAAATGAATATTTAAGTTTAAAAGTAGATGGTGTTTTTGTAGCAATTGGGTTATCTCCAGCTTCAGAATTTTTGAGGAATCTAGGAGTAGAAATAGATGAAAACGGTTTCATAATAGTAGATAATTGCTGTAGGACAAATGTTGAAGGTTTATTAGCTGCCGGTGATGTAACGAGACAATTATG
>JAWBIX010000011.1:0-10480 GCA_038833255.1 Nanopusillaceae archaeon | reverse complement strand
GTAAACAACTTCCAATTTCTTTTAGGTCTTTTTCTATAGGAAAGGCTATTTTTCTAATATATGGTGGAGTGTTTAAATATTTTAAAACTTTTACTATGTATCTTCCCAGGCCATGAGAATCAAATTTGGGATCTTTATCATAATAAACTCCTATTTCATTTATTCCGAATGTTACTGCTGCTCTTGCAACTTGTGAAATTAAAAAATTTCTGATTTTAATATCTTTCTTTTCTCCAGTAAAAGTTGATGGTATTAATAACATTTTTCTCATAAATATAAAATATCTAAAAGAGATATAAGATATCATGAAATTCTATTACATCTTATATCCAAGGCCAGTAGTAATAGTTGGTTCTGGGAGTATAAAAAATAATAAAATAAATTTTATGAGTATAGCATGGATAACTCCTCTATCTGAAGATCCTCCAACAGTTGGATTTTCTAGCTATAAAGAAAATTATTCAAATTGCTTGATAGAAGAATTTAGACAATTCTCAGTGATTGTTATAAATGATATAGATTTAATACTAAAAATTGGTAGTGTAAGTGGTAAAGAAAAGAACAAAGTTGAGCTTTTTAAATTAGATGTAATTTCTGGAAAAAAACTAGATGTACCGATATTAAAAAATAATTTAGCGTATCTTGAATGTAAGTTAATAGATAAAAAAGAAATAGGTGAATGTGTCTTTTATATAGGAGAAGTTGTTTATTGGGAGGCTAAAGAAAGTAGCGGTTATATTTGGAAAGAAATTAATAAGGTCCCACTACATAAGGGAGGGAAGCTTTTTTCTTTCATAAAATAATAATATGCTGAAGGAGGGATTTGAGTTATTAGAAAAATATAAAATTCAAGTTCCAAAATATTGGGTAAATACAATTCCAAAAACTCTAGAATTTCCTTTAGTTGTTAAAGTTGATTTAGTTCATAAAACTGACAAAAATGCGGTTTTTTTAGATATAGATAACTTTGATACTCTTTTAAAAATTTATGATAATCTGAAAAGAAACTTTCCAGACAAAGACATTATAATTCAAAAACAAATCAAAGGAAATTATATTGAATTAATAATAGGGATTAAAGAAGATTCTATTTTTGAAAAAATTGTTTTAGTGGGTTTTGGTGGAATATATACTGAAATACTAAAAGATTATGTTATTTTAGTTCCTCCTTTTAGCAAAGAAGAGTTAATAAATTCTTTAAAAAATTTAAAATTATCAAAAATTTTGTTTGGTTATAGAAATAGAAGAATAAATATCGATATCTTATATGACATTCTTATTAAATTAATTAATTTATACGAAAATGAAAAAATAAAAGAAATAGAAATAAACCCATTATTAATAAATGAAAAAGATGCTTTTGCTGTAGATGTAAGATTTTCTTACTAATTGATGAATACAAAATAATTTAATTTTTTGTAAACAATATTAAAGTAAATAATGACAAAATTTAACATATTAATAGGAGGTAAAGCTGGACAAGGAATAGATTTTACGGCAGATATATTATCATTAGCATTGATAAATGAAGGTTATTATGTTTTTAATTATAGATATTATCAAAGTTTAATTAGAGGAGGACATAACTATAATATTGTATCATTTTCTGAAGAACCTGTATATTGTTTTGATGAAAATATTGATATAATATTGGCTTTAGATCAAATTACAGTTGATAAGCATTATAAAAAGTTAAAAGAGAATGGTTATATTTTAGGAGATGTTTCTATAAAATGCGAGAAAAAAATAAATATAGACTTAAAAAATATATGCAAAGAGTTGAACGTAGAACAAAAATACGAAAATACAATTTTATTAACTTTTTTATGGAAATTTTTAGGATTTAAAAAGGAAAGTTTAATTGATGCTTTTAAACATAAAAAAAAAGATGAAAAAAATATAGATATTGTAAATAAAGTTTTTGAAAAAGATATTGAAGAATGTCTTAAATTAAAAAGTTATGGAAAAAAAGAAAAATATTTTTTATCAGGATCTGAAGGAATAGCATATGGAGCAATTTTTGCAGGTTTAGATATTTATTTTTCATACCCTATGACCCCTGCAACTCAAGTAATGCATATTTTAGCATCTTTAAAAGACAAATACAATATTCTTGTATATCAACCAGATAATGAAATTGGTGTAATAAATATGGCTTTAGGTGCTTCATATGCTGGAGCAAAAGTCATGGTTGGCTCTTCCGGCGGTGGTTTAGATTTAATGGCAGAAGGAATTAGCTTCTCTGGAATGTCAGAAATACCTATAGTAATTTACTGGGCTCAGAGATATGGTCCTTCCACAGGAATTGCCACAGCAACAGCACAAGATGATTTGCTAAGTGCAATACATATCGGACATGGCGAATTTCCTAAAGTAGTAATAGCTCCAGGGGATCCTGCAGATGCTTTCAAAAGAACCATAGAAGCATTTTATTTTGCTTACAAATACAATATTCCTGTTATAATTTTATCAGATTTATTTTTAGCTGAATCGAAAATGTCATTTGACGAAATTGAAATTCCGAAAATACAAATTGATAAAAATATCGAAATGCATCCAAAAGATGAATATAAATATTATAAGATTACAGAACTTGGATACATGAAAAGGGTTATTCCTGGATTAAATAAAATAATTAAAGTTTCTTCTTATGAACACGATGAAGATGGGATTCAAATTTACGATAATCATGATTTGGCTGAAAAAATGCATGCAAAAAGATTAATAAAGATATATCATATTGAAAAGGAAATTTATAATTTTCAACCTTTCGAGATATATGGAAAAGGAAAAAATTTAATAGTTAGTTGGGGTTCTTCAAAGATGCCTATCTTAGAAGCATTAAAATATTTAGAAAATTGGAGATATTTACATATTAGCTATTTGCATCCCTTCCCAAAGAAAATAACAGAAATTTTGAACAATGCAAATAAAATAGTAATAGTAGAAAATAATTTAACGGGGCAATTAAGAAAATTAATAGCGAAAGAGCTAGGTCTTTTTATTGAAAATGCTATATTAAAACATGATGGTTTACCATTTAAACCGGCCGAAATAATAAATAAATTAAAAGAATGGAATTGAGAAAAAAAACAAATCCTACATGGTGTCCGGGATGTTCTAATTATGCTATACTATCTGCATTTATAAAAGCAATAGAAGATCTATCAAAGGAGAATAAAATAAATCCAGAAAAGCTTGTTGTTGTAAGTGGAATTGGATGTGCTTCAAAGATTGTAGACTATTTAAATCTAAGTTCTTTTAATGGGTTGCATGGAAGAGCATTAGCAAGTGCAATTGGAATTAAAATTGCTAATCCAGAACTATCTGTAATTGTTTTTCAAGGAGATGGAGATACCTATAATGAAGGGTTAGAGCATTTTATATCTGCATGTAAAGAAAATCCAGATGTTAAATTATTTGTACACAACAATCAAATATTTGCCTTAACTGTAGGTCAACATACTTTTACAACTGAAGAGAATTTCTTATCAAAATCCTTAGGAATTAATATATTTCAAAAACCAATAAATCCAATTCTTTTAGCAATTTCTGCTGGAGCAACATTTGTAGCAAGAGGATATGCTCTATGGATAGATCATCTAAGTTATATATTTAAAGAAGCAATATTACATAAAGGTTTTGCATTTGTTGATATAATTCAACCATGTATCACTTTTCATGATACAAGAGAATATTATGAAAAAAGAATGTATAAGCTTGAAGATACAAAATATGATCCTAAAAACTTAAAAAATGCTATAGAAAAAGCTTTAGAATTTGATTATAACTTAAAGGAAAATGCTACAATTCCAATAGGAGTTTTTTATAAATCAAACAGAATTACATTAGAAGAAGGTTTGAAATCAATTCCATTTTATAAAATAACTAGAACTCCTGATAAAAATATTTTATTAGACTTAAAAATATAATTTTTAATTATAGCAATATATGGTATATGTGTATGAAATTGATATTCAAAATTTGGATTTTGATTTAATTAAAAAATTATTAGAAAAGCTAAACATAAAATATCACAGAGAAAAAAATAAATTAAAAATTTTTTTAGAAGATTTTTATAATGCTTATAGATTCGATAAAGTAATAAAAGCTGTAAAGGCAAACTTTTCTTTGGATATATGTGAGAAAATTTATTTGGGAGAATTCGATATAATTGATATAGATTTAAAAAAAATTTCTAACAAAAAAACAAACCATTTAATTAGAATAAAAGGCAGAATTATAGGGGAAGACGGTAAAGCTTTAAAAGAAATCGAAATAAGAACTGGTGCAAAGATATCTTTAATTAATAAATATTTATATATAGCTGGAGATGAAATCTCTCTTCAAGCAGCATATGAAACTTTAAGGAGATTAATTAGCGGAAGTTCTCACTCAAGAGTTTTTGAATTTGCAGATAAGATTAGAAAACACCTAAAAAACAAAGAAAAAGAAGCGAGTTTTTATATTTAAAAGTTACCATATTTATAAATTTTAATTTTAAATTATTATTAAATGGCAAATAATGCTCTAAAAGAATCTATAGAACTTTACAAAAATTTTAAAAGAGTTTCTATAGCAGAATTTTTTGAAAAAAATAGACACTTATTGGGATTTGAAAATTTAAGAAAAGCTCTCTTAATTGGTGTAAAAGAGCTTGTAGATAATTCTTTAGATGCTTGTGAAGAGGCAAAAATATTACCGGATATCTATATAGAAATAGAAAGGATAAACAAAGAAATATATAGAATTACCGTAGAGGATAATGGACCTGGTATACCTTATGATAAAGTACCCGAAGTTTTTGGAAGTTTTCTCTATGGTAGTAAATTTCATAGATATGTATCAACAAGGGGAAAACAAGGAATAGGTGCGGCTGCTATAGTTTTATATTCTCAATTAACAACTAGAAAACCAGCAACCATAATTACAAAAACTTTAAATGCGGATAAAGCTATTTTACACAAAATTAAAATAGATATCAAAACGAATTCTCCAATAGTTGAAGAAAGGAAATATATCGGTTGGAAAAAAGAACATGGAACTAGTGTTACAGTATATTTACAAGCACAATATGTTAAAGGTAAACAATCTGTCGATAGTTATATAGAACTTGTAGCATTAGCAAATCCTCATGCTAAAATTACTTATGTAAATCCAGATGGAGAAATAATAGAATATAAAAGAATTTCAAAAAATGTACCAGAGCTAAAAGAAGCTAAACCTCATCCACATGGAATTGAGATTGGAACTTTTGAAAGAATGATTAAAGATACAAAATATAATAATGTTATCTCTTTTTTAATGGAAGAATTTTATGGAATAGGTACAAAAATTGCGGAAGAAATATTAAAAAAAGCAAAATTATCTGGAAACGAAGATCCAAGATCTTTATCTTTTGAAGATATTGAAAATTTGTATAATGCCTTACAATCTACTAAAATAAGAGCTTTGCCCTCTAAGTATATAACCCTTTTAGGGAGAGAAAATATTATAAAATCTTTGACATATTTATATGATCCAGATTTTGTTACGGCTTATGTAAGAAAACCTGCAGTTTATAGAGGAAATACGTTCATAGTAGAAGTAGGTTTAGCTTATGGTGGAAATATAACAGAATTTAATATATATAGATATGCAAATAGGGTTCCTTTACTATATAAACCGGGAGAATGTGCAATAACTCATGCTATTTCAGAAATAAACTTTAAAAAATATGGTTTTACAGTAGAAGAAGGAAAAGTTAAAGATCCTGTAGTAATACTTGTACATGTAGCTTCTGTATGGTTACCATTTACATCCGAATCAAAAGAGGCAATTGCACCATATCCTGAAATTGTAAAAGAGATAGAATTAGCAGTTAAAAAAGTATTAAGAGAAACTGAACTTTTTATAAAGAAAAAAAGATCTATAGAATCAATAGGAGAAAAATACAAATCTCTATATGGATACGGGTTGGAGTTATCAAAATATTTAAGTAAAATTATTAATATAGAAGAAGAAAAAGTTAAAGAAAAAATAATTAATAGAATTAAAAAAGAATTACATCAAGATATAGAAGAAATAATAAAAAGTGTAAAAGAAATAAGAAAATTTATTAGAGATGGAAAGATTGATGAAAGTAAAAAATTAATAAAAAGAATATTAAAGGATGTTATAAAATTAAAAATAATAGATGAAAATGAAGTTGAAAAAATTTCTGAAGAGATTATAAACAATATTAAAAGAGAAAAACTTTTAGAATTTGAGGAATAAAAATAATATAATGGCAGATGATAAAACAGAAATACTTAAAAAAATTGAAGATTTTGCTAAAAAGATTTATGAAGAATTTGAAAGAGGAAATCCAAAATTTGAATTTGTAATTAGAGGAAACCTCAAATATATAGAATACGACGCTATAAGAGATCTTATAAAATTAAAAAGGACTATAGGCAGAAGAGAATTTTTTAATCTTGGACATACTAGAAAATTTACACAAACAATTTTAATAGCATATTTAGCAAAAAATTTAATAGAAAACAATAAAACTGCCTCGATAAGAGAAGTTTACTATCAATTAAAACATACAATTCCTATAATAAATGAAGATACTTTTAATAGTCAAAAAGAATCAGATCCAATAATAGAAGATTTAGAAAGAACTTTAGGAGTAATAAGGGAAAAGCTTCATTTAAAGGCAGATAGAAAAGGAAATGTTTATGGAGATATAACTTTGAAAGATAAAAAAAGAGGAGATGAGTGGAATTGTTCTAAACTTGGAATGGGAGGATGGTCAATACCTTCGACAATAGAAGAAGTAGAAATTGTAGATATAAATGCAGACTATGTTTTAGTTGTTGAAAAAGACGCATTATTTGAAAGATTGATAGAAGAAAGATATCCTGAAAAAAATAGATGTATTTTAATTTCTACAGAGGGGCAAGCTTCAAGAGGTGCTAGAAGATTAATACATAGATTAAGATATGAACATAATTTACCTGTTTATGTTTTTACAGATGGTGACCCATGGGGATATTATATTTATTCTGTAATAAAGAGAGGTTCTATGAAGCTGTCACACTTCTCAGAATTATTAGCAACACCGGATGCAAAATTTGTTGGAATGACAATGGATGATATAAAAGAATATCATTTAAAAGATGTTACAATTGGATTAAAGGAAAGAGATATCAAAAGAATAAAAGAACTAATGAACTATCCATGGTTTAAAAATAAAAAAGATTGGCAAAGACAATTTTCAATTATGTTGACTGAAAAAATTAAAATAGAACAAGATGCTTTAGCAAAAAGATCTTTAGAATTTGTTGCAGATGTTTATTTAGTAGAAAAATTATCAAATCCTGACAAATTGTTATCTTAGAAGCTATCTTATAAATCTTATTTTCGTTTTTCTTTTTTCTTCTTCAAAAAGTTTAAATAATAGGTTTTTTAATTGATTTTCATCGATTTTAACAATTTTTCCAGAAAGTAACATTCTATTTATATATTGATTTAGAATTATAATTGCATTTAACCATTTTTCAGTATGGGCTAATTTTAAATTTGATAATCTATCAATAGCTTCCTTAGTTAGATAGGGTTTTACATTTTCCCAAAGTTCTTCAATTTTTTTAGTAATATCTTTACTTTGCTTATTCATTAATAATATTAATAAAAAGCAAGATTTAAATAAAAAATATGTTTGGGTATAATGGTAAAATTTTAAGAATAAACTTATCCAGCCAAAAAATATCTATAGAAAACTTAGATAATAATACTTTCAAATTTTGGATTGGAGGAAGAGGATTGGGGGTATATTATTTTATAAAAGAAGTAGATCCAAAAGTAAATCCTCTTTCTGAAAAAAACAAAATAATTTTTTTAAATGGTCCTCTTACTGGAGTTGCTGGAGCTCCTTTACCTGGAAGAGCAATTGTTGTTTCAAAATCTCCATTAAATTATAGATTATCCTGGTCTTCAGCTGGAGGAAAATTCGGAACATATTTAAAATTCGCTGGATACGACGGAATTATAATTGAGGGAAAATCTGAAAGTCCTATATATATTTCAATAATAGAAAATAAAGTCGAAATTAAAGATGCAAGCGAAATATGGGGAAAAACTGTTTTTCAAACATACGATTATTTATATGAGTTATGCAGAAAAGAATATAATATTCCAGATGTTTCTATAGCATGTATAGGACCTGCCGGAGAAAATTTAGTAAAATATGCTAATATAATGTGTGAAAAATATCATGCATTTGGTAGAATGGGATTTGGAAGTATTTTAGGTTATAAAAAAGTTAAAGCTATAGTTGTATATGGAAAAAATAGACCAAAAATATTTAAAGAGGATTTATTTAGGGAAATATCTCTAAAAATTATTAAAAAATTAAAAGATAATGAGCTTTTATCAGATTTGTCTAAATCTGGTACTTTAGGAATGTTAATATCTAGAATAGGATCTCATGGAGCAATACCAGCTTATAATTTTTCTGAATATATAAAAATAGATACAGCAAAAATTAAAGAAGAATTTATAAAAAGAATAGATAACCAAAAATCTGTAAAAGAAATTTGTTGGGGATGTCAAATAGGATGCCATAAATATGTAAAAAGTATTAAAGAAAAATTTAGTTATGAGGGGGGAAATCCCGAGTATTGGGGTGGATTTGTATCTTTAGGAAGTTCGTTAGGAATAACAGATATTGATATTATAATATATTTAAAAGGATTATGTGATGAACTTGGTTTAGATGCTATCTCAACTGGTCATACGATTTCAAATTTTTTAGAAATTTGTGAAAAAACAAAATTATATAATTTTAAGTTTGGAGATGTAGAACAAATAATCCAATTTATAAAAAATATTGCTTTTAGAAAAGATATTGGAGATATTCTTGCCGAAGGTTCAGATTATTTAGGTAAAAAATATAATTATCCTGTAACAACTTCTAAAGGATTAGAAATTGGATTATGTCATCCTGATAAAGCATATGGTTATAATTTAGCTTTAACTACTTCAAATAGAGGAGATCACAATCAGACAATGTTAAGAGATGAAATTTTATTAAATAAATTAGATCCAAAATCAAAATATAATAAAGTAGATTATGTAATATATATGCAAAATTTGTTTGCAATATTAGATTCTTTAGTAATTTGCGCTTTTTCTTCTTATGCATTGGATTTCAGAGATATTTCCGAATTGCTAAATTCTGTAACTGGTTTAGAATTTTCTGAAGAAGAATTAATAGAGATTGGTAACAGAATTTATTCTGCGGAGAGATATTTTAATGTATTATCTTTAGATTTTGAAAAAGATAAATTACCGGAAAGATTTAAATTAGAAATTAAAGATTTGTTAGAAGATTATTATAAAAAAAGAGGATGGGTTAATGGAAAACCAACAGAAGAAACATTGAAAAAATTAAAAATAATATGAAATTAAAAGATTTACTAAATTATTTAGAAAGCTATGGAATATCTAAAAAAACCTTAGATGCTTTCAAAAAAATTAAAAGAGAGTGGTTTGTTCCTGAAGAATACAAAGAATTTGCATATTATGATGAGGTAATTCCGCTATTTGATGATGTAACTATATCACAACCATATGTTCTAGCTTTAATGTTAGATGAATTAGAAATCTCGGAAGGATTAAAAATATTAGAAATAGGAACTGGGTCTGGATTTAGTACAGCCTTGTTATCATATTTAGTTGGGGAAAAGGGAAAAGTAATTTCCATAGAAATAAATGAAAAAGCATATAATTATGCTATTTCGAAATTAGAAAATTTAGTAAATAAAAAAATAATTTTTAGAAATTTTGAAGTTATTTTAGGGAATGGTTACTATGGATATGAAAAATATAAGCCATATGATAGAATAATTTGTCATGCTTCTGTAGAAGAAATTCCAAAATATTGGTTAAATCAAATAGAAAATGGAATAATTATTTCTCCTGTCGGAAAATTTTATCAAAAACTTATGAAATATAAAATCGAGAATAATAAGATTATTGAATCAAAATATTTACTAGATGTTATATTTGTCAATTTAAAGTTTAATAAGGAATATTAATAATGATGATCTGCCAGTCTTCTGAAAAATGATGATATTTTAAATACTGAAATTTTTATATATTTTTTTATAATATTTTTCTTATGGACAATGTTTCAAAAATTGTTGTAACTATTATCGGAATGTTTTTTGGAATACTAGGAGTATTTTTTATAGCAACAATACCCTATCTATTTTTATTTTCGCTAAATCTACTATTGTATATAGTATTCTCTAATATTGTAGAGAGCCGTATAGCCAACATGATTGGAAACTTTCTGTTAATTTCTTCATTGTTAGCAATAATAGGTTTCTTTACAGAAGTAATAATTGCAATGCCATTTAGAATAAACTTCTTACAAGTTTCTGGAGTTATTAGTATAATAGCATTATTACTGTTTTTTATATATTATGTATATAACATTCTAAAAGAAATT
>JAWBIX010000010.1:0-12580 GCA_038833255.1 Nanopusillaceae archaeon | reverse complement strand
TTTTATTTCATCTTCACTAGAATTTCTTATATCTTCCAAAGTTTTAAATCTATTGAAAAATTTCTCAGAAACTTTTATTGTCGTTTCTTCTCTAACTCTTATAGATATTATTGCTGTTATTAAAACTTTAAATGGATCTTTAAAATTTTTCCATATTTCTGGAGCGGCTAATTTATCTTCAATTTTATCAGAAAAAGATATTATTTTTTTTATTATATTATTTATTTCTGTCTTATCCATACTTCATAACCATCCAATAATTTTTCTAATTTTTTTCTTAAACTTTCAAAATCTTTTGATTTTTCTTTTACAATCTCTAAAATGTTGTCATATATTACTCTAAACCTTTTATATCCAATTGGATCTACTAAAAGTCTTTCAA
The DNA here is from genome assembly GCA_038833255.1 of Nanopusillaceae archaeon. GTDB lineage: Archaea > Nanobdellota > Nanobdellia > Nanobdellales > Nanobdellaceae > Nanoclepta. The sequence continues at coordinate 12,198 of JAWBIX010000010.1, read as the reverse complement.
ATACATCCTTTCTCTTTTTTTCAAATTTTAATTCATATCTTTTAAGTCTTCCATTAATATAGGTTTCATCTACTTTAGAATTTACAAAATCTTCTATGGCATTATACAAAACTTTTTCTTTTTCAGTTTCAAATCCCGGAATCTCCAAATTATATATAACTTTATCGGGATACTGACCTGCAAATCCTAAATCAATATGATACCCTATTCCATATTTATTTCTGAATATTTGAAATGTTTTAGAGGACATTCCTCCAGATAATAATACAGATAAAGTTAAGAGATCAAAGAAGTCATCTATGTTAAAATCTATTCCTAAAGAATAATATATTTGATTTTTCGTATCCATATATTCTGTTATGTCTCTTCCTTTTCCTATAGAAGGTTTTTTTAATTTTGGTTTATCTCCCTCTAATTTTGAAAAATATTTTTTAACAATTTCTATATCTTTTTTAGTAACATTTCCTTCTAAAAAGATTGTCATATTTTTTGGAGTATAATATTTCTCTTTAAATTCTTCTAAAATATCTTTTGTTATATTTTGAATTGTCTCTCTAGTCCCTCCAATATCATCTCCATAATCTGAATCTCCAAAAACGCTTTTTTTAACTAATATAGATAATTTACTCTCAGGATCGTTGTTTATTCTTTCTATTTCACTCATAATTACTTTTTTTTCATTTTCGAATTCTTCTTCTTTATATTCTTTATTTTCAAACATCGAATACAAAATATCAATAATATTTTCAAACCCGCCTTTTGAACATTCTACAACATATTCTGTACAGTCCTTTGAAGTAAAACCATTTGCAATCCCTCCGTTTAATTCTAACCCAAGATCTATTTGCTCATAACTATATTTTTTATTTGATTTGAACATCATATGTTCTAAAAAATGCGAAATTCCTCTATATTCAGATTCTTCATATATACTTCCTATATTTACTACAATAGCAATTCCTATTGTATTTACTCCTTTTATTGGAATAGAATATAATTCTATTCCGTTATCTAAGATTTCTTTATGAATTAACATATTATTTAAATTTTAGTTTATTTTTAATATCTTATGCCAGAGATACAAATAAAAAAAGTAATAGATTTAAGAAAAGGATCATACGTATGGTATAATAACGAAGTTTATGAAGTATTGGAAATAGAAACTTCAAAAACAGGAAAGCACGGATCTGCAAAAGCAAGAGTTGTTATGAGATCTATAACATCTGGAAAAGTTGCCGAAATAGTTAAACCAACCCAAGATCCAATAGAAGTTCCAGTTATTAGAAAAATAAAAGGACAAGTTGTTTCTAAAATTTCAGATAATGTATATTTGGTTATGGATATGGAAACATATGAAACTTTTGAAGCAAAAGTAGTTAATGATGAATTAAAAGGGAAGATTGTGGAAGGAAATAGAGTGCTAGTTTGGGATGTTGGAGAAAAAATAATAGTGCAAATTTTTAAGGAATAGATATTTTTTTACTAATCTCATCAGCAAGTCTTATTGGCTCTGGATAATTTCCTTTAATCCAAAATCTTTCTGATAATTCTTTACAAGTTTTTAACGAAACTTTGTTTCCAGGAGATGTATAAATTTTTTTATTAAACTTTCTAATAACATATCCTAAAATTTCGTTACTTTTTTCATCAATTATTTTATCTTCTACTACCTTTCCATATAAAAGAGATTTTGTTATACCAATTGTTGGTATATCTAATTTTACTCCAATCCAACTTGCCAATCCCATTTTAACAGGATGGGCTATTCCAAAACCATTTACAAATAAAATATCAATTTTATCGATTTTATTAAATGTTTTAATTATCGGTTCTCCTTCTCTAAAAGATAAAAACGTAGGAATATATGGAAACTCTATCTTTTCTATAAAAATATACTTTTTCAATAAAATAAGATTTTTGTCTAATATTACATAAACAACTTTTGCAACATTATTTTTATATCCAATATCAACGCCACCAATATATTCTATTTTTTCAAACTCGTCATTTAAAGAAATCTTTTTAGACATCTCAATTTGAATCTTTCTTAAATATTCTAGTGGTTTTATTTTTATTTTAAAATCTTTAAAAAGATATTTTTTTATATCTATTTTATTATTTATAATCTCTATTCCTTCTTCAATTAGCTTTTTCTTTTGAAAATCATCATTTACAATTCCAGATTCATTAACAACTCTCCACCACGGACATTCAAGTTTTTTATATATAGAAGCAACATATTTTATTGCATAATGACTCCCTAAAGCATCTGAAATACATTTAAATGTAGAAATTCTCCCTTCAGGAATTTGGTTTATTAATTCTTTTATGAAACTATCTAAATCAATCATTTTAAAAAGATTGTTATATAAAAACTTAAATGAAAGAATGGTTGCTCGAAGTCATAATAGGAATAGTATTAACTCTATTAGGTATATTAGGGATATATTATTGGTTAGAGGAAGTAATATTTGTGTTAAAAGGGGCAATAGGACCAATTATATTGTTAATTGGTTTATTATTATTATGGATAGGATATGAAGATAAAAAATTAGAAAAAGAACTAGCGGAAATAGAAAAGGAGCTTAAGGAAGAAGAAAAAGAGGCTAAATAACAAAAATAAGATGTCAAAATCTTTTTATTTTTATATTTCTAGAACTTGGAAAAATAAATCTAAAGATCCAAATTTAATTAGATTGTGGAAAGAAAGAATAAGTAGATGGAGAAGAGAGCCAGCAATAGTTAGAATAGAAAGACCAACAAGATTAGATAGAGCTAGAAGACTTGGATGGAAACCAATTAGAGGAATAATTTTGGTTAGAGTTAGGGTTAAAAAGGGATGGAGAAAAAGAAAAGAATTTCCTAGAGGAAGAAAACCAAAAAATTATAGATGGTATAGACCTTTAGATATACCTTTACAAGTTATTGCAGAACAAAGAGCTGCTAGAAAATATCCTAACTTAGAAGTTTTAAACTCATATTATGTTGGAGAGGACGGAATTTATAAATGGTATGAAGTAATTTTAATTGATCCAAATGAACCATCAATTTTATCTAGAGAAGAATATTCTTGGATTACTATGCCAAAACATAGAAAAAGAGCTTTGAGAGGATTAACTCCAAGAAATAGAAAAAGATTAGCAGCAATAAGAGAAAAAATTTAAGTCTTTATGCTTTTAATAAAAAATTTAAATGTTTGGATAGATAATAAAAAGATTTTAGAAAATATAAATGCAGAGTTTAAATATTCTGAAATATCTGTTATTATTGGTCCTAATGGATCTGGAAAATCAACTTTAGCTAGAGCAATACTGAATGATAGAAGATTAAGAAAAGAAGGTAAAATAATATTAGATGGAGAAGATATAACAAATCTAGAAACTTATAAAATAGCAGAGAAGATATATTTTGCTTTTCAATATCCTCCAGAAATAGAATATTTAAATACAGGTATCTTTTTAGAAAGTTTTTATGAAAATAGAGAAAAAGTAGAAGACCTAATACATTACTTAGAACTTCCAGAAGATATAATTAACAGAGGGGTAAATTATGGCTTATCTGGAGGAGAAAGAAAAAAATTCGAAATCTTATTATCTTTGTTAAGAGATTATAAAGTTTATGTATTTGATGAACCTGATTCTGGATTAGATGAAGAATCTATAAGGAAAGTTTCTGAAATTATAAAAAAATTAAAAGAAGCAGGGAAGTGTGTAATAATAATTACTCATACAAATCGTCTTTTTAAAAATTTTTTACCAGATAAGCTCTACATTATGAAGAATGGAAAAATAGTTGGTTCTGAAAAGCCAGAAAGTATAAGAAAGATAAGTTATGAGTGAATATAAAAAAATATTAAAAGGGGAGTTGAATGAAGAAATTGTTAGAGAGATACATAGTATTTTAGATGAGCCGGATTGGGTTTTGGATTATAGGTTAAAAGGATTAGAATATTTTAAAAAGCTTGAAAATCCGGCTTGGGGTCCAGATTTATCTAAAATAGATTTTAATAAAATAATATATTTTGGGTCTCCTTTAATATACCCAAAACCAGTTAAGTGGGAAGATTTGCCAGAATTTATAAGAGAAACATATAGAAAGCTCGGTTTAGATAAAGAATATATAGAAAAATATTTTGGAGGTGTAGTATTTCAATATGATTCATCTCCAATTTTTAGAAAAATAAAAGAATATTTGGAAAGCATAGGTGTAATTTTTATGTCAATGTCGGAAGCTATCAAAGAATACCCAGAAATTATAAAAAAATATTTTTCAAAGATAATTTCTTATTCAGAGAATAAATATTCTGCTTTAAATACCGCTGTTTGGTCTGGAGGAGTTTTTATATATGTTCCAAAAAATGTAAAAGTGGATATACCACTTCATGCATACTTTAGAATAAACTTGGAAGGTATAGGACAATTTGAAAGAACATTAATTATTGCTGAAGAAAATAGTAGTTTAACGTATGTAGAAGGATGTTCAGCACCAATATATTCAACTGCTTCTTTACATGCTGCTGTTGTGGAGGTTTATGTACATAAGAATGCTAATGTTAATTATATTACACTACAAAATTGGTCTAGAAATGTATACAATTTACCAACAAAGAGAGCATACGTTGAAGATGAAGGCAGAATAAGATGGATTTCTGTAGAGCTTGGTAGTAAAGTTACAATGTTATATCCTAGTGTTATCCTCAATAATAATTCATCAGCAGAAGTATATTCCTTTTCGATGGCTAAAGAAGGACAAATTTTTGATAGCGGTGGAAAGGTTTATTTTCATGGAAAGAATTCTAGAGCCATCATAAATTCTATAGGAATTTGTTTAGATAAAAACTCAAAGATAGTTCATAGGATAGATATATATGCATCTAAAGGAGCAAAAAATTCCATGGTTAATAGTAGTTGTAAATCTCTTTTATTTGCAGGAAAGGTAGAATCTTATCCAAGATTTATTATAGAAGAAGAAGACTTCTATTATAATAATGAAAGTAAAACAGAATATTTAGACGAAGAGAGAATATTTTATTTAGAGAGTAAAGGAATAGAAAAAAATAAAGCAACAAAACTAGCAATCTTAGGATATTTTGAGGATATAGCTAATAATTTGCCAGATTTATATAAATTAGAAATAAAAAGAGCAATAAATCTAGATTTAGAAAAATATGGAGGAATTGGTTAAAATATTTGGAAAATATTTTCCAAAGGAATTTGAGAATTTAGATATAAATAAAAAGGAAATTAATATAAAAGATGAAAATTTTGTTATAAATTTTAGAGAAAATTCTGCTAATATTATAAAAATTAATTTAATTGGAAAATCTAAAATTATTTTGGATGTATCGAAATTAAAAAATGCAATATCTTATGTTTCTATATCTTTGTCTAATAATTCAGAGTTAGATTTAAATATCTTTGGAAAAATTCTTAGTAAGACTTGTTTGGCTTTAGAAATAATAGGCAACAAACAATCTAAAGCAAAAATATTAGAAAAAACTTTAGTTTTAGGGGAATATGTTAATATATATAGATTAATAGTTCCAGAAGAAGCTTTAAATTCAGAAATAGAATTAAATCAATATTTTATGATGTTTAAAAATGGGAAAATAATAAATCTACCAATTTTAGATGTGAAAGAAAAAAAGTGTATAGTAAAACACTCATCTAAAAAAATTAAATTAACAGAGGATCAACTTTTTTATCTAGAATCAAAAAGCTTTTCTAAAGAAAGTATAATAAATCTTTTGGAAAAAAGTTTTTTAAAAATATAGATAAGATTTATAACATTCAAATATAGATATGAAAAATGCCAAAAGAAGAGCTACCTAAAAGGTTGGAAGATCTTCCAGGAGTTGGTCCAAAAACGGCCCAAAAATTAAGAGAAATCGGAATATATACTATAGAAGATCTTGCAATGTCTTCTGTTCATGAATTAGTTGAAAGAGCTGGTTTAGGAGAAGAAACAGCCAAGAAATTGATAGAAATAGCAGATGAAATTGTAGGAAAAGGATTTATGTCAGCATACGATTTTTACTTAAGTAGAAAAAATGTAGAAAGAATAACTACAGGTTCTAATGCTTTAGATGATTTATTAGGAGGAGGTGTTGAAACTCAGGCAATTTTAGAAGCTTTTGGAGAATTTGGTAGTGGAAAAACACAATTAGGCCATCAGTTATCTGTTAATGTTCAACTTCCTAAAGAGAGAGGAGGATTGGCAACTTCAAATGATCCTGAGGTCAAAGTAGTTTATATAGATAGTGAAGGAACTTTTAGACCAGAAAGAATAGAAAGTATGGCTAAAGCTTTAGGTTTAGATCCTGAAAAAACTCTTAGAAATATATTTTATGTTAAAGTATTTAATACGGATCATCAAATGAGAGTTATTAAAAAAATACCAAAATTAATTCAAGAAGGAAACAATATAAGATTAATAGTAATAGATTCAATTACTGCTCATTTTAGAGCAGAATATGTTGGTAGAGGAGTTTTAGCAGAGAGACAGCAAAAATTAAATCAGCATCTTAGAGATTTATTAAAAATTGCAACAGTTTACAATCTTGCTGTATATGTTACTAATCAAGTTATGGCAAAACCTGATGGATTTTTTGGATTGGATTTAGTTCAGGCTGTTGGTGGACATGTTTTAGCACATGCCATAACTTATAGACTATTCTTAAGAAGGGGTAAAGAAAAAACAAGAATTGCTAGACTTATAGATGCACCACATTTACCAGAAAGAGAAGCTATATTTAGAATAGTTGATGAAGGAATAAGAGACGTATAGCTTTTTAATAATAATAAACTAAAATATATGAATGGATAGGATTGAAGCTTCAACAATAATCAATAGACCAGTAGTAACTGATAAAGGAAGAAAATTAGGAGAAGTAGCAGATCTTATATTTGATGAGAGAACAGGAGAAATAATTCATATTATATTAAAAAATCCAACTGAAAATGCTATAAAATTAGGATTAGAAAAAACGAAGGAAGGATATATAGTTCCTTATTCTTCTGTTAAGGCTGTTGGAGATTTTTTGGTTGTTTCTGAAGAGGAACTAGTTTAAAATTTTATTTTTTAGTTATTATATTTATTACATCGTTATGTTCTAATAAATCTTCTTTTTTAAGTATTTTACCACTTTTTAGTTCCTTAGCTAAAATCATCTTATTATATAGATCTGTATGTAATTTCATTGCCAAATCCTTTACTTTTGATCCCGGCGGTAATAAAATTACATCTGGTAGGATTCTTCCTTTAGTATCTTTAAGATCTTCAGTTGCTACTGGCCATACAGCAATATATCCTAAAGCATTAAAAATGGCCGCATTTAGTGCTTCTTGGACTCCAGTACTTCCAAATTTATCTATGACGCTGTGTTTAGCATATTCAACAAAAACTTCTACTTGAGGATCATTTATTTTAATTTCTATATCTTCTCCAGGAATATATTCTATTTTGCCTTCCATATCCATAATTCTTAAGCCAAGTTCAACATAAGCTGAAGTAGGAATAATTATCTTATCAGAATATTCTTCTAGTGCTTTTTTATAGTATCTTTTTCCATATTCTAAATCTATTTTGTTTGCAATGTAAATCATTGGTTTTCCAATTTTTCTTATTTCTCTACAAAAACTAAATAAAGTTTCATTATCTTTGATTATTTCTTCTATAGATTTCTTAAATTTATCTATTACATAAGTCACTATTTCTTTTTTTATTTTAAAAGAAGAAAATAAAATAAGAATTTTTTCCTTTAATTTTTTATCATCATTCCCATATTTTTTGTATATTTTGTATATATTATTTTTTATTTTATAAAAGAACCATGTATCTATTTCATTCTCAACCCAAACAAAATCTTTTAATGGATTATAACTTCCCTCTGGAACAGGTTTACCATTTTCATCTGTTGTACCTGCAATATCAATTATATTTAGCAAAACATCAACATTTCTAATTACATCTAAAAATTTATTACCGAGTCCCTTTCCCTTATGTGCTTCTTCTACTAATCCAGGAATATCTACTATTTCTACTGGTATATATCTCTTTCCCTTTCTACATGTTCCACTCCTAGGATTGCATTTAACTTTAAAATATGATTCTATACAATCTATAACTAAGTACCCGGTTCCGACATATGGTTGAACAGTTGTAAAAGGATAATTACTTATTTTTACAGGAAGAAGAGTAACTGATCTAAAAAAAGTAGATTTACCAACATTCGGTTTTCCAACTATTCCTATAACAACCACTACTCACCCGGTTTTACACAAGATACGTTATCACCTCTCAAAAATATCCAAGGGTACTTATTATTATTATCTATTTCTATCACATCCTCTAATACTATATTTGGATGAGCGTCCCATGCAACCAATTTTCCTTTATATTGCTTTCCATTTTTCATCTCTACTATTACTAGCTTTCCTTTAGATTGATTTATTATATCTAAAGGTCTTGATATTTCCATATCCAAATAGGATAAAGTAAAATTTAAATTTTTATTTTCCTTGAGGCTTTATAAGTATAGCATTTATTACTCCATCCTGACCTGGTCTTGAAGTTACTATAGCATCTCCAATCTCTGTTTTTATAATACAATTTTTAGTTATAACCTTCATTCTGTCTAAATTTCTATCAGAAGGATTTTTTACAACATCAATTATTTTAGCTTTTTTTACTATCTTAGTTTCAGGATCTAAAACATTTGCATAAACAGCATTTTTTAATTTTATTTTAATTAGTCCTCCCTTTGTTCTTACAGCATATCTTAGTTCATCATTACCTATTTTTGTTAATATAGGAAATCTTCCATATTCATATTTTCTCTTTTTTTTAAATGGAGTAATCTTTTTACCACTTTCTTTTCTCCAATCTCTTCCTTGATAAATCGATAATCCAAGTTTTTTGTAAATTGTTACCATTAATTGAATTAGATAATAAAGCATTTAAAATTCTTTATCCTAAATTAATTGAATAAGCGGGGGTGCCCGAGAGGTCAAAGGGGTCGGGCTTAAGACCGAAAAGTAAGAGACCCGATGGGTTTAGGCCCGTCCGGGGTTCAAATCCCCGCCCCCGCAATATGTTAATTATATATGTCTTTTTGCTGTTTATATATAAATGGACATTAGGAAAATAATTGTTATTATATCTTCTTGCCTAGTTTTATTTACACCTATCAGCGCAGAAACTGTTTTAGCAACAACAAAAATAACTTATGCAGATACAATATTGGCAAAAGTTGTATCAGAAATTTTTGGATATCCACAAATTCTTTTAGAAAGAGATAAGCTTTCTAATGAAACTATAAATAAATTAAGAGAATTAAATATAACGGAGATTTTAATTATTGGTGGTCCAGCAGTAGTATCTTTTAATGTAGAAAAAGAATTAATTGATTTAGGATATAATGTTATAAGAATTTGGGGTGTAGAAAGATTCGAAACATCAGCTTTAGTCGCCAAATACTTTTGGGAAAATTCAGAAGAAGCAGTATTAATTACTGAAGAATTAGCTAATGAGAGAGCCAATTTTAGAATTTTAAGTTTAGTTAGAGAAGCGGTAGAATATTCTATAAATAATAAAGTTCCGTTGCTTATTACAACTCCAGGAAATCTTGAAAAAAATGTATTAGATGCACTTATATCTTTGGGAGTAAAAAGAGTTAAAATATTTACAATTACTGGAAATTTAGGAGATATTCCTGAAGAATTAGAATCTCTAAATATAAGTTATGAAATAAAAAGAGAAAAGTTAGCAAAGAATTGTAATGTTTTAAGGATAGGAGTTCCCTCAGATGCTTTATGGAATTTAACACAAGAGATATTAATTTATGGAAGATGTATTGAGATTGTTCCTTTAGAAAATATCAGTGAAGAATATTTAAAAGAGCAAAATATCTCTGTAATTATATTGAATTTATCAGATGTATTAAAATTTAGGGAAAACTTCGTTTATCATGAAATGATAGAAAAAAGAAAGAAAGTAACGGAAAGGTTAACAAATATATTAAAGGAAAGAATATATGATATTTTTGTTGATATTATACTAAGATTAGAAGATATTCCTGAAGAATATAAAGAGTGTTATTATAAAGTAGCTAGTATAATTAATGAAAATAAAGAAGACACATATAAAGAAATTTTAAACTGTTTATCAGAAATAAATAAATATAGATGGAATAAAGAAATTTTTGTTAAAGATTTTAAAAAACAGCAAATAGATATTATAAGAGAGAATATAGCTAGAGCCTATAGAAAAGTTTTTGAAAATCTTACATCAGATAAAGAATTAATAGAGGAAAGAATAACAATATGGATGCCTGATCCTTTGCAAATTAAAGAAAAATTATTAGAATTAGCCAGATTAAGAATTATTAACCGTATTAGGGAAGAAAAAATGTGTGCACAAGTAATAGTATGTGCATGTAATCCTTTTGGAAGATGTTTAGAATTTCCAACACCATGTAATGTCCCTCCACTTTGGAGAATTGTACCTTGTGAAGAATTAAATAGAACTGGAGTTAGAAATAACATTTCGGCAGGTAGATAAAATCTTTTATTTTTTATATGATTTTAATAACACATTGGGATGTAGATGGATTACTTTGTTTATATTTATTTTATAAAAAATTTGGAGATACATTTAAAGTATATTTCTCTGGACCTAGAATAATAAACAAAACCCTAGCAAAATTAATTTATGAAGGGAAAAATAATGAAGAACTATATATTGCAGATATATCTCCAAATCAAGAAGGAATTTTTTTAGCATCTTGTTTTAAAAAAGCAACATGGATAGATCATCATTTCGTAAATAGTTTTGAAAAGACGTCTAGAGTTAACATATATATTCTAAATGAAAAATCTGCTGCAGCAGTTGTGGCAAGATATTTTAACTTAGAAGATCCCATAGTTAAAATTGCAGATAACATAGATTCAAATAATATAAAAGAAGAAATTGAAAGGGATTTTAGGGATCTAGTTTCAGCTATAAGATTTTATAATCCTAAGACATATCCTATCTTTTTTATATCAATAGCAAAAGAATTATATTTAGGAGAAAGAATAGATAAAATTATTGAAAAAAGAGAGCATATATTAAAGAAATTTAGAGAGTATATAAAGAATAAAGAAGATGAAGTTATTTTGTCAACAAAAATACATAATTTTAAAAATAATAAAATTGTGACTGTTGAAATTGACGATAACATTCCCTCTTTTTTAATTTTAGACATTCTAAAGAAAAAAATAGGAGAAAGTTTAGACTATGTGATAATTCTTTATGAAAATAGAGGGGAGATCAGAACAACTACAAATAAAAATGTTTTAGAAATAGCAAAGTATTTGGGTGGTGGAGGACATCTTTATGCAGCAGGTTTTCAATTTGATAATAAGGAAAAAGTTATAGAAAAGATTAAAGAATTCTTTATTAATAATAATTCTAAATGAAGAAAAACTCATCGGCTGAAAAATGATGAGGGTCTTGAGCTCAGATTTTAAAAGATTTTCAATTTAAATATTAAAATGGAAGAAAAAAATATTTATATACCAAAACAGTATTTTTACATAATTTTAGTATTTTTTATAATTATAACATCTGCAATATTTTTGGATTTATATTTGATTGGAACTTCTTTTTATGATTTAGTAATTATATCAATTTTTATATTAATTTTTATAGCTATTTTAATTTTTTCTTATTTATCTTATAAAGAAAAAGTACCGTATTTAGTTGAATATAATTTTAATTTATATGCATCTAAACATCAAGTAATACTTACAACAATAATTTTTGTTTTTCTTTTTATTTTAGCATTATACATTTATTATATTGAAAGAAGCGTGGCATCATTAATAACAGGAATTTTACTTATAATTATAGGAATAGTATCAATAATTTATGTTTATTTATCTTATAAGAAAAAAATACCTTTATTAAAATTAAAATAATGGGGATATTCAAACTTTATGATATAAGAGGAAAATATAATGTGGATTTAACAGACGAAATTATTTTTAAAATTGGTTTAGCGATAGGAAAGTTTTTTTCAGAAGACAATACTATAGGAATATTAAGAGATGTGAGAATTCATTCAGAAAGAATTAGAAATATTCTTGTTTCCGCTTTAACACATACTCATAATATTCTTGATTTTGGAAAAGGAAGTACTCCAGAGGCAAATTATTT
>JAWBIX010000009.1:0-13270 GCA_038833255.1 Nanopusillaceae archaeon | reverse complement strand
GGAAAACCAATAGGACATTTATGGTTTAAATATAAAGAGTTGTTAAAGAGTGGTAAAAGTCCTAGAGAAGCATTTGAAGAGTTGCAAATAGAAAAAATGTGTTGTAGGCAAGTTTTTTTAGGCCATGTGGATTTAATAGAGACGATTACTAAATTTAAAAAATTCTGAGGGGGCCGTAGGCTAGTGGAAGGCTTCCGGGTTCGGGTCCCGGAGATCGGGGTTCGAATCCCCGCGGCCCCAAGGAGATTAAATTTTTTTTATTATTATTTTTCCATTCTCAATTATTGCAAAACCGTTATCTAAAAAATAATGTTTTGTAGTTAAAGTACCAATAGAATATGCTTGAGTTAAAATTGATTTTCCAATTAAATGAGAATGACCTAAAACTATTTTAATATTAAATTTTTTATATCTTAAAAATCTTAGAAAATAAAGTTCTAGTAAAAGTCTTTTTGAAATTTTTTTAATAATTTTAGCAACTAATTTCGTAAACCATTCATTAATGATATTTAAATCATGTCCATGCATAAATAAAACTTTATTTTTTATATAATATTTTTTACAGTTTATTTTATATTTCTTTTCGTTATCACCACAAACAATAACTATATTTTTATTAGTAAATCTTTTAATTTTTTCAATAAAAATATAAAAATATTCTAAATTTTCTGCTATATCTCCTAGCAAAACAATTTCATCTGGATTTTCATTTTTAATTATGTTAAATATTTTTTCAATATCGCATTTGGGATAGTGAATGTCAGCTAACACTAAAATCTTCATAGAAAACAAGATTTATTAGAATTTTTAAATAAATAGATTTAATGATTCTATCTGATAAAAAGATAAAAGAGTATATAAAAAATAAAAAAATTATTGTAGAGCCTTTTGAAGAATCCTTAGTTGGCCCAGCATCATTGGATGTTAGATTAGGATTCAAATTTAGAGTATTTAAGAATATAAATAAAGAATCTATTGATATTAAAAATTATAAAGATGACATAATATATAGATCGGAAGATTCAGATTACGTTATATATTATGGAGAATATTCTGATTTATATATTGTTAAAAAAGACAATATACCAATAGTTGTTCATCCTGGAGAATTTATATTGGCTTCTGTTTATGAATATATAGAACTACCGAAAAATATTGCAGCACAGATAAATGGAAGATCTTCGATTGGAAGATTAGGGATATTAGTACATACATCTGCTGGCTGGATAGATCCTGGATATGCTGGACATTTAACTTTAGAAATTTACAATGTTAATAAATTTCCAATAAAATTATATCCATTAACTAAAATTGCTCAAATAATTTTTCACGAATTAAATGAAGAAGTAGAAATTTCTTATAAAGATAGAAAGACATCTAAATATTTATTTGAAGATGGAGCTACAGAATCAAAAATATCTCTAGATTATAAATAAGTCACTTCATTATTTCTTTTATTAAATAGTTTTTTAAACGTGGAGTTATATCATATACGTATTTTCCTCTAACTTTTGTTCTTATTAAATATTCTGATTCTACCATCCTCTTTAGTATATTTGATAAGGCATGTAAGCTCATATCATTGTATCTTTCTCTTATTATTTTTAATAGCTCATTTGCAGTTTTTGGACCATATTTTACTAAAGTTTCTGCAATATATCTTTGTTTCTCTGTAAGTTTTAATATAGTCTCTGGTGGTTTTTTCTCTTCATATAGCTTTTCTACAACTTCAATGTCGACAACTTTTTTCCCCAACTTATATGCTAAAAGCAAACATTCATAAGATATTTTTAATATTTCTCTTGGAAAACCGCCAGCCATTTTATAAATACTTTCAATAGCATCATCAGTAAATAAATTTGGATTATTTGCATATTCTAGTCTTTTTTTAATTAGGTTTTTTCCACTTTCAGGATCTAAAGATTTAAGATAGATCTTTGTTGTAATTCTTTCATAAAAAGTTCTATGTTCCCTTAATAGTTTTTCTTCTAATTCTGGCAAACCAGCGATAACAAATAAAGATTTTGTGTGATCTACAAGAGTTTTTAAATATTCTATCATTTCGTCTGTTAGAAAAGTAGCTTCATCTATAAAGAAAATAATTTGTTTTTTATTTAAAATACTTTGGTTATTTTTTAAAAAAATTCTAAGGATTTTGTCTAAAAATGTTGAAAATCTCTTTTCAGCAATTTCTTCTATTTCTTCTTTTTTAGAAAAAGGCCTATAAAAGAAAATCTTATATTTATAGTTATAATTGTTGAATACCCATAATAATAATGTTGTCTTTCCAGCGCCGGTAGGGCCACTTACAAAAACAAGTTTTTCTTTATTGTTTAAAGCATTAATTAATTGTTCTCTTTCAGCTTTATAACCAACAAAAGTTTCTAAAATAACTTCTAATTTAAAAGGATTATCTTTAAGTCCAAAAAAAGATAGTAGATCACTACTCATTATTAATTATTTGTTAAATTTTAAATTTAAGAAAACTTTTTAGACAAAATATATTATAGCCCCGTCGTCTAGCGGCCTAGGATGCGGGGTTTTGGTCCCCGAGACCGGGGTTCAAATCCCCGCGGGGCTAGTAAAAAATTTTTAAAAAAATTGACAAGCATAATTTATTTTGATGGAATTACAATATGAAATTATGTTTGATTATGCAAAATCAATATTCAACATTTTTCTTATTATTTTTATAGGATATGTACTCGGAAGAATAGCTAAAATAATATTTAAAGCTTTTCTTTCCAAAGTTTTAGGTATTGATAAATGGTTGGAAATAAAAAAAATAAAGATTTTTTATGGAAACTTTTCTACTGTTGCTTCAAATATATTAAAAGATTTTATATATCTTATTTTCTTTTCTTATGCTTTGATATATAGCAATATTACCCCTTTGGTTGAAGTAGGACAATTAGCATTAAATATAGTAGTTGTTTTACTAATATTGACAACAGTTTTGATAATAGTTCATCTTTTTACAAAAATATTTCTAGACGATTTATTATCAAAAATTACATTTCTAAAAGAGATTGAAGAATTAAGAGTACCTATATATTCAATAATATACTTTATTTCAGTAATTATAACATTAGATTATTTGGGGTTATTATCCAAAGCACTTTTATATATTTTTTTAATCTCTTTTTCCGGAATTGTAATATTTATTGCAATATTTTTTGGTGTAGCATACGGTGAGAAAATAAAAGAAAAAATAAAAAGATGAAACCTAAAAATTCGCAAGATAAGTTAATAATTTTTATATATTCGTTTTTTACTAGCTTAGGATATTCTTTAATGTTGTATTCTATTAGAAATTTCGGATATATGGATGTCTATTATAGTTATTTTCTAGCTTTAATGAATGTGGGAATTCTTTTTGCATCTTTATTTTATGGATATGTTGAAATAAATGAAAAAAATTATATATCATACAATTTTATTGGAATTATAGCAATTTTAATTTCTTTTTTCTTTCTGTATTATGCTGAAAATTTCTTTTATTTATTATTATCTGTTTTTTTCATGTATTTTATAGGATCTTCAGTAAGTTTTATTTTAATTAGATTTAGAAAGGATGTGAAATTATATTATTACTTTACTTTGTATGGTCTTTTTGGTTTTTTTGTAGCTCAAATTTTTTTATTTTTGAATTTAGATTTTAAAAACATTGTAGTACTATCCTTTATTACAGCTTTTGTTTTTTTTATCTTTACTTTTTCATTTTATCTTAAGAAAGTATTTAAAACCGTTTTTAGGTACTTTCTAGAAGAGTACGGTCTTCTAGCAACTACAGAAAAAATATTAATGAAAATAGAAGATACTTTATTTAAATTTGTAGGAAAACCATCAAGAATTTCTTTAATAAATTTTGTGACTGTTGTTTTGTACACAATATATTGGACAGCTCTATTAACTATTTCTGCACAATATAATACGTACTTTCCAATATTTTTATTTTTAAATAATTTAAGTTTAGCAATAACTTACAATATATTACCTAAAAATGAAAAAATAAAAGAAATATTCTTTAAATCACTATATGGCATAGTTCTAAGATTTATAGGAATAATTTCCTTATTATTAATTCTAGAAAAAAGTATTTATAATTTATTAATTCTTTTTTTATTTTATATTTTAGCTGCTGTTTCTTGGGGAATATTTTCATTTTATATGGATGACTACATATTAAAAAAGAAAGAAAGCGAATATGGTTTTGTTTCTTTTTTTAGAAACTTTGCTTCTGTATGCGGTTCTATATTTGTAGGAATTATGGGAATAAAACCCTCTCTATTGTTTTCTATATTCCTATTCTTTTTGATATTAGTTTTATATTTATTTTTAGAAAAGATATATAATGGAGATAATTAAAATATCTGAAAATATATATGAAATTCCTAGGAGAGAGAAAATGAATGTACCAGTTAGGATATATGCTTCAGATAAGCTTTTAGAAAAGATGAAAGAAGACAAAACTTTAATACAAGCTACAAATGTTGCAAAACTACCAGGGATAAAAAAATGGGCGATTGTTCTTCCAGATGGTCATGAAGGATATGGCTTTCCTGTTGGAGGAGTTGCAGCTTTTGATTTGAAAGAAGGCATAATTTCTCCTGGAGGAATTGGATATGATATTAACTGTGGTGTTAGAATATTAAGAACAAATTTAGATCAAAAAGAGGTTAAGGATAAATTAAAACAAATTGTAGAAGAAATTTTTAAAAATGTTCCAGCAGGAGTTGGAGAGGTAGGACATTTAAAACTATCAATAGGACAATTTAAAGAGGCTGTTGAGGAAGGTTTAGAATGGACATATAGGGAGGGCTATGCTTGGAAAGAAGATATAGAATCTGTCGAATCGTATGGAAAATTAGAAAATGCTAGTTTAGATGCTGTTTCAGATCTTGCGATAAGAAGAGGGTTAGATCAATTTGGAACATTAGGATCTGGGAACCATTTCTTAGAAATACAAGTTGTTGATAAAATTTTTGATTTAGAATTGGCAAAATATTTAGGAATAGAAGAAGAAGGACAAGTTACTGTGATGATTCATACAGGATCTAGAGGATTCGGACATCAGATAGCTACAGATTATATAGATCTATTTATGAAAAAATATAGAGAAATTGTTAAAACATTACCAGATAGAGAGTTGATTTATGCTCCCTTTAATTCTGAAGAAGGTCAAAGATATTGGAAAGCAATGGCTGCGGCAGCGAATTTTGCTTGGGTTAATAGACAAATAATTACATATTGGATACGTAAGTCTTTTGAAAAAATATTTAGAGCCTCTGCAGAAGATTTAGGATTATTTACAATATATGATGTAGCGCATAATATTGCAAAAATAGAAACACATATAATTAATGGAAAAAAAGAAAAAGTTATAGTTCATAGAAAAGGAGCTACTAGAGCATTTCCACAAAATCATGAAGATTTACCAGAAAAATACAGAAGAATAGGACAACCAGTCTTAATACCAGGATCAATGGGAACAGCATCATATATTTTAGTTGCTGGAATTAATTCTATGGAATTGTCTTTTGGTTCTTCAGCTCATGGAGCTGGTAGGACAATGTCAAGAGCAGCAGCAAAAAGAACTTATACATATACTGAAATTATAAGAAGATTTGAAAGAGAGGGAATTGTTATAAAATCTACAACAAAAGAAGGGGTAGTAGAAGAAGTTCCAGAAGCATATAAAAATGTGGATGAGGTAGTAAGAGTAACGCATGACTTAGGAATTTCTAAAATAGTTGTTAAACTAAGGCCAATTGCTGTTATAAAAGGTTAATGAAATTTTTTATTTTATCTTTAGAGCACGAAAAAGACAAAGTAATAATATATGCTCGTGATGAAAATAGAAATAAATGTAGAATTGAAGTGGAATATCCCTTTTACGTTTATGTAATTCCATTTGATGAATATTTTGATGAGGTATATCAAAAAATAAATAATTTAGAGATAGAAAAAAAGATATTTATCGAAAATAAGAAATGGATGGGAAAAAATTATAGAGTTTTAAAAATTGTTTTTAGAGAAGAAGATTATGAAAAATTAAAAAAAGTTTGTGATTCTTTAAAGGAAGAAGGGAAAATTATTGGAAAAAAAGAAGTAGATTTAAGTAGAAACAAAAAATATTCTATAGACAATAACATATATCCTCTTTATTGGTATGATTTAGATGTGGAACTTTTAAGAGAGACAAAAAATATCAAAATATATAAATTAAAAAAAATAAATGAGAAGTTAGACGATAATTATAATTTTAAAGTTGTAGCTATAGATATTGAGGTTTTGGCTGAAGGAATTTATGTTCCAAATCCTGAAAAACATCCAGTTCATGTTATTGGAGTTTATGATGGAGAAAAAGATTTTATAATATATTGGGGGGCAGAATCAAATGATGGAATTAAAGTAAAAAACGAATATGAATTATTTGAGAAATTTAATGAATTAATTAAAAATTTGGATCCGGATGTAATTGTTGGATATAATTCGCATAATTTTGATTTAAATTATTTATATGAAAGATGTAAGAAAATAAATTTTAATTTTAATTTTGGATGGGACGAAAGAGGAATTATTTTAACTAAAAAAAGAGAAGAAGATAAAAGATACAAAATTTCCGGAATACAACATGTAGATCTTTTTATATTTTTATCAAATATATTTTCTGGACAATTAAAATCAGAAACCTTATCTTTAGATAGTGTAGCTAAAGAAGTTTTAGGATATGGTAAAGAAGAAATGGATTTAGAAAAGATAAGAAGTGCCTTAAAACAGAAAGACTTTTCAGATATAATAAAGTACAATAGGAGAGATATAGAACTAACGTATAAATTATATAAGTATTTTGAACCGATATTATTAGAATTATCGAAAATAACAGGGCAATCGTTATATGAGACATCTTTATCTACTTATGGAACTTTAGTAGAAAACTATTTAATAAAAAAAAGCAGAGAATTTAATGAAATCGTTCCAAATCGCCCAAAACCAGAAGAAATTAATGAAAGATCTAAGAAAACGTATACTGGAGCTTTTGTTCTAGAACCAGAACCAGGATTTTATAAAAACATCGCAGTATTTGATTTTAGATCGCTTTACCCTTCTATAATAATTGTTTATAATATCTCTCCAGATACTATAAATTGCGAACATGAAGAATGTAGACAAAATTTAATAGAAATAGAAACAAGCGAAGGAAAAAGCAAAGTATGGTTTTGTAAAAATAGAAGAGGATATATTCCGACAATTCTGGATGAAATATTTAGAGAAAGAGCAAAATTAAAAAAGAAATTAAAAGAATTAAGTCCAAGTTCTAAAGAATACAAAGCAATAGATGCAAAACAATATGCTTTAAAAATATTAATGAATTCAATGTATGGTTATTTAGGTTTTCCTGCATCAAGATGGTATTGTATAAATTGTGCCGCAGCTATAACAGCATACGGGAGAGAATTTATCAAAAAAACTATAGAATATTTAGAAAAAAAGAATTTTAGGGTTATATATGGAGATACTGATAGCATTTTTGCTATTTTAAATTCTAAAGAAGATTTAAAAATAATAGAAGAAATAAATTCTATTTTACCTAAGCCAATGGAGTTGGAAATAGAAAATTTCTATGTTTCGGGAATATTTGTAGGAAAAAGAGGAGAACGTAGAGGAGCGAAGAAAAAGTATGCATTGCTAGCTGAAGACAATACAATAAAATTAAGAGGTTTTGAAGCTGTTAGAAGGGATTGGTCAGAGTTATCGAAAATAGTTCAAGAAGATGTTATAAAACTAGCTCTAAAAGAAGATAAGGAAGGGATAATACTTTATCTAAGAGATATAATTAATAAGATTAGGAAAAAAGAACTACCATTAGAATATTTTATAATAAGAGAACAATTAAGAAAAAATTTAAGTGAGTATGAAGTAGAGGCTCCACATGTCGTTGCAGCAAAAAAATATAAAGACCGCGGGTATAAAGTAACTGAAGGTTTTATAGTAGAATATATTGTTTGTGTTGGAGGAGAGAAAATATCTGATAAAGTAAAAATTCCCGATGAATGTAAAAATAAAGAATACGATCCGGAATATTACATAGAAAAGCAAGTTTTTCAGCCTATAGAAGGAATACTTAGACTTTTTAATATAAATAAAGAAATAATTGTTTCTGGACAAAGAGATATTTTAAGATTTTTTAAATAGAAGAACTATATTTATTTTATGTTAGAAGAAGAAAACATAATAAAACAATTAGAAAACAAAATTAAAGAATTAGAAAAAGCAGAAAAAAAATATAAAAAAGCATATTTTATAATTTTTTATAAGTTTAATAAGCTTTTGAATAAAAAGAAAAAAGAAAACGCTAGGTTAAAAGATTTAATTAAAAATTTAAGTGAATTAATAGAAAATATAAATTTAAATTTTCAAAAAATCGATAATATCGAAAAAAATTTAGAAATTTTGAAAAAAGATATTGAAAAATTAAAAATAAGATTAGAAAAATTGGAGGAAAAGTATTTAAAAATAGATAAAAAAATAATAGAAAATGAACGATATTGATTTTTCTTCAGTAGCGGAGCAAATATTAGACATTATAAAAAATTTACAAACAAAAATTTCAAATCTCGAAAAGAAGAGTAGCAAGTTTGTTGAAAATAAAGTTTTTTACGATTCTATTTCAGAAATAAAAAAGAGACTAGATAGTATAGAAGATAAAATATTTGAAATTTCAAAAATAACAGATAAGGATATTTTGGAAAATATAAAAAATCTTAATAATTTGAAAACTAAAATAGAAATATTAGAAACAGAGTATAAAAATTTAATAAAAGATTCTGATTTATTGGAGATAAAATCTGAATTATTAAAGTTAGAAAAAAGATTGAAAAAATTAGAGGAATACGCAAAAATAGACGATATATTAACGGAAATAAATAATATAAAAAGTTCTATAAATCAAATTTCTAGTGATTTAGAGACAATAAAATTAAATTATATAGATAAAGAAAAGTACAATGAATATTTTGAAAAAATAAAAAATATTGAAAAAGAGATTTCTAAAATATCCTTAGAATTAAAACAAAAAATAGCAGATATTATTAAAATCAATGACAGATTGGATAAGATAGAAAATGAATCTTTACCAAACATACAAGGATTTTTAGAAAGGGTGATAAATGATCTAAAAAGTGATATAAATAAATTAAAGGAAAAAATATTGAATAACAAAATATTAGAAACTATTAGCGAAGAAGACATACAGAATATAAGGGAAATAGCATCTTATAAAGAAATATACAAAAAAACATTAAATTTAGAAAATAGATTAAATAATATCGTAAGTTCTTTGTACTCTTTAGAAGAGGAAATAAGAAATAGTTTTAGAGAGGAGTATGATAGGAAAGTAGAAAGAATAAAAGCTATAGAAAATAGAATAGAATCTGTAGAAAAACTAATGAATAATCTTAAAAATATCATAGAAAACCTAAGAAAAGAAATTAGAGATATTCATGATATAATGCTATATCTAACTAAAGAAAGTGATAAAATTAATGAAAAAATAAAAGAAATAGAAAATAAAATAAAATTAGCAAATATAGAAGAACTATATGACTATATAGAAAGACTAAAGTTGTTGGAAACAGATGTAGAGAATTTAAAAAGAGAAATTATTAATAGAGATAGTTTTGATAGAGAAAGAATAAAAAACATAGAATATGCATTGAAAAAGCTTTATGAGAGACAAAATGAAATTTTAGAAAATTTAAAGAAAAGGATTTAGTTATTTGTTCTTTATTATTTCTATAATTTTTATTAGTCTGTTTATAGTGTTTGTTAAGCTTTTAGCTATTTTTGCTAAATTTTTTCTTTCTCTATTTTTTATATAACTATAAATCTCTTTAATAGAATATTCATCTATTAATTTATCATCTTTAACAATGTATATTTCATCATAAAGATTTTTTGAACTAAGAATATGTAAATCTTCAGCTAATTTTCTTATAAAATCTTTTTCATTAATTTGATATTCCTTTTTAAAAATTAAAGTTATTTTTTTATTTACTATCATTTTTCTTTTTTCTTTAATCTTTTCTATTTTTTCAGATCTTAATTTTAAAAATTCTGGCGATAATGAAATAATTGGCATAATATTTTAATTATTCCTTATATTTCTTAATCTTTTCAGTAGCTACTCCCCTCATCATCAATCAGGGGGTGCTCACCAACATCATCAATTTTTATTAATTCTTGTGTAAAGATAAAAAGTTTATGGGAATAGATATTGCAAATTTAATACTTATATCATTATTATCTATTGCGTCTGTTCAAGATTTTTTTAAAAAAAGCGTTAGTGATATAATACATTATTTACTATTAGTTTTTGCTTTTTCAATAGCAACATATAACTTACTAATCGGGAATGTAAATGGTAATTATCTTTATGCTTATTTTATATTAATTTTCTTTTTTTTGATGTATCTTTTTAAGTTTTTAGCAATTGGAGATTTATATATTATGTTTTCTCTACTTTTCTTTTTATCAAATTTAAATTTTCAACAAATTTTGGTTTTTTTTATAATGCTCGCTATTTTTGGAGCGGTTTTTCATAGTATAGAAGCTATTAAAATATTTTATAAAAATAAAGAAATTAAAAATCTTTTTTTTGTGACAGTAGCTATGATATTAAGTATATTAGCTGGAATACTATTTTCAATTATTTTTAAAAATATAATAGAAATGTATAATCTATTTTTAATATCTTCTTTTCTTCTTTTAATTTCCACAATAATATTAAAATTATATGAAGAAAAAATAAAAAAAGAATTAACATTTGAAAGATCAGTAGATGAACTTGTAGAAGGAGATTGGGTAGAAAATGAAATAGAAGTAAAAAATATTCCTGAAGAATTATTAGAAGAAATAAGTAAAAATTTTGTTTTAGAAAAAAAAGGAGATTTATATATAATAAAATTAAAAAACTATAACAATAAAAGGAAATTTATAACATTATCTATAGTTCTAGTGCCTCTTATTTTTTATAACAGTATTCAACTATTTTTACTTTCTACTATTTTCATAATCTTGCTTTTAACATTTATACATGATAAAATATTTAAGGATGATTTAGGACTTTCAAAAAAACAAATTGAACTATTAAAAAAAATTGTTGATAAAGATACAAAATTTGTTGTAAAAGAAGGAGCCCCTTTTGTTCCAGCAATAACATTAGCTTATATCTTTTCTATAATTTAAAATGAAATATGATTTTTTTGATAGAAAAACATTGAAAATTTATATAGAAAAAGATAAAGATTTGATTACAGTTTATAAAATAATTAATCCAGGAGATATTCTTGAAGGTTATGATTATAGAGTTATTGAAATAAATAATCAAAAAGAAAGAAAGAAAGTTTGGATTAGAATTTTAGTAGAAGATATTTATTTTTCAGAATATTCGGATAATTTAAGAATCTCTGGAAAAATTTTAGAAGCTTCTGAAGAAGTACAAGGCCATTATCACACTTTCGACTTAAAAGTAGGATCTGAAGTGATAATTAAAAAGCAAAAGCCGTTCAAATATTATGATATTAAAGAGTTAGAAAAAAGCAAATCTAAAAAGAGTTTTTATATAGTGTCTGTAGACAATAATTCAATTTCTGTTGGAAAAATAAATGACAAGTTAGAAATAATTTATGATAGAGATTTTCATATATCTAAAGAAGATCCAGAAAGAGAAAGTATATTAAAAAAAATATATTCTGAAGCTATAAATACTATAAAGGAAGATTCAAACATAATTCTTGTTGTTGGTCCTGTTTTTTATCCAGAAAAATTTTCTGAATATTTAAAAGAAAAAATGCCAAACAAAAAAATATACTCTTTTAAAATATCTATAGGTGGAATAGCAGGAATATATGAATTTTTAAATAGAAAAGAATATTTAGATTTTTTAAAAGATTTGGAAATCATTGAGATAAATAAAATTATTGATGATTTTTTATTTTCTATAACTAAAGATAAAGTTTCTTTTGGTTTAGATGAAGTTTATAATAAAGTATTAGAATGTAACGTAGAATACATCCTTGTATCGTTTGAATGGTTTAGGAAAATAAAATCTGATAAAAAAGACTTTGAAAAGTTTTTAGATCTAATTGATAAATTGGAAGTGTGCAGAGCAGAGATATATTTTGTTTATAAATATAATAAAAATTTTGATTTAATTGATAAATTTGGTATTGTTTGTAAAGTTAGATATTAAAATATACAAAAATATATTATGATAAAATATGAGAAACCAATTTGCAGTATTAGGGCTATTTATGATATTTGTTGGAATTTTAATTTTTATATATTGGATATTGTTACCAGTATCAGAAAAAGAGAAGATACTTGAGGAAATTTATGAAAAGAAAAATATTTCACAAGAAAGGCCAACTTACGAAATTCCTGAAAGACATTTACGAGGGAACGTAATTGAAAATATATATCTTTATTCTGGTAGAAAAGAAATACTTATAGCTGAAAATTACTATTTAGGAGAACTAATTAGTTTTTATGAAATGAATTTCGAAAGTTTTTCTATTAGAACAAATATTTTTTCTGGAGTTAAAAGTAAAAAATTAACCTTTTCTTACTATGAGGGGGAGGGTATTGCATTAAGTTTTGTTTCTAAATGTTATAATGGAAAAATAGAGATTTTTATTAATAATATTTTGATTTTTGAAGGATGCCCAAATGAATTACTAAACTTTTTTGTTCAAAAAGAATATTTAAATAAAGACATCAACTTTTTGATATTTAGGTTTTATCCAAAATCATTATTTTCTGATGCTATTTTTGAAATAAGAAATTTAAAGATACTTTTTGTGAAAAGAAGCGAATTATCTTTTGATTATTTCTATAAACAAAATGAAAATGTTTTTTTAATTTACAATTTTTGTCCTACAGATCCAAACTCTGTGGAGTTATACATAAATGAAAATAGAATACCTCTTTATTCTTGTATTCATAATTCTTTTGATATTACAAAATATTTGAATAGTGGAAAAAACATCATAAAATTTGTTTCTAAAATTAGAACACCAATTAACTTAAAAGTTCAAACATCTTCTAATATTTTTATGCAAATTTTTAATTTAACTAAAAAAGACTATATGCTTTATGTTACAAAAAATCGAGGATCTGGAGAAATATATATAAATACTTGTAAGTTTTATTTAGAACCATATAAAGATGTATTTAGTTTCTTTGTTAGTGAAAAATGTGTAAATAA
>JAWBIX010000008.1:0-13298 GCA_038833255.1 Nanopusillaceae archaeon | reverse complement strand
GGAGAAATAGGATTAGATTTTTATTGGGTAAAAGATGAGAAATTGTTAAAAAAAGAGATTTTTTGGTTCGAAAAATTTTTAGAGATTGCTGAAAAAATTAATAAGCCAGTAATATTACATTCTAGAAAAGCTGAAAAAGAAACAATTGAAATATCGAAAAATTACAAATGTAAAAAAATTTTACATTCTTTTTGGAATATAGAATTAGTAAAATCTGCAATAGAAAATGAATTCTATTTTTCTATACCGGCTTTCGTTTATAAAGATAAATATCTTCAGAAAATAGCAGAAAAAATACCTATAGATCTTATTTTAACTGAGACCGATTCTCCATTTTTAGATCCAATTGGAAAAAGAGAAAATAATTCCTGGAAAATAATATACGGTTTAGAAATGCTATCAAAAATAAAAAATATAGATAAAGATGAACTAGCTGCTAATATTGCTAAAAATTTTGAAAAAATTTTTAATATAAAACTATTTAAATCTGATTAACAATTTATGAAAAATGGGCCCGTAGCTCAGCTTGGATAGAGCGACGGCCTTCTAAGCCGTAGGTCCGGGGTTCAAATCCCCGCGGGCCCGTTAACCGCCTGAAACAGCATCAAAAATCTTTATATAATCGTTATTATTTATAATTTCATCTTCAGTAACAATTTCCCCGTTTTTTATTACTACTACTCTAGACCAATCAATATTTAAATTATCCAAAAGTTCTCTAACTGTTTTTCCATTAAATTCTATCTCAAATTCCTTCATATCTCTTTCTATAAATACTTTTATTTTCTTCATAAAAAACTAAAATGGTTATAGATTAATATATTTTTATGCCGCGGTGCCCGAGTGGACCAAGGGGTCTGGCTGGAGACCAGATCCCCGAAAAGGGGGCGAGGGTTCGAATCCCTCCCGCGGCGAACTTTTTTACAAAAAATCCTTATTAGGTTACTTTAAAAGATAGAAATTAAATAGCTTATTTAGCAATATAATGATAGTATTTTATGTATTTCCGAAATTATAACATAATAATGACGAAGAATATTATTAAAGAATTTGTATTATATCTTTTGACAATATTATTCATAACAGCGTTATTTATAACAATTTATTTTTTTGACATTATTAAAAAAATAGAAATCGCTGAAAAATGCATCAATATCCCTGCTGTCTCTGGAAATAGAGGAGTAATTACTATGTTTTGTTTAAAAGTTATAAAAGGTGCTGGAAGGGTTTTCATAGAGATTCCAAATGTTTTTTCTTCTAATTATCAACTATCATTTGCTATAGCTAAGTTAGCAGCTTGCAAATTATTGGAAAATTGTAATTTATATGATTATTTATTTTATACAAAAGATTATTTCATTGGTGAAGGTTTTTCTGGAACTGCAGGACTTGCAACTTTAATAGTATCTTATTTTTATTTACCAAACAAGAACTTTCTTAATAACATATCTGTAACTGGTTTTATATTACCAAATGGTCTAATATTTCCTGTAAGTGGAATTAAAGAAAAATTGGAAGCATCAAAGCTAAAAAATTTAACTCTTTTAGCACCATCAAACTATTCTAATGAGATAATACAAATCTATACTATATTAGATATAGCAAAACTGTTAAGAAGCGATATAAAAAAATATTTAAAAAAATTTGAGATTCCAAAAGAATACTTCGATGTGTTAAAAGAAATAGCACTAGATATTTGCAAAGATATTGATGATAGAGATATAGATGCATTTATTAAAAATAGTTCTTTTTATACTGCAGCTAGTCTATGTTTTATTAAAAAGTCGGAAGAATATAAAATTAGCAATATATCTTTAGCTGATTTAGAAAGCGAAATAGCTGAGTTAGAAAAATTATTGATAAACTATAAATGTAATAGCTATAATTGTGAGGAGCTTAAATTTCAAGCTCTACTAAGAATTAATATGAGCAAAGAAATATTGGATTTAAATAAAAAATATTGGAGATTCTATACTGCGAAGGGATGGTATAAAATGCTTGAAAAATTAAAAGATATCGAAAGAAAAGATACTTGTAAAATTATAGAAGAGGATTACAAAATTATGGGATACATCCTTAATAAAGATTTTTCTCAAGAAATCTCTTGTTTCGAAAAAAGAGAACTTTTGTCAAGAATATACTATGAATTTCTTTTAAATTATGATATAGATATAAGTTTATTTTTGGACAGTGTAGAGAACTATTTAAACTATTTATATGAAAAAAATGGTTTTTCTATCACATCCTATAATTATTTCGTATATGGTAGGGATTTAATTAATATGGGTAAAATAAGTGATGGAATTTTATATCTTATTTATGCAGTAAATTATGCAATTTAAGGAAATAAAAATAAAAGAAAAAGTAAAAAGGGCAATAAAATCTGGTAAACAGGTTTTTTCTACAAATTCGATAAAAAAAATAGAAGGAAAGTCTGGCGATTTAGTAAAACTTATGTATGGAAATTCTTTTGTTGCTTGGGCTACTATTAATCTCTTAGATCCAAAACATTATATAAGAATTCTTTCTTATGAAGAAAACTATGAACCTGTTGATGATTTAAAGAAAAAAATTAAAGAGGCCAAAAAATTTAGAGAAAAAATTGGATATAAAAATCATTTTAGACTTCTTTATTCTGAATCTGATTTTGTTTCTGGATTAATAATTGATAAGTATAATGAAATATATGTTTTACAAAATGTAAATCCTTTTTTTGATAAAAATATAGAATTTGTCAAAGAAGCATTAATTGAATGTGAAGGAAAAAATATAACAATATATGAAAAAAGTATAGGAAAAAATAGAGAAATTGCTAGATTAAAACCTGTAGAAAGGTTTCTTTATGGAGAAAACTATGAAACTATTATAGAAGAATGTAATAAAAATTTTTTTGTAAATATAACATTAGGACAAAAAACAGGATGGTTCTTGGATCAAAGAGAAAACAGAAAAATACTATCAAATTTGCATGCTGAAAATGTTTTAGATGTATTTTCATATTCTGGATCTTTAGGAATTTGTGTAAATTCTGATAAAAAAACATTCATAGAAAAAAATAAAAATGCTGTAGAACTATTAAAAAAGAATTTAGAAATAAATAAGATAGAAAATTTCTCTATATATTGTGATAATGCTTATAATGTATTAAAAAATTTAACTAAAGAAAAAAAGAAGTACGATATTGTAATTTTAGACCCTCCAGATTTATTAAGTGAAGGATATGAAAAGGGAATTAAAAATATTACAATAATAAATGCTATGGCAATAGATTTAATAGATGAAGGATTTTTAATTACCTTTTCTTGTTCTCAAGATTTAAAAGAAAATAAATTTTTATCTATTCTTAAAACAATAATAAGAAGAAAAAACAAAAAATTTGAAATTGTAAAAAGATTGGGACAAGCTCTAGATCATAAAATAATTCATCCACATAAAGAATTAGAATATTTAAAAGGATTTATAATAGAAATAAAAAGTTAAGATTTTTTAGCTTCCTCCAATCTTATTAACCTTCTTATTTCTACTTTGTCAATTGGAAAAATTTTGTTAAGTATTGTTTTAAGTTCATCTTGAATTTCATAATTTATTATTTTGTTAATTAAATCGTAAAATTCTAAACTTTGAATTCTATTTTGCAAAAATTCTTTACATGTTTTTCTTATACTGGCTTTTTGTTTCCTATTTGCCTTATATCTTGTAATAATAAGGGGTTTTATTCTAACATTTATATTATCTATGGTCTTTACAATAAAAGAATCGTCTATTCTAGATGTCCCTTTTTTAACTATTCTTCTTACATACGCTTCATATAATGCAAGTTCTTTTAGTTCAGTATAATATTTTCCACCAGAAAAAGATACAATTTTAAATATAGCTTTATAATTTTGATATTTAAAATTTCCTGTTAAAAATGCTAAATTTAAATCAATGGTTCTATTAATTGCTTTATTTTCCTCCTCTTTATTTACTATTGTCTCTCCTAATAAAACACCACCAAATACTTTTTGAGGAGCATATACTTCTATCCAAACTTTTTTTGACCAGTCAGCATATTTTTTATTATATGCCATTTATACAATCATTAATAAATAATTTTTAAAAATATGTTCTAGTTATAATTTAGAAATATGAACTCTTCTTTTGAATTTTTTAAAAATATAGAAGAAAAATGGCAAAAAATTTGGGAAGAAAAAAAATGTTATTGTCCGGAAATAGACAAAGATAAACCAAAATTTTTTATAACTGTTCCTTATCCATATGTATCTGGTTTATTACATTTAGGAAATGCTTATACTTTTGCAAGAGGAGATTTTCTAGCTAGATACAAAAGGTTAAAAGGATTTAATGTTCTTTGGGCACAGGGATGGCATTTAACCGGTTCTCCAATAATTTCAAAAGCATATAGATTAAAAGAGGGGGATCAAAAAATTATAAAAGATCTTAAAGCCGATGGTATTCCAGAATCTGATTTTGAAAAATTAAAAAGCCCTGAAGGTTGGGCTATATACTTTATGCAATTAAATAGAGAATATTTCAAAAAATTTGGATTTTCTATTGATTGGAGAAGAGAATTTTATACAACTTACTTAAATCCTTGGTATGATAAATTCGTAAAATGGCAATATAACAAATTAAAAGAAAAAGGTTTAATAACTAAAGGTGAACATCCTGTAATTATAGATCCTAAAACAAAAATTATTGTTGGGGATCATGATAGAGCCGACGAATTCGCTGGAATATCATATGAAGAAGGACTGATAATAAAATTTTACTGGAAAACTTGGGATAAATATATAAAGGATATAGAAATTAAAGATTATATTGTTTTTCCATGTTATACTTTAAGAGCAGAAACCATATATGGTGTAACTAATATATGGATAAACCCTAACATAGACTATGTAATTGCTAAAGTTGATTCCGAATTTTGGATTCTACCAGATTCTATAGTAATTGAAGAATTAAGAGCACAAAACCATAATGTTATAGTTCTTAAAAAAATATCGAAGGAAAGATTATTTAAAGATTTTATAGAAATCGGAGAAAAAGTAATAAATCCTTTAACTAATGAAAAAGTTCCTATATTACCAGCTGAATTTTTAGATCCAGAAATAGGAACAGGAATTGTGATGTCTGTTCCATCAGACGCCCCTTTTGACTATATCGCTCTTTTAGATTTATTAAAAGATCCTAGATTTAAAGAAATTGCTGAGGAATGTTTGAAAAATATGAAATCTTTATTTAAATTAGATGATTATTCTGAATACCCTGCAAAAGATGAAGTTGAAAAGGAAAACATAAAATCACAAAATGAAAAGGAAAAATTAATTAAAATTACCAAAAAGATATATAATAAAGAATTTTATAATGGTGTTGCTAAAGAGATATATGGAAAATATGCTGGAAAAAAGATTGTAGAATTTAAAGAAGATTTTGAAAAAGAATTAATAGAAAAAGGTATTGCAATAAAACATTATACAGTTCCAATTAGATTTCCATCTAGATATAATAACAAGGTAGTTGTTGGTCTTGTAAAAGATCAATGGTTTTTAAAATATTCTGATGTTGAATGGAAAAAGAAAGCACATGAATGTATAGATAAAATGGAGATTTACCCTGAAGAAGTTAAAAAATTGTTGCATGAATATGTTGATTGGTATAAAGATTGGGCGTTTACCCATCAAAGGGAATTAGGATCCACTTTGCCATGGGATGATAATTGGACATTAGAATCTCTATCCGATTCTACAATATATATGGCTCTTTATACAATATTTCATTTACTAAAAGAAATTCCACCAGAAAAGATTGATTATTCTTTATTTGACTATGTTTTTTTAGGTTTGGGAGATGAAGAAGAGATAATAAAAAAATATGGAAATATTGCTAAAAAAATGAGAGAAGAATTTCTATATTGGTATCCCTTAGATATTAGAACTTCTGGAAAAGATCTAATTGGAAATCATTTTGTATTTTTTATATTTCATCACTGTGCAATATTTCCAGAAAATTTATGGCCAAAAGGAATATTAATAAATGGTTGGGTTTTATCTGATGGGAAAAAGATGTCTAAATCTCTAGGGAATTACATTTCTATGAAAGATGCTTATGAAAAATATAGTATAGATTGTATAAGATTTTTATTAGCATATGCTGGAAATTCTGGACTTGATGATGCAAATATAGAATTATCTAAAATTGAACATATTAAAAATTATTTATATTCTTGGTATGATTTTTGTATAAATAAATATAACACAGGAAGAGATGGAGAAATTAATAAAGTAGATCTTTGGTTTAGACTTATTTTATACGAGATTATAACAGAGATAGAAAAAGAATATGAGAAGTTAAACACAAGAAATATTATAAACAAAATATATGAATTAGATAATGAATTTTCTTGGTATTTGAAGAGAGTGGAAGTTCCTCATAGAGAAATAATCAAAGAATATATAGAATTTAAATCTCT
Source organism: Nanopusillaceae archaeon (assembly GCA_038833255.1). GTDB lineage: Archaea > Nanobdellota > Nanobdellia > Nanobdellales > Nanobdellaceae > Nanoclepta. Next base: position 6,826 of record JAWBIX010000008.1, on the reverse strand, counting down.
AGCATTGTATCCAATAGTTCCACATATAATTTCTGAGATATTTGAAAAAATTGGAAAAGATCCTCTTAACTTAAAATGGCCAGATATAAAAGAAATTGATGAAAAAACATTAGAATTATTAAAACTAAGAGAATCTTTAGCAAAAAATATTAGAGAGGATATAATAAAAATTATGGAAATTTTAAATAAAAAAACAATTCAAGAAATCAATATAATTGTAGCAAGAAAAGAGAAATATGATATATTAGAATTAGTTAAAAAAGGAAAAAGTTTTGATGAACTATTAGAACAGTACAAAGACTTTAGAGAATATATTATAAAATTAAAAGATAATATGCATATATTTTCATCTTACTTAAATTATAATGAAGAATTACAATTAATTGAAGAATTAAAGATGTTGCTAGAAAAAGAATTCAAATGTAGAGTTAATATATTAAAAGAAGAAGAAAGTACTAACTTAAAAGCCAAAAGATCTATGCCTGGAAAGCCCGCAATAATAATAAACTAAAAAATTTTTATATATAGAAAGACAATTACTTTATATGGTATTGGGTATCTTAAAGAAATCTAAAGAAAAAGAGAAGAAAGAAGATGAATTAGATTTTTTAAAGGATTTAGAAAGTATTAAGAGTGAATTTTTAGAAAAACCAATAGAAAAAGAAATAAAAGAGCCTTTGGAAACAGTATCTTTCGAGCAAATTAGACCATTACCATTACAGAAAGAAGAAGAAAAAGCTACTTTAGTAGAAAAAGAAAGTATCAAAACTACAATAGAAAAAGAATCTCCAGAAATATATGTAAAATTAGATAATTATAAAAAAGTTTTGAATTTATTGGAAAAATTGAAAGTAAAATTAAAAGAAATTGAAAATTTAGTTAATGAAATAAAAAGTATTAAAGAAAATGAAGTAAATAAACTTGAAGAAATAAAGCAAAGATTAGAACAATCAAAAGAGAATATAGGAGAAGTATTAGAGAACCTTAAATAGGCTTAAAAAATATAATATAAATAAAAAATAATAGCGCCGGTAGTCTAGTGGGAGGATGCGGGCCTGCCTAGCCCGAGACCCGGGTTCAAATCCCGGCCGGCGCAACTAAAAATAAAATGATGAATACTTTATATGTAAAAATAAAAAATTACCCAAAAATAAAAAGAGAAATATTGGAAGTAAAGAAAAATATATATTTAGATTTGCATTCTATTATCGAAGATATTACTAGAAAAGAAAAAGAAGAAGAAGAATTAAACAAGATATTAGTTAAAATAGGAGAAGCAACAGAAATAATTGATAATATAGTTTCTCTTTTGCCTCCAAAAGAAGAAATAGAAAAACTAGAAGAAGAAAAAAAAGAAAAAAGTAAAAAATCTAAGAAAAAATCCAACACAGAAATTGTAGAAGATCAAAAAAGAGATTATATTAAAGAAGAATTAAGTAAAATAGAAGAAGAACTAAGAAGAATACAAGAGGAATTACTAAAATTGGCTAGACAATAATTTTATTTCTCCAGTTTTTTCATCTCTAATAAATTCAACTTTTTTCTTACCTATATTTATCTTTAAAATATTTTTATAATATTCAACATAGCTTAAATCTTCCAAAAAAAAGATATTTTTATTTTCAGATTCTATTTTTTGCTTCAATAATTCTATTTCTTTTTCATATCTTTGACTAAAATGCATAACTAATAATAATTTACTATTGCTTTTTTCAAACAGATATTTTACATCATAAAAATCTAAATGATAATGTTCTTTTGCAAGATTTGGTTCAAAAAAATAATAAGATTCTGTAATTAAAATATCAGATTCTTTAGAAAAATTTATTAGATCTTCAAAAAATAAAGTATCTGTTATATAAGTAATTTTCAAACCTTTTTTTATATAACCAACTTTCTCATATGAAATTATCTCATTATTAAACATAACTATTTCTCCTTTTTTAATTTTTTTTAAAATATTTTTTTTATCAAATATTCCAAGTTCTTTAGCTTTATTTTCATCTATTTTAATATAATCTTTTTGTTTAAAACTAAAGGAGTATGTATCTATCGTGTGCTTAACTTTTTTTGAGTATATTTCAAATTCTTGAGTATCTAAGATTTTCCCTTCAGAAATTTCTTTAATTTTAATTTCAAAAGTCGGATTTATTTCAAATCCCTCAAATATTTTTTCTAAATTTTCTTTATACCCCTTAGGAACATAAATTGCAAGCTCATTTTTGTTTTGCATATTTATCATACTAAAAATCAATCCAGGTAATCCTAAAATATGATCTCCATGCCAGTGAGTTATAAATATGTATTTTATTTTTGTTGGTTTTATTTTTGCTATTCTCATTTGTCTTTGTGTTCCTTCTCCACAATCAAATAGCATTCCTATTCCTTTATATTCTAAATATATTGCTGGGTGTGATCTTTTTTCTGTTGGGAAGGTTCCAGATGTTCCTAAAAAGCAAATTTTCATACTTTCCAGTTAAATTTGGGATAGCCTTCAAATAGCAAATAATACAAAGTAATATATATTAGTAGTATTGATTGTATGCTAGAATAAAATATTACGAATAACATAATGTATAACGGGTTTCCTAACTTTCTTTTATATAAAAACGCTAAGAAAAGTAAAAAAGAAATAAATGCAAACATGCTTATTATATAAATAAAGTAATAGATAAATTTATGTATTGTTTCTATAGAAAGTACAAATAAATAAAAAAAAGATATTCTATTTACTAAACTAGTATATATTGATTTTGAAATAGAATAGATTAAAAAGTAAGGGGTAATTAAGGTAAATAAAAAATATATAATTGATGGATTTAACAATAATAAGATCCCTATAAAAGCCGGATCTTTAGATATAAAATTAATAATTGTTCTTACATGTATTAAAAACCATTCTAATCCTCCTGATAACCATCTCTTTTTCTGATCAAGCCATTTTTTAAAACTATCAATAGATTCTACTTTTAAGCTAATATTTTTTGTTAATTTATAAGAATAATTCATGCTATATGCTCTAGTTGCTAAATCAGCATCTTCTATTATTGTTTTAGTATATCCTCCTAGTGTCTCCCAAACATTCCTTTTTATTCCAAAACCACTACCATTTAGAAATATGTTTTTTCTTTTTTTTGAAAAGTATGGTTGTATTATTTCATAATAAACGTTAAACTCTATTTCATACAACTTACCAAGTATTCTTTTACCTTCAACCCTTTTATAAAACTCTACTATGTCTGCTTCTTCAAAATCTTTTAATAATTCATTTAAATTAATATTTTCTATTTCAACATCAGAATCTAGGAAAATAAAAATATCTCCTGTTGCATATGTTACTGCATCGTTTACGGATGCTACTTTTCCACGTCTTTCAGAGGAAATTATTATTTTTACATTTTCTAAATGCATAAAATTTCTTAATTTATTTAAAAATTCTTCAGTAGGGCAATCTACAGAAATTATTATTTCTTTGAGTTCTGAAGGATAAGGATCTTCAAGTATTTTTAAAATATTTTCAATTATATTTCCTTCTTTGTACACTGGAAATATAAATGAATATTTTTTTATCATAATAATTTAAGATTTAATAATAAATTAAAAATTATGATGAAGGTCAGAGTTAGCTGATTAGTGATGTAGTTCAGGTACCGGCTGAACTTCAATTATAAGAAGAATTAATTTTATAACCAAAAATAAAAGTACAATTATAAATGTTAAAACTATATCATTTATTGTTGGAATCGTCCAATTAGTGATTTTTATAAAATGCGGAGTTATAAACAAAGATATGAATATAATTGAAAATATGAAAGCTATGTAAAAGTTTTTTCTTTTTAAGAAGTTTATTTTATATTTTTGCTGATAAAAAATTAAAAGTACTGACCTTGAAAGAACAAAGAATAATAATATAGAAAAGATGTTTCCTCTGGTACCGTAAGCAACAGCTGAAGCTAAAATACCTAAAAATACGCTACTTCTTAAAATATTCCAAATGACTTCTCTATCTATCATTCTTTTTGCTGGGCCTTTTTTAAGATCTTTTTCTTCCATATCTCCTCCAACAATTGCAATAGAATATATTGTTTCTATGGCTAAATTTAGAACCAATATAGCTATAACATCTAAAAATATTTTAGAAAAAGTAAAAAATGAAATTAAAATATGTAAAAACATTCCTATAGTTAAAGACATAATAATTATTAAAAAGACCTTTAATGAAAAGTGTATTTTTCTTCCTTCCTTAATTGCTTCTATAACTGAAGAAAAGCTATCATTTAATAAAATAGCACCTGCCGCTTCCTTAGTAATATCAAAAGCGCTATTTAGAGAAATTCCTATATCAGATATTTTTATAGATAATGAATCGTTCATTCCATCACCTATAAAAGCTACTCTAAGTCCTTTATTTTTAAATATTTTTACAATACGATATTTATCTTCTGGATCTGCTCTTGCAATTATTTTTATATCTTTTAATTTCTCAAAAATTTCTTCATCATTCATTCTCTTTATTTCAGAACTTGTTATGTATTTATTACCTAATCCAATTTTATTTCCAACAAAAGTTGCTGTTAAAGGATGATCTCCAGTTATTAAAATTACATCAATACCTGCATCTTTTGCAAATTTTATAGCACTTATAGCATCTTCCCTTATAGGGTCCTCTATAGCTATAATTCCTAAAAAGATAATATCCTTCTCTGGTTCTTCATCTAAACTTTCTAAGTTTTTATAACCTATTGCTAAAACTCTATATCCCTCTTTAGTAAATTCTTCAATAATTGACAAAATTTTTTCTTTATACTCTTCTATATTTCTGCATTCTCCCTCTATATAAACTTTATTACTTATCTTAAGAATAGATTCTGGAGCTCCTTTGATATATGCTACATATTTATTATTTTTTTTAACTATAATAGACATTCTTTTTCTATTAGAATCAAACTCAAATATTTTAATTTTTTCATAAGTTATTTCATATTTTGCTTTTTTCGCCAAAAATATTAAAGCTGCTTCTAGAGGATCTCCAACAATTTTAGCTTCATTATTTTCAAAATATATAGAAGTATTTACTGAATTTAAAATTGCTTCTAAGAATATTTTTAACTCTTCTAAATTTGCTTTTTTATTATTAAGTAAAATCTCTCCATCAGAAGTATAACCAGATCCTGTAACATAATAAATTTTGTCATCAAACCAAAACTTTCTAACTGTATGTTTATTATATGTTAAAGTTCCTGTTTTATCAGTAAGAATAACATCTACAGATCCAAGACTTTCTATTAGGCTTTGTTTTTTAACTAAAAATCCCTTATTTTTCATTGAATCAACACCATGAGTATATATAATTGTTAAAGCTGTTGGTAAACCTTCAGGTATTACCGCTATCCCTACCGCTATTGCAAAAAGAATTGCATCTTCGAGTTTAAAATATCCTGTCAATATAACTACTAAAAATATTATAATTATTAAAATTAAAATTATTTTTGAAATAAATTTAGCAAATCTATCAATTTCTTCCTCCAAAATTGTCTTTCTTTCCTTTTCTTCATATATTTTTGAATATAAAGATCCTAAATATGTGTTTTTTCCTGTAGAAACTACAACTCCTTTTCCATATCCTTTAGTAATGTATGTTCCAAAGAATAGCATGTTTTTCATTTCATAAATTGGTGTATCTGGTAGTAATTTTTCTGCTTCTTTTTTTACTGGAAAGTTCTCTCCTGTTAAACTACTTTCATCAACTTCAAGATCTATAGTTTCTATTAATCTTATGTCTGCTGGAACTTTATCTCCTGCTTTTAAAATTACAATATCTCCAGGAACTAAATATTTTGAATCAATCAATTTTTCTTTTCCATTTCTAATTACCTTAACTTCTTGTTTTATCATTTTTTTGAGCTTTTCTATAATATTTTCTGCCTGATAAGTGTTTATTATATCAAAAATTATATATATAAATAACATAAATAAAATCAAAAAAGCTTCTAAAACAGACTTTAAGAATAATGTTAATAAAAAAGCAGAGATAAACAACCAGAAAAAAGCACTTTTTGATTTTTCTTTTAATACTTTTATTATGATATTTTCTTTTTTTAATATTATTTCATTGTATCCGTATTTTTTTAATCTTTCATTTGCTTCTTCATCAGAAAGACCATCAATTTTGGTATTGAGTTTTTCAAAAATTTCATTTAAATCTAAATAATGCCACATTATAAATATTTAAATTATTCAATAAGTTATATATTCTTTTTATGCTAATAATAAATCTAAAAGCTTATAAAGAAACAATTGGTAAAGGCGCTTTAAAAGTTTTAGAAGCTGCAGAAAAAGTTGCTGAAGAATATAATGTTGAAATTGCAATAGCTCCACAACCAACAGATATTAGATTGTTAAGTGAAAATTCTAAAAGAGTAAAAATCTTTGCTCAACATATTGATCCAATAAAGGGAGGAGCATATACAGGACATATTTTACCTGAAGCTGTAAAAGATTCGGGTGCTGTGGGAACATTAATAAATCATTCGGAAAGACAGTTGACTTTAGTAGAGATTGGAGAATTAATTGAAATATGCAAAAATTTGGGATTGATATCTGTTGTATGTGTAACAAATGATAAATTAGCTAGAACTATTGCATATTTAGATCCAGATTATATTGCAATAGAGCCTCCTGAATTGATTGGAACCGGTATTTCTGTATCTAAGGCTAAGCCAGAGATTATTATAAATTCTGTTAAAAGTATAAGAGAAATAAATAATAAAGTAAAGATTTTAGTTGGTGCTGGAATCTCAAATGGAGAAGATGTAAAAAAAGCTAT
>JAWBIX010000007.1:0-13325 GCA_038833255.1 Nanopusillaceae archaeon | reverse complement strand
ACTATTGGAAGGAAAATAACATATATGAGGAATGGGTTTTAAAAAATTTAGAGTCTGAAAAGCATTTTAAATTTTTAGAGGGACCCCCATATACAACCGGTTCTCCACATTTAGGACATACTTGGAACAGAATATTAAAAGATATTATATTAAGATATTATTCTAAAAAAGGATATAGGGTCTGGATACAAGCTGGTTTTGATATGCATGGTCTTCCAATAGAAGAAAAAGTAGAAAGTAAATTAAAAATAACAAAAAAAGATATAGAAAACAAAATTGAGTTAAAAAATTTTATAAAAGAATGTAAAAATTTTGCTTACGGTAGCTTAAAAGAATGGATTGATTTTTATATAAATTTAGCACATTGGCAAGATACTGACAACTCTTATATGCCAATACAAAATGAATATATAGAAAAAGTTTGGGAATGTATTGCCAAAGCATATGAAAATAATTTACTTTACGAAGCTTATAAACCCGTTTGGTGGTGTCCTAGATGCCAAACCCCGCTTTCAAATCAAGAAATAGAGATGGGATACTCTGACGCTATGTATAAAAAGTCTATAGATCCTTCAATATATGTAAAATTCAAACTTAAGGACAATGAAAATACATATTTACTAGTTTGGACAACTACTCCATGGACTTTAACATACAATTTAGGAATTATGGTAAATCCAAAGGAGAAATATGCTATAATAGAGGTTCCTGAAGTTTATATCAAAGATTTAGAAATAGAAAACGATAAAATATTAAAATTAAACTTACAAATATCAAATAACAAGAAAGAATATTGGATAGTAGCTGAAAAATTTTTAGAAAAATTAAAAGAAAAGTTTAAAATAGATTATAAAGTTTTAAAAGTTGTATTAGGTAAAGAATTGGAAGGAATTGAATATATACCAATATTTTACGAAGAATTAAAGGAAAAAATTGATGAAATAAAAAGAAAAAATGTAAATGCATTTAAAGTTTGGTTATCTGAAGAATATGTAAAAGTTGAAGAAGGTACCGGTTTGGTTCATTCCGCTCCTGGTTGTGGTTTCGAAGATTATGAAGTTGGATTAAAATATAACGTTGAACCATTTAATACTGTTGATGAGGATGGAACTATAAAAGATACTGGAATTTTTAGTGGTTGGAAAGCAAAAGTAGATGATTTTAATTGGATAAAACTTTTAATAAATAAAAGATATTTAGTATTTTTTGAATTTTATGAACATGATTATCCAATATGCTGGAGATGCAGAAACAAAGTAATAATAAGATCCTCTCCACAATGGTTTATAAATATAAAGAAGATTAAAGATTCTTTATTATTAGATTTAGAAGATGTAAAATTTATTCCAGACCATGCTAAAAAAGCCTTTGAAAATGTAATAAAGTCTGCTCCAGATTGGGTAATTTCTAGACAAAGATATTGGGGAATTCCTTTACCTATTTGGAAATGCAAAAATGGACATATAAAAATACCAAAAAATATTAAAGAAATTAAAAGAGATGCAAAAAAAATTTATATTGCAATTAAAAAAAGCGAGTATGCTAAAAGAATGCTTGAAAGATACTTCCGTAAAGATAAAATATTTGAAATACCCGAAATAAAAAATATAAATGAATTGAGACAAATTTTTGATAAATTTGAGGATGAATCAATATTATTAGTTCAAAAATTTGATGAAAAAATCATAAAAGATGCTGAAGAAGAATTTTATGTTGTTCGTTCTTTTGGAAAAATAGATTATGAATTAATAAGAATTTACAATTATGATTTACATGTTCCAGAAGTAGATAATATTATTATAAAATGCGAAATTTGTGGAGAAGAAATGAAAAGAGTAAAAGATGTTTTAGATGTTTGGGTCGATTCCGGATCCGCAACATTTGCTACAAATGTTTTTCCAGTAGATTTTATAGTTGAAGGTTTAGATCAGTTTAGAGGATGGTTTTATTCTTTAGCTGTACTTGGAAAAATATATTATGGAAAAATACCTTATAAAAATGTATATGTTCACGGATATGTATTAGATAAAGAAGGAAGGAAAATGAGTAAATCTTTGGGAAATGTAGTAGATCCAAAAACTTTAATGGAAAAATATAATATTGATACAGTAAGATATTATTTATCTTCTATAACGGAAGCCTATCATGATTTATCTTTAAATGAGGAAGATATAAAAGTAAAACAAAATAACCTGAATATTTTGTGGAATTGCCATAATTATCTTATAGAATACTGTAAGTATTACAATTTTAATCCAACTCTGTATAATCCAGAAAAATTAGAATGGGAAGATAGATATATGTTACATTTATTGGAAAAAACTAAAAAAGAGATTTATGAAAGTTTAGATAATTTTGAGATATGGAAAATTGGAAGGCTTTGCGAAAAAGTATTTTTAGAATTATCTAGATTTTACATTAAAGTAACTAGAAATAGAATAAAAGAAGATTATAAAACTGTTCTTTGGGTTATATATAAAGTTTTGATTGATTTAATAAACATTTTTTCTATTGTATGCCCACATATATGTGAAGCAATATTTCTTAATTTAAAAAAAGTATTTAACATAGAGATAAAAAGCATAATATTAGAAAATTTACCAAACATTGAAGAAAAATATATTGACGAAAGAATAGAAAAAGAGAAAGAAATTTTTGAAAAGGTTTTAGAAATGGGTCTTAGACTGAGAAATATGATAAACATAAATATTAGGAGACCTTTAAAGAAATTAGAGATATATAGTGAAGATATAGAGATTAATAATATTCTTAAAAAATTAGTAAACTTATATAAAGATCTTTTAAATGTTAAGGAAATCTCGTTCACTAAAAGTAATAGAAAAACATATATTGAAGATAATAAAATATTTCTATCCTATGATACAACTTTTGATGAAGAATTAGAAGAAGAATGGATATACAGAGAACTTAGAAGAAATTTACAGGAAATTAGAAAAGAAATGGGCTTGAGCAAATCTCAAAAATGCATATTCTATATAAAGGGAGATGAAAAAGTAGAAAAAGTAATTTTAAAATATAAAAATAAATTAGAACTCGAAACAGATTCTACCATACAACTTTCACAAGCTTTTCCAGAAAATATAAAAACTAAGAAGATAGAAGTAGCAGGATATTGTGTTGTCGTTTATATGTTAGTGTAAGGATATTTATAAACTTTATTTTTTAATGTTTATAAATGGCTAAATGGGAGGCTAATAATGTCGTTGTAAATGTTGATTTAAAAACGAGATTACCATTAGATAAAATTGCTTTAAAATTAGAAGAGGCTACATATGATCCAGAACAGTTTCCGGGTTTAATATTCAGAACTGAAAAGGATCAAAAAAAGATAACAATTTTAATGTTTAATAGTGGAAAAATGGTAGTAACTGGACTTAAAAGTATTAAGGAAGCTAAAGAATATGTAGAATATATAAGAAAAGTTTTAATGGAAATTGGAATAGAAACTCCAAAAGAATACGAAATATCTCCAAAAAACTATGTCGTAAATGGAAAATTCGATTACGATAATATAGATATTAACAGAATGTTAGAAGAATTAGAAACTGCAGAGTACAATCCAGAACAATTTCCTGGAGTAATAGTAAAATACAAAAAAGGAGACATTAAAGTTACTTTTCTAATATTTCACACTGGGAATTTCGTATGTACTGGTGCAAAAACTGAAGAAGAAGCGGAGTATATTATAAAGGAATTTGAAAAAGAAATTATAAGCAAATATGCAAAATAATAAAAAAATGGACTTAAAAATTGGAACTACAATAGTTGCTATAAAGTTTAAAGATGGTGTTGTAGTAGCCTCTGATAAAAGAGCGTCTGCTGGAGCATTGTTAACTATAGATAAAAATACTAAAAAGATATATGAAATTACTGATAGCATATTATTAGGAACTGCTGGTTTGGTTGCTGATGCTCAAATGTTGGCAAAAGTATTATCCTCTGAATTAAAATTAAAAGAGCTTAGAAGTAAAATAAAAGTAACTGCAGAAGAAGCAGCAAATTTATTAGCCAGAATAATGTATTCTTATAAATATTTTCCATTTCTAACTCAGTTAATTATTGCTGGAAAAAATAAAGATGACTATTCAATATACATGTTAGATGAGTTGGGTGGATTAACAAAACATGAAGATTTTATCGCTGTAGGATCTGGAATGATGTACGCTTTAGGAGTACTAGAGACTGGATATAAGAAAAATATGACAAAAGAAGAAGCTAAAGAGCTTGCTAAAAAAGCAATACTAGCTGCAATAGAAAGAGATTTAGGAAGTGGAGAAGGAATAGACATATATATAGTAAGTGATTCTGGAATAGAAAAAGAAACAATAAAAATAGAAAAAAAGATTGAAAAAATTTAAATTTTTATTTTTTAAATAAAATAATTTAAGATTAAATTTTAGATTAAATTTCAAAATTATGATGAATAGTATAAAAGAGGAATTGCTAAAGGAATTTAAACGGGAAGATATAGAAAAAATAGTTTTTGAAGCAGCCAAGATTATAATTTATGTAAATAATAAAGAATTGTTTTTAAATGGATACGAAATAGGAAAAGCTTTAGCTCAAAAGTATAAAAAAAGAATTGAAATAAGATACAATTACAAGCTTTTGGATGATAAAGAATCTATAATAAATATCTGCGAAGAAATATTAAAAGAAAAAAACATAAAAATCAAAAAAATCTTTTTAGAAAAACATAGATCCACAATAGTTATAGACACTTATGAACCTGAAAAAATAAGTTCAGATATAATAAATAAAATAAGAGAAAAAACTTTATGTAACGTTGTAATAAAAAGATCTACGCTAAAATCCTCAAAAATAATAGATTTTGTTAGATATTATTTGCACAAAATCTCAAAATATAGAACTAGTTTTTTAGATTCTGTAGGAGAGAGAATAATAAAAAGAAAATATGAAAAATCTAAAGGTTATTATAGATTATTTGTTTTAGGAGGAGGAAGAGAAGTTGGAAGATCATGTTTTTTATTAAAAACTGATGAAAGCAATATTTTAATAGATTGTGGTATTGGAATGGATGTAGTAAATGATAAATATCCATTGATAAATTTAGAAGATTTTAATATTCTTGATCTTGATGCTGTAATTATAACTCATGCTCATCTAGATCATGTTGGTTTTCTACCATATCTTTTCAGACTAGGATGGAAGGGTCCTATTTACTTAACAGAACCTACAAGAGACATTGCTGCCCTATCTTTATTAGATTTTACAAAAGTTAGCAAAAAAACTGGAAAGGAATATTTGTATGGTGTAAAAGAAATAAAAGAATTTATAAAACATAGCATTACCCTAGGTTATGAAGAAGTTACAGATATAACTCCAGATATTAAAATATGTTTTTATGATGCTGGACACATTTTGGGATCTGCTATGGTTCATATAAATATAGAAAACAAACATAATTTATTGTATACTGGAGATTTTAAATTTTTCCAGTCAAAATTCTTAAATAGACCTAAAACTATTTTTCAAAGATTAGAAACTTTAATAATAGAATCTACATATGGTGGAAATAATGATTTTCATCCAAGTAGAGAAGAAACAGAGGCAAATTTTGTAAAAGAAATAAAAAATACTATTGAAAATGGAGGAAAAGTTTTAATACCTGTTTTATCTGTTGGAAGGGCCCAAGATATTTTGTTAACATTATCTGAAAATATAGAAAATAAATCTATTCCTGAAGTAAATATTTATATTGAAGGTATTTTGTGGGAAACCTCATTAATCCATACTTCTTATCCGGAGTATCTTGCAGAAAATTTAAAACAAAAAATACTAAAAGGGGAAAATCCTTTTGATAAAGAGTATATAATTAGGGTAAATCCAAAAGAGAGAGATAATATAATTGAATCGAAAGAACCATATATTGTTGTTGCTACATCCGGAATGATGCAGGGTGGTCCAATTATAGAATACTTTAAAAGATTAGCAAGTGATGAAAAAAATCTTCTGGCTTTTGTATCATATCAAGCAGAAGGTACGCTTGGAAGAAGAATATTAAATGGGGAAAAATCTTTTATAATTGATAATGAGAAAGTTGACGTAAAATTAAGATATATAAAGTTTGATGGATTCTCAGGTCATGCTGATAGAAGAGAATCTTTAAACTTTATTAGACGTTTAAAACCAAAACCAAAGCAAATTTTTGTTGTCCATGGAGAATATCCAAAATATTTTGAATTAGTAAACTCTATAAGAAATAAATTTGGTATAGAATGTTATGCTCCAAATAATGGAGATGGTCTTTTATTGAATATATAAAAGTATTTTTTAATAAAACTATCTATGTTTATTGTAATTGAAGGAATTGATGGTTGTGGAAAAACAAAGGTTGCGGAAGAATTAAAGAAAAAATTAGAAGAAAAAGGTTATAAAGTATTTTTAACTAGAGAACCATTTAATACTAAAATTAAAGAGTTAATAAGATCAATAATAAAGGAAGATCATCCAAAAACAAAATATTTTGGTCTTTCCTTAGCTTGTTTATTTGCAGCAGATAGATATTTACACCAAATAGAAATTGAGGAAAGACTAAAACAAAATTTTATAGTAATATCAGATAGGTACTATCATTCTTCGTTTTCTTACCAATCAAATTATGAAAATTTTAATTTAAGATGGTTAAAAATTTTACATAAGTATATAATAAAGCCAGATTTTGTTTTTATATTAGATGTCCCAGTTGAAATTGCTTTAGAAAGAATCAAAGATCGCTCTGAAAAAACTTCCTATGAAACTTTAGAATTTTTAAGAAAAGTTAGAGAAAAATATCTAAAACTACCAAAATTACTAAAGGACGAAAAAATATTTATAATAGACAATTCCGGTAATATAGAAGAAACTATAAATAAAATATTATCTATTATTAGACTCTAATTCTTTTATTACTCTATATATTTCTTCACCAATTTTCTTTTCATCAACATTACTGCAAATATTTTTAATTATCTCTTTTGCTTCATTTAAAATCTTGTCTTTTAAATAAAAGTATTTGTTTTTTGCAATTTTTTCTAAAGATTCTTCCATTTTTTTTGTAAAATCGATATCTAATATATCTGGAAAATATTTTTCAAAAATTTCTAATATTTTTTCTCCTAATTTTGTTATTTTTATAGATCTTCCATCAATATACCCTCTATTATAAAGAGTAACTATTATTTCTGCTCTAGTAGATTTTGTGCCTAAATTTTCTTCTTCCATCTTTTTTATTAAACTGGCTTGATTATATCTTGATGGAGGAGGTGTTCTTTTTTTTCTTATATATTTTTTTACAATTTCACAAAATTCCCCTTCTTTAAACTTTATCTCTAAAAAATTATCTTTTAAAATATTCCAATATACAATCATCCATCCTTTATTTAAACATTTTTTATATTCAAATAAAAAATTTTCTTCGAAATATACCTTTTCTTTTTCAATAGTTGCTGCATTCATAAAAGTTGCAAAGAATCTTCTAACTATTAAATCATAAATTAAAGTTTCTTTTTTATCCAAATTGTCAGGTATTTCTCCTGTTGGATATATAGCCGGATGTATATCTTCCTTTTTTCCATTATTGGGTTTTAAAATGGGTTTATTTTTTAACAAATTATAATAAACTGCGTACTTCTCAATCTCACTTAAATTCTCCATTATTCTTCTAAAATTTATAGTATTTGGTAATATTTCTGATGCTGTTCTAGGATAAGATATATATCCTTTTTCATACAATTTTTGAAGAATGTCTAGTGTTCTTTTTGGAGATATTTTGTATAATTTATATGCATCTATTTGAACGTTTGTTAAATTATATGGATGTGGTGGTTGCTCATTATATTTTTCAGAAAAAACTCTTAAAACTTTTATTTTATTTCTTATTCTTTCTTTTATTTCTTCTGCTTCTTCTCTATTTTTAATCTTCCCATTATAAATCAATCTAAGAGTTTTTCCATCTTTTTTTATATCTACGTAAGCATGATAGTAAACTTCCGGTTTAAAATTCTTTATTTCCTTTTCCCTTTCAAATATTATTTTTAGAGTTGGTCCTTGAACACGTCCGATGCTTAAAACATAATCTTTAGTATAATTTCTTAAAGATCTCGTTAGTATTCTTGAGAGGTTTATTCCATATAACCAATCCAGAATATGTCTTGTTTCTCCAGCAATAGCTAATCCATAATCTATATTTTCTTTAAGGTTTTCAAAAGCATACAATATATCTTGTTTTGTTATTGTAGAAAAAACCATACGTTTTGCATTTTCTCTCCCTAATGAAAATCTTAAAATATTATAACCTATTAATTCTCCTTCCATATCATAATCTGTAGCTATAATTACCTCTTTCTCATCAGAAAATTCTCTAAACATTTCTATATACGTTTTTTTTATAAATATTCCATCCTCCAAATATGCTGGAACCCATTTGTAATCAAAAGTAGGATATTTATATGTTTTGTCTAGATCTGAAATGGTATATAAATGTCCTATTGATGGAACTACATAAAATTTTTCTCCATCACGATTAAAATAATAATAATAAACATTATTTTTGAATCTAATTTTTTTAAAATTTGAATTTGATAAAAATGTAGCAATATTTCTAGCTACTGATGGCTTTTCAGTTATTATCAACATAAATTTTTAATTTAATGAATTTTTATAAACTGCGGGGGCGGGGATTTGAACCCCGGACGGATCTAATCCATCGGGACCTAAACCCGACCCCTTTGACCTCTCGGGCACCCCCGCAAAATCAGAATGGGAACTTCTCTTCATTTTATCTTGAACCCCGAATCCTCATCATTTTATATATAATTTTTCTTTTGGAAAAATATTTTTATGATAACTTATATAGACCTTTTAAAATGGTTTGAAGAAAATAGGGAGAAAATAAATAATTCAATTGTCAGAGATGTTTTTTCATTAAAAGATGGTTTAGTTTTAGAATTATATAAAAAGGAATTAGAGAAAAAATACTTATATATTATTCCAGGAAAAATCGTTTTTCTATCTGATAAAAAATTAGAAAAAGTAAAAAATAAATTTTCAGATAGATTAAAAAAAGATTTAATTAATTATAAAATTCAAATATTTCTAGAAGATGATAAAATTTTAAGAATAGAATCTGAAAAAAATAAAATTTATTCAGAATTAATTCCTAATGGTTTAATAGTTGTAACTGACAAAAATGATATAATCTTATATGCAACATCATATAAAGATTTTGGATTTAGAAAAATAATACCAAATGAAAAATATATTAAACCTCCAAAAAATTTTATTTTACCAAAAGATATTTTTGAATTCAAAGAAGTATTAGAAAAATCAAACAAAAAGGATATTGTTAGGTTTCTTGCTATAGATTTGGGTTTATCTGGGAAATATGCGGAATATATAATAACTAAAGCAAATGTTGAAAAGTCTAAGAGTCTTAAAGAGATTAATGAAAACGAAATTAAAAAAATCTTTGATATTTATATAGATTTAATAAATAAAAAGGAAATTCTTTACGATAATTGTTGGTATTCTGAAATAAATTCTATTTTTGAAAATATCTATTTTAAAGAGGAAATAGAAAATAAAAAGAAAAATATTGAAAAGAAAAAAGAAGAGCTTAAAAAAATTATAGAAAATCAAAAAGCAAAATTATCAGATTTAGAAAAAGAAATAAAAATTTTGAATGAAATTGCTAATTTAATAAAGGAGAATTATTGGATTTTTCAGAATTATGATATAAAAGAAATAGAAAGTTTTCTTAAATCTAAAAATTTTGAATTTTCGATTGAAAATAAAAATGGTAAAATAGTAATAAAATTTAAAGAATGAAAATTTTAATTTTTATATATTAATAGTTTGAGGAATATTTATAGAAAAATTATTAAATTAGCTTATAATATATTATAAATGGCAACAGATAAATACACTGGATTTTGCGTAAAATGTAAAAAAAATGTAGAAATAAAAAATGCAGAGATAGTTACTTTAAAAAATGGTAGAAACGCTGTAAGAGGAGTATGTCCAAATTGTGGCACAAAGGTATTTAGATTTATAAAATCTTCTTAATTTTTTAGATATAAAATTCTTTTCTTAATTTTTGAATTCTATCTAAATAACTATCTACTTTATTTATTTTTGGAATTTTGTTGATTTCGTCTCTTCTTATAGTAATTCCTATAGATTCTAAAAATTTATTGAAAGCTACTTTATTATCCATTGGTCCATTTATAATCCCTCTAACTCCAGGTTCTCCCTCGAAAATCAACATATTATCTGACACGTAATCTAACAAAACAATATCATGATCTATTATTAAAGCTGCTTTATCTCTAGATTTAATTATATCTCTTATAAACTTTGCTAAATTTATTCTTTGTTCTATATCTAAAAATGCAAAAGGCTCATCTAATATATACAATTCTGCTTCTTTTATTAAAGTAGAAAAACAATATAAAGTTTGAAGTTCTCCACCAGACAATGTATTAACTTTATGGTCTAATAAATCTGATAATCCTAATCTAGTTAAATATTCTCCGTATTCTTTTTTATAATTTAAATTGTATTGGCGTATAAATTCTTCCACAGTAATATCTAAATTTGAAAAATCAAAATATTGTTTTTTATATGATAAGGTACAATTTTTACTTAATTCTCCTTCAAAATTTAGTTCTCCTGCTATAACTTTCGCAAAAGTTGATTTACCTATTCCATTTCTTCCTATAACACCCAAAATTTCTCTTTCTCTTATAAATCCATATTCTGATTCTAAAATAAATCCATTTAAAGATACTTTTAAATTTTTCCATTCCACGATATTTTTACCTATTTTTTTATCTGTATATGGCTTTATTTCTAATCTTATTGGTTTATCTCTTATTTTTAAATTTTCTTTTTTTATATAACCCTCTAGATATTGATTTATTCCTTCACTAGTTCCAATTGGTGTAGAAAATACTCCATATGCCTTTTGTACACCATATACTATATGAATTATATCAGCAAGGGAATTAATAAATGATAAATCATGGTCTATTATCAAAATAGAATCCCCAGAATCTTTTAACTCTAATAATTTTGATGCCATTTTTATTCTTTCATATATATCTAAATAATTAGTCAACTCATCAATTAGCAAAACGTTATGCTGTTTATAAACAGAAAAAATAAATACTATTTTTTGAAGTTCTCCACCAGACAATTCTGATATTTTTCTATTTAAAATTTTTTCTAATGAATACTCTTCTATTACTTTTTCTTTTTTATCTTTAGCTATTTCTTCAATAATTTCATTGACTGTTTTATTTCCATGAAATTTTAAAAATATAAATATGTTTTGAGGTTTATAAGATACTTTTATTTTATTATTATATAAATTTTCAAAATATTTTTGTAATTCTGTTCCTCTAAAATTAGAAATTATTTCTCTATCTTCAAAATTTTTTTTATAATTACCAAAATTCGGCTTTAATATTCCTGCTAAAATTAATATAGCTGTCGTTTTTCCTATACCATTTCTTCCTATTATTCCAACTATTGTTTTTTCTTTTATTATTGGCAAACCGTATAACCTAAATGTATTTATCCCATATTGAAATATTAATCCTGTAGAAGGTTCTTTTGATATATTTATAACGTTAATTGCTTTGAACGGACATTTTTTAACACAAATCCCACAACCTATGCATAAAGCTTCGTCAATTGTTGGTTTTTCATTAATTATATTGAAAATTGGCTGTTTATTTCTTTGAACTGGACATACCGATACACAAATATAATTACATTTTTGTGGAGCTTTACATTTTTCTTTATCAATTATAGCTATTCTTTTCATATTTTTCCATATATTTCTCCTTTATTTAGTATTTCTTTCAACTTTTTCCCAATCTCAGTATTTATATTAATGCTAACTTTTCCTTTTTTATCTAAATTTAACTTACATATTACTTTGTCTTCAAATAATATTGAAATTTTTTTATTTTTATATTCCTTTCCAAAATCTATTATTATATAGTCTCCAACTATTTCAATATTTTTAGGATTTATTTTTATATTTGAATCGTCTTTAGAAAGAATTTCCACTTTAAGTTTATAGTAGTATACTATACTTTTCAAAAATGATTTTTCTCTCTTTACAAATTTCTTTTTTAGATTTTTTGGCAAATAGAATCGTATAGTATTTCCAATTATGTCTACGTCTATTCCCTCATATTTATCAGAAAATTTTTCTTTTATTATATTTTTTAAAAATTCTATTATTTTATCTCTATCTTTAGATTTTACAGGAACTACAACAATTTCCTCACCAAATGTATATAATTCGTATTCTAATTCTCCACTTAATAAATCTCTTACTTCAATAACAGGTCTAGCTAAATCTTCTTCAATCATTCCCGTTGGAACTCTAACTTTTAATTCTAAAGTATAAACCTTTTCTATTTGCCCCTTGTCAATAAAAATAATTGTATCGATTATATGAGGTATAACTCCGAGTTCTGTTCTAGATATTAGTCTGTGTATGGCATCTATAGGTCTTTCTACATGCATAATCCCAATCATTCCAACACCAGCAAATCTTAGATCTATATATAATTTAAAGTCATCTGTATTCCTCATTTCATCAAATATAACATAATCTGGCCTTGATAGCAATAAAATATCATGTATTTCTCCAAATTTTGCAAAATTTTTAGAATATTGAACTATATCTTTAGATAACATCAGATCTCTTGGAGATTCTATTGTTTTTACTATTTTTCCTTTATTTTTATACCATTCAGCTAAAGCTTGAGCAAAAGTAGATTTTCCAGAACCTGGTTTTCCAGCAATAATGATACCTTCTGCACTTCTTTCCAGCCTATCTAATAATACGGTTGGTAAATTGTAATCTTCCAATCTTTTTCTTACAATTGGTCTTACTATAGTAATCTCATAGTTATCTGAAAGTGGGGGTTTTACAATAACAATCCTATAATTTCCTTGTTGAACTATAATACTGTGTGGCTTTTCTATTTCTATAAAACCATCTCTTCTAGTTCTAGCTAAGCTAATTATTTCTTCTATTAAATTTTCTATAGATTCTCTATCTAGTATTTCATCTATTTCTTCAATATACCAATTTCCAGGGGATCCTCTTTTTCTTTTGATTTTACATCCTTCTACAATATGCACAGACATCGTGTCCTCTGTGAAATATATTTCATATGATGGTTTCTCAACTCTAATAGGATCTATATAAATTGCTTTAACACCATAAGCTAAAGATAGCTCGTATAAAACTTTATCAGACGTTAATAATAATCCATCAA
>JAWBIX010000006.1:0-13414 GCA_038833255.1 Nanopusillaceae archaeon | reverse complement strand
TTGAACCCCCGACCTCCGCCTAGTGAGGGCGGCATCATACCACTAGACTACGGGCCCAATATAAATTTAATAACTTTTTTATAAATTTTATAAAATGATTTACTTATTTTTACTTTTTTCTATTATATTTCAAGTTATATTTAATTTATTTTTATTTTATTCCATTATAAATTTACCAAATGTTAATTTTGTTTTAGTCTTTTTTTCTATTATTTTTCTTGCATTTTTTCTTTTATTTTATGAAAAAATACAAAATATAAAAATAAAAAGTATTTTTTTAATAATACAATTTCTTTTTTCAGTTTTATTTAATTATATCTTACTAATATTTCTTATTTTAATAGCTATTGTAATGTTTAAAGATGTTAAAGAAGGAATTAACATTTTTAATACGATTTTATTTTTAATATTTCTCTTTTTACCCTTTGTTTATCAACCAATTCAAAATATAATTGCTGAAAAAGTGATTGATTTTCTAGAACCAAAAATAAAAGAAATAGTTTTAAATCAAATAAAAACCCAGATCTCCATTGATATAGAATATACAATAAATGTTGCAATTTTTGGTTTTAATTTTGCAGTTAATAATTTAGAAGTTAAGGATTATGATAAAATAGAAAACATAAAAAATTTGTTATTAGATACTATAAAAAATCAAAGTATCGATTTTGAAAAAACATATATCAATATATTTTATGAAAAGGCCATTCTTAATTTAAAAGAAATTTTAAAACAAAATAAATTATCAATTTCTTTAGTAGTTTTAGTTTTTTTGTATTTTATTTTTTACATATATTTATTTTTTGTTAGTGTTTTTTACGAAATATTTAAGAAAATCTCCTTTAAAGTTTTATAAACTTTTTTTATGAATATATTTACTTTTATGAAATTTTGTCCAAATTGTGGTAGAATATTAGTAATAAAAGATAAATATTTAGTATGTGAAAATTGCGGATATAAAGAAAAAATCGAAATAAAAAAAGAAAAAATATTTTCTGAAGAAAAGAATACTAAAAGTAAAATTGTAATATTTGAAAAAGAAGAAACTAAAGAAAAGCTTCCAATAGATGAAGAGATAATTTGTCCAAAGTGTGGAAGTAAGGGAGCTTATTTCTGGTCATTACAAACAAGAGCTTCTGATGAAGCAGAAACAAAGTTTTTTAAATGTGTAAAATGTGGTTATGTCTGGAGGAGTTATGATTAAAAAAATTATAAAAAAAATAACAAGTTTCTTTAAATTTATACTACTTGAAGATAATTGGAAAAGCGATTTAGCATTTTTTTTATTAATAATTTTATTAATAGTTTTTATTAATTTGTATTCTCCATTTTTATTTTCTGTAGTGTATTCTAATAGTATGGAGCATCATAATTTTGATTGTAGAAAATATGAAAAGTTTAATATTTCCTGTTCTGATTTTGAAAAGTTTCCGTTTAGAAATGGAATAAATGTAGGAGATGTTGTAATAATTATTCCAGCAAAATATGAGGAGTTGAAAGTTGGAGATGTAGTTGTATATATTTCATTAAGTGGAAAACCGATATTACATCGTATTGTTCAGAAAAATGATACTTTTGTATGTATTATGGGAGATAACAATCCATATCCTTCTCAAGAAGAATGCCCGCTATACGATATAAATGCAATAAAGGGCAAAGCAATCTTTAGAATCCCCTATATAGGATATCCTAGAATATTAATTAAGAAATTTTTAGGGATTTAAAAAATTCTTTAAGTTCATAATAAGAATCTTTGGGCTTTATTTCTCTAGTCAAAATACCAAATTTTGCTTTATATCCAATTTCCCATTCATAATTATCTAATAAGCTCCAAATAAAATATCCTTTTATATTATACTTTTTTCTGTTATTCAGAACAAAAGCAAGATGTTTTTTAATATATTTTACCCTTTTATATTCATCTTCAGTCGAAATTCCATTTTCTGTTATAAAAATATCTTTATTTTTTGTTTTTAACTTATCTAAGACTTTTGAAAAATACTTCAAAGATTCATAAAATTTTCTTGTAGTATAATCTACTAAAATACCATAATAATTTACTCCTATTCCATCTACTTTTTTTGGTAAAGTTGATATAATTAAATCTAAATATGTATCTTTGAAAAATTTAATTAAATAAAAGTTAAAAAAAGAGAAGTTTTCAATATAAATTATCTTTTCATCGCTTTCTTTAATAATTTTATATACTTCTTTATGTGCTAAATGAAAATTTTCTAAAATATCTGAAATTTTTTTTAAATTTTCGATACTACTTATTTTCTCAAAAGGAGGCCAAAAACCAAGAACATATGAATTTAATGTATACACAAAAGGTTCATTAAAAGTAATAAAATATTTTACATCATATTTTTTTAGATTTTTGATTAGAATATCTACATATTCTATAAAGTAGTTTATATTTTCTCTATATTGCCATCCACCTTTATCAAAAAACCATTTAGGATTTGTAAAATGCCATAAACATATAAAAGGTTCTATATTTTTTTCCTTTAGTTTTTCTATAAATCTTAAATATCTATTCAGATTTTCTTGTGAAAAATTATTTTCTTCTGGAAAAATTCTAGACCATTCTATGGAAAATCTAAAAGCATTTACTTTTAAATCTACTAAAAAATGAATTATTTTTTCATAATTTTCCCATAAATTACATGATTTTCCGACTTTAGGCAATTTATCATTTTCAAAATAATACCAGTCGCTATAGAAATTATCTCCTTCAGTTTGATATGCTGATATAGAAAATCCTAGGAAGAACTTTTCCATAATTTAATAAGTTCTAAAATACCTTCATAAATAACTTTTCTATTATATCCTCCTTCTAGAAGATATATGACTTTATATGGTAGTAAATACTCAAAGATTTTTTTATAAGTCTCTATTGTTATTTTAAATACAGAAAGAGGATCTAAATAATGCATATCAAATCCAAGAGAAACTAAAATAATTTTTGGATTTATATTTTCAATATCTATCATTATTTTTCTGAATATTTCTAAGTATTTTTTGTCATCAGTTCCAAAATCTAAAGGATATTTATAAATATTTTCAATATTTTTAGAATTACCAGGAAACGGATATATTCCTTTTGCATAAGTCGAGATAAAATTAATATTTTTGACATTTTTTAAAATATCTTCAGTTCCATTTCCATGATGAATATCTATATCTAATACTAAAATATTATTATATCTTTTTCTTGCATAAATTGCTAAAAAAGCAATATTATTAAAAATGCAAAAGCCTAAAGTACTATCTACTTTTCCATCTCTTCCAGCATGATGTCCGGGCGGTCTTGTAGGTATAAATATTTGTTTTTCTTTTTCTATAATATCTAAAGCTTTTACTGCTGCCATAATTGATGAAAATGAAGATAAATAAGAGTAAGGGGAAATATACGTATCTTCATCTATGTAAACTATTTTTTTATTTTTATTTGCATATTTAAAATATTTTTTAATTTTTTTAATATATTTCCAAGAATGAGCTAGAGATAGAAGCTTATAAACCTTTTTATTTATTTTATATGGTTTTTCATAACCCTCTTTTTTAATTATTTTCAATAAATCAAAAAGTCTACTCTTATTTTCTATATGATTTGGATCATTATGATACATAAATTTTTTACTAAAAATTATCTTCATAATATGATATATAATTCAATCTTAATAGGTGTTGATGAAATTTGGGTAAAATCTGAAAAAGTTAAAAATAAATTGATGAAAGAACTTTATAAAATTATTTCTAATTCCATTGGAACAAATAATATTTTGGTTGGAAGGGGAAGAATATTCATATTCGATTATAAAGAAGAATGGATTTATAAGTTACAAAAAATTTTTGGAATAAAAACAATTTATCCAGCATATAAAATAAAAACAGATTTAGAAGAAATTAAATTAGGATCAAAATTGTTTTTTGAAAATTTTAATGGTAGCTTTAAAATAGTTACAAAAAGAGTTTGGAAAAATTTTAGATATACTTCTCCAGAAGTTAACAAAATTGTTGGTGAATATTTATGTAAAAATTTTGGATTAAGAGTAGACTTAAAAAATCCAGATAAAGTAATATATATAGAAATACACGATTTTGCTACATTTTTATATGATAAAGTATTTTATGGACCTGGAGGATTTCCACTAGGTTTCCAAGGAAAAGGAATCTTATTGTTTTCTGGTGGTGTAGATTCTTCTGTTGCTGCATATCTTATTGGAAAAAGAGGACTAGATCTAGATTTTTTATTTATAAATATTGGTGGAAAGCCATATTTAAGATATATCTATAGAATTTTTAATAAATTAAAAGAATACTTTCCAAATTCTAAGCTTTATGTTTATGACTTTGATATAGAAAAATTATTTAAAGTTAGAAAGGGTTATAGACAGATTATTTATAAAGCAATTATGTACAAAATTGCAGAAGAATTTTGTAAATCTAAAAATTATTTATGTATTGTAACTGGAGAATCTTTAGGTCAAGTTTCAACACAAACAATATATTCAATAAAATGTTTAGATAAAATAGTAGATTTTACAGTTTTTAGACCATTATTAGGATTTAATAAAGACGAAATAATTTCTATAGCTAAAAGTTTGGGATTTTATGATTATAGAGCCCCAGAAATATGTAAAATAGAAAAACATCCTAAAGCAAAACCAGATTGTAAGATATTTTTCGAAGAATTAAATAAATTAGACATTAATTTTAAAGAAGAAATAAACAAGATTTACGAATTAACTAATTTAGAAGAAAATTTAGAATATGAAATAGATTTACCTGATAAAGAAAATTTAATTGTTATTGATGTGAGAAATTTTGATAAAATAACTTTAGAAAAAGACAAGAAATATCTCTTTGTATGCCCAACAGGTATTTTAGCAAAAAAATTTTATGAAAAATATAAAAATGAATACAATGTTTATTATTTAGATATAAAAACTGCTAAATTATTAGGATACTTATGAAAATCAAACTTGTTGCATATGATTCTTTTTCTACAAGATCTATGGCTACATTAATAGAAACAGATTATAAAATATTTATAGATCCTTCTATATCTATTGCTCCATTTAGGTATGGTCTCCCTCCATCTGAAGTAGAACTAGAAGAGTTAGAAAAGAGATATAATGAAATTATTGAGTTGGGGGAAAAATCAGATATAATTATTATTACTCATTATCATTGGGATCATTGCCCTCATCCAGAAAATGAAGATCATGTGGAAATTCTTAAAAATAAAATAATTTTAGCAAAGGATTTTAAAAATACTAATAGATCTCAATATTTTAGAGGAAAACTATTTTACAATAAGATAAAAAATTTAGAATTTTGTGATGAGAAAAAATATGAATTTGAAAATACTTATATAGAATTTTCCAAGGGAGTTTTTCATGGAGAAAAAAATAGTAAATTAGGGAAAGTTGTTATGGTATATATAGAACACTTGGGAGATAATGTTTTGTTTGGATCTGATATCCAGGGAATTCTTACAGATGATGTTTTAGAGTTTATAATAAATAAAAATCCAAAGATTTTGATATTATCTGGTCCACCAATATATCATCCTAAATGGAAAAAAGAACTAGAAGAAAAATTCTTAAAAAATTTAGCTATAATAGAGAAAAAGACTAATATAGAAAAAATAATTCTAGATCATCATTCTGCTAGATCTAAAAATTATTTAGAATACTTGAAATATTTAAATGAAAAAGTAAAAATAAAAATTTTATCTGCTGCAGATTTTATGAATTTAGAGAATCGCTTATTAGAAGCAAATAGAAATAAATTTTACTAAAAAATATTTTAAATGATAGATAGAGATGATATACTACAAATAAGAAATCTTGTGGGTAAAATAAAAGATACTTTATTAAAAAAGAGCGAAGATATAAATATAGATATAATAGACTTAGATAAATTTAATATTTTAGATGAAGATTTTGTTTTTATCGATTCTAGTTATGTAAGTGGAATAATAGGGCCAATTTCTTATATTTATTTGAGAGCTGTTGCTATTTCTAAAAATAAAGAAACTACTCTTAAAGATTACATTATATTTCCCGATATATTTATAGATATATTTGAAAAAAAGGAAATAAAATCTTTAGAAATATCAGATCTTGCTAGTATATTTAGTAAAAATTTAGAATATACGTTAGCGTGGGAAACTAAGGAAAAATATAAAATTATTGACGGTTCCCTTGTTTCAGATTTTATACTTTTTCAAAAAATTATAGGATCCCCTATAGACGATATAAATAAAAGAATTCAATCTTATAGAGAAAAATTTTATAATTCGGATAAAATTAAGCTGATTTCTATAGCTAAGAGAATATTGCATTCAAGACTGCTTGAATCACAAAAATCAGATTTTATTATTTTATTAAATAAATATCCCTTTGAAACCTTTTGTACAAAAATAATTTATAAGGATTTTGATGGAAGAAAGATAAAGGCTTGCTATATTAGAGCAAGAAAATATGAACATATATATAGGATAGAAAGTTGGAATAATATAGAAGATGATGAATTTTACTCAATTATAAAAACTATATTTTATGAGAAAGCGTATCCGTTCCTTTTAAAAATGGCACATAATTTATGTAAAATCAAAAATAGAGAAAAAAATCTTATAGAAGAAATAATAAAAAGAGAGTTAGGTATAGAAAAAAGTGTTGGCTGGGAAACTAAATAAATCTATAAAAAGTTTCTTCTCCTCTATCTAGTAAATCTATTCCAATATTTCTCAATTTTTCTCTTATTTTATCAGAAAGCTCATATTGTTTTCTTTTTCTTAACTCTTTTCTTATTTCTAAAATTAAATCTAACAAGTTGTATACTAATTTATTATCTTCTTTTTTATAAAATATATCATCCCAACAAGCATAAATATTGTTAACTATCCTATAAAATTCATAAGACGTGTATAATAATGTAAATATTCCTGAGTTTATTATTTCTTTGTTTATAAATTTAGTAGCTTCTAATAGAATTGCTGTTGCCCGTGTAGTATCTATATCATCCAAAATACTATTTATAAATTTTTTTTCATAAGTCAATAAAGTATTCCAAATTTTTATTTTATCTTCAGATAATTTAAAAGTTCTATCAGTCTTTTCTAATTCAGAAATAATTGTTTTAATTGTAGAAGTAATATATTTATAATTATCTATTGCTTGTTGAATTCCTTCTTCAGTAATATTTAAAATATCTCTATAATGTGTTGAAATTAAATAAAATCTAGATGGCATTTCCCCATATTTATCTAAAAATTCTCCAGCTTCAATAACATTACCTAAAGATTTACTCATTTTTTCTCCCTCGATATATACTAACCCAAAATGAATCCAATATTTTACCCAGTCATGAGAAAATCTGGCTTCAGATTGTGCTATTTCATTTTCATGATGTGGAAATATTAAATCTTGTCCACCAGTATGTATATCAAATTTTTCTCCTAAGTATTTAGAAGACATTGTTGAACATTCGATATGCCATCCTGGCCTTCCAGGCCCAATTGAAGTTTCCCAATAAGGTTCTCCTTCTCTTTTAAACTTCCATAAAGCGAAGTCATATGGATTTATTTTATCTGATAAAAATTCTTCTTCCTGTCTCCAACTATTTGGATCTTTTTTTCCAGAAAGTTTACCATAATCTTTGAATTTATCTAAGTTAAAATATATTCCATATTTTCCACTATAAGCATATCCTTTTTTAATTAAATCTTCTATAAATTCAACCATATCAGGAATATGCTCTGTTACTTTTGGATTGACATAAAATGGTAAATTGTTTATTCTAGAAACTATCTTTAGATGATATTTTATGTTTTCTATTGCAATCTCGCTCCAATCCTTTTCAGTTTCTCTAGCTTTTCTTATTATTTTATCATCTATATCTGTAAAATTGCTTATTGCAATATCTACATATCCTAAAAATCTTAATGTTCTCCTCAATACATCAACAGAAGTCTCTGATCTCAAATGTCCTACATGGGATCTATCGTAAGGTGTTATACCACAATGATATATTTTTACAAAGGGATACTCTAATGGTTCAAATTTCTCTTTTTTCTTACTTAGGCTATTGTAGATGTATAAAACACCCATAAACCATTTATTATTTTACATTTGATAAAATTTATAAATGCGGGGGTGCCCGAGAGGTCAAAGGGGTCGGGTTGAGGTCCCGATGGATTAGATCCGTCCGGGGTTCAAATCCCCGCCCCCGCATTCTTTTTATTTGAACAACATATTTCTAATAGTAATATTTTGATAAACAAATAAATAAAATATTAAGAAAATCATAACAAATAATAAAATTAAAATAATTGCTTTTTTTAAATTTGTATTTTCTTCTTTTTTATATTCCTTCAAAAAAATTTCTATTATAGGTACTGTAATTAAAATTGCGGCGAAATTTCCTTCATAAATCTCAATAAAATATAAAAATAAACCATTAAGTAACCATCCAAATAAAAACCACGGATTATCTATATACAAAACTAATATAAAAGAAAGAGCTACAGAAAAATAAGGTTCTTTAAAATATAAGTAGATCGGATATATTATAAAAGCCGATAAAAATCCTATTAACAATATATATAATTTGTTTTTTGATATAAATGAAAATCTATTCATCTCAGTTTATTAGCTTTCATACTTAAAAAAATTAAAAATGTTTTATATTATAGTTAGTTAAATGGTAGAAGATAATCAAAAAACGGAAAATGTTAATCAAGTTGAGGAAAAAGAAATTATTTTAAATATAAGAAAAAAAGTATTAAAAGCTCCGTTGCAGAAAAGAGCAAAAAAGGCAATAAATGTTATAAAAGAATTAATAAAAAAAATAACAAAGACAGATAAAATAAAAATATCTGATAGATTAAACAGATATATTTGGTCTAGAGGAATAAAAAAACCCCCAGTTAAATTAAATTTAAAAATAATAAAAAAAGAAGATAAAGTTTTTGTAGATATAAAAAAATAAGTTTATGTTAATAAAAGAAGGATCTGCTATTATAGATATTCCGGAAGTTTTTTTATCTAAAAAATCTGCAGTTTTCTACAATCCTTTAATGAAAATTAATAGAGATTTTACTATAATTCTTCTAAAATCTTTCTATCAAATAAGAAAAAAGAGACTAGATATCTTAGATGCGATGGCTGCTAGTGGTATAAGAAGTATTAGAATATTAAAAGAAATCCCAGATGTTGTCAATAACATAAAAGTAGTTGATATAAAAAAAGAAGCTGTAGAAAATATAAAGAAAAATTTTTTATTAAATAATCTTAAAGATAATTATGAAATTTTAAAAGAAGACTGCAGAATTATTATGTATAAAGAAAAATTTGATTATATTGATATAGATCCTTTTGGATCTCCTATTGGTTTTATCCAACCAGCAGTAAATTCTTTAAAAAATTTTGGTTTATTAGGAGTTACAGCTACAGATATATCAGCTTTATCAGCATCAAAACCTATAGCTGGTTTAAGAAAATATGGAATAATTGGATATAAAACAGATTTTTATTTAGAATTTGGTATTAGAGTTTTAGCAAAATATGTTATCGAAGAAGGAATAAAATTTGAAAGCGCATTAATTCCTATTTTTGCATATTATTATAAACATCACTATAGAATTTTTTTTATAAAATCTAAAAAATCTAAAGACATAAAGAATTTATTAGAAAACATTAAAAAAATATTTTATTGTAATAAATGTGGATATAAATCTGATACAGAAAACATTTGTATAAATTGTAACAAGAAAATGGATGAGTTAGGCCCAATATATGTTGGAAGCTTATATGAAAAAAGAATATTAGATATTTTCTATAATAACTGTTCAATTTTAGAATTAGATAAAAGTGAAAAAAAGATTTTAGAAAGAATAATTAACTGTGATTCTAAATTAAATTTATGGTATTACTATGATATAAGATATTTAAGCAAATTTCTAAAAATAAAACAAATACCAAAAATATCTGAGTTAATTCAAATCAATAGTGGATGTAGAACACATTTTTCAGATTATGGAATAAAATGTTTAAACTATCCAAAAATCTATATAGATTAAAAAATAAAATATATTTATGCCTAGAGCAAGTTTAATAATAAAATTTTCAGAAAAAGGAATAAATTTTGATGGTAATGAAGAAATTATTTGGTTTTTAAATAATAAATCTAGAAAAAAATTTTTAGAAGAAATTTTGAATTTGCTTATTGAATATAAAAAAATTAAGAGTAGAAAAGGGAAGATGAATATAATTTTGATTGGAATTGATGAATACTCTAAAGAAATATTGGAAAAGTATAAAGAACATTTCAATTTTATATTTGAAAAATCTTATCAGACCAAAGTAATTAATTTTTTTAAATAAATTTAACAAATAATTTTAATGCAGATAGAGTTAAGGGAATATCAGAAGAATATTTTAAAATCATGCTTATCAGATAACACACTTATAATTTTGCCGACAGGTACTGGAAAAACAATAATTGCTTTTTTTGTGATTGTTGAAAGATTAAAACAATTTCCAGATAAAAAAATATTCTTTTTAGCTCCGACAAAACCACTAGTAAACCAACATTATAATAATTTTATAAAAATTTTTCCAGAATATAAAGAAATTTCTATTTCTATAACTGGAGAAACTCATCCGGATAGAAGAGAATATCTATATAAACAAGCAAAAATAATTTTTATAACTCCACAAACACTTCAAAATGATATAATTAACGGAAAAGTAACATTTTATAACGCATCAACTATAATTTTTGATGAAGCACATAGGGCTGTTAAAAAATATGCCTATTCTTTTATAGCAAAGAAATTTGTTGAGCAATCTCAAAATTCAAGAATTATTGGACTTACAGCCTCCCCAGGATGGAATATAGAAAGAATACAAGAAGTGATAAATAATTTGTATATAAAAAATATTGAAATAAGAACAGGAAAAGAAAAAGATATAGCTAAATATATAAAACCAATAGATATTAAAAGAATAGATGTAGAGTTAGATGAAGAATTTTTACAAATAGAAAACTTATTAAAACAAGCAATAGACTTTAGAATTGAAAAAATAAAAGATATTATTCCCGATTTTTCTATTAAGAAGGGGAAAAAAGATGTTTTAGAATGGATTGATGAAATAAAAAAACAGATTGATATAAATCCTCGTAATAACAGATTAAAACAGGCTTTTATATTAGCTAGTGAAATATTAAAAATATTACATGCTTTAGAAGTTTTAGAAACACAAACATTATATACTTTTTTAGAATATTTTTCTTCTATAAACAAAGATTTAAGAAAAAGTAGAGCAGATTATTATGTTTTAGAAGACATAAGAATTAAAAAGGCTATTTATTTAGCAAAAAAACTTTTAGAATCTGGTAAAGAACATCCAAAATTAAAAAAACTTATAGAAATAATAAAAGAAAATAAAGATAAGAGAATAATTGTTTTTGCACAAATAAGAAAAACTTTAGATAGAATAAAAGAGTTTTTAGATAAAGAAGGAATAACTTCTCAAAAATTTATTGGTAAAAAAGAGATGGGACAGGCAGAACAGATAAAAATATTAAGAAATTTTGCTGAAGGAAAATTTAATGTCTTATTAGCAACTTCAATAGGAGAAGAAGGTATAGACATACCTAAAGTAGATATTGTGATATTCTATGAACCTGTTCCGTCAGAAATAAGATATATCCAAAGAAGAGGAAGAACAGGAAGAGGAGAAATAGGAAAAGTCTATATTTTTGTAACTAAAAAAAGTATTGATGAGAGATTTTACTGGGTTGCAATTAATAAAGAAAGAAAAATGTTTAAACTTATAAAACATATTAAAAAATATCTGAAACCTGTTACAATGGATACGACAAATTTAAATAAACAAGAAAATAAAAAAGAGGAGATAGGAAAAAATATAACTAACTTTATTTTAAAAACTGAGAAAAAAGAAAATCAAAAAATAGATATTGGTACGATAATTGCTGATTATAAAGAAAAAGATTCTGGAGTTTTACAAATATTATCTGAAAGAGATGTGTTAATAAAATTAGAAAATTTAGATATAGGAGATTACATAATTGGAGATTATATAATTGAAAGAAAAACGATTTTAGATTTTATAAGTTCTATAGCAGATGGAAGATTAAATGATCAACTTTCTAAACTAAAGGATAAAAATGCTATTTTAATATTAGAAGGTGATGAAGAAGATTTTTATATTGCCCCAGAACTATCTCCAAATTATATAAAATCTTTGATACTAAAAATAATTTTAGAATATAAAATTCCTATAATAAGAACAAAGAACTTTATAGAAACTTCAAATTATTTATATATTTTAGCGAAAAATATAAACAGGTTTCCAACAATTCCAGAATTTTCAAAAGAATACGATGAAGATAAAATTAGAGAAAATATATTAAAGCAAGTTCCCGGAATTGGCGATCAATTAGCAAAAAGATTATTAGAAAGATTTAAATCAATTAAAAATATTATTTTAGCTAAAAAAGTTGAAATAGAAAACATTATTGGCGAATCTAGAGCAGAAAAATTAAAAAAAATTTTTGAGGGAGAATATAAAAGTGGAAAATGATGTAAAAATAAAAAAATCTTTTGAAGAACATTATAAAAAAATATTAGGAGATAATTATAAAAAATTTATTGAATTTTCTCTAAAACCT
Organism: Nanopusillaceae archaeon; assembly: GCA_038833255.1. GTDB lineage: Archaea > Nanobdellota > Nanobdellia > Nanobdellales > Nanobdellaceae > Nanoclepta. The sequence continues at coordinate 700 of JAWBIX010000006.1, read as the reverse complement.
TTAAAAAAATCTATAAGAATTAATACACTGAAGGTCATCGATGATATTTCTCATAAAAAGATTGAAGATATTTTGGAAGATAAAGAGGATCCTGGAATAGATAACCAGTATAAGTTGTCACAATATCCATTTAAAATAAATGTAACAGCGACTGAAGTATTAAAAAGATTAAAAGAAAAAGGGTGGAAAATTAATAGAGTTAAGTTTTATAAATACGGTTTTATTGTTGAACATCCAAAAAGAAAAGACATTGGAAATACAATAGAATTTCAATTGGGATATTATTATTCTCAAGAAGTTGCGTCAATGATTCCACCAATAGTATTGGATCCAAAACCAGGCGATATAGTATTAGATCTTGCAGCAGCTCCAGGATCAAAAACCACCCAAATTGCTATGCATATGGAAAATAAAGGAGTAATAATAGCTAATGATCCTAATAAAGTAAGATTAAAAGCTTTGGCTTTAAATTTACAAAGACAGGGGGTAATAAACACGATAGTAACAAGTTTAGATGGAAGAAAAATATCAAAATTAGATATGAAATTTGATAAAATTTTAGTTGATGCCCCATGTTCTGGAACAGGAGCAATAAGAAAATCTTACAAAACTTTTTTAATTTGGAATGAAAAAATGATAAAAAGACTTTCTTCCTTACAAAAACAGTTAATTATTTCGGCATTCGATGTTTTGAACTATA
>JAWBIX010000005.1:0-19089 GCA_038833255.1 Nanopusillaceae archaeon | reverse complement strand
CAACCACATTCTATTCCATTTAAAGTTGAAGGTAAGCAAGGATCCGTAAGAGTTATTTTTCTTCCAGCACCTTTTGGAACAGGATTAGTTGCTCCAGATGAGATAAAAAAATTGCTAAGATTAGCAGGTATTAGAGATATTTGGATGAAATCTTTTGGTCAAACCAGAAAGAAAATAAATTTTATTTTCGCAGCTTATAAAGCATTAAAGAAAACTACAGAATATAGAATAAAGGAAGAATATTCAGAGCTTTTAGGATTAAGATTTGGTCTAATATGATGGATTTAAAAAGAATAGCTGTTATAAGAATTAAAGGAGTTACAAAAACAAGTAAAGAAATAAAAGATACATTATATCTTTTAAGATTAAGACGTACAAATGTAGCCATAGTTACTAAAAATAGTGCATCTATAGTAGGAATGATAAAAAAAGTAGAGCCATGGGTAGCTTGGGGGGAAATTAATAAAGAAACCTTCAAAAATCTCTTATTAAAAAGAGGAAGACTAATTGGAAATAAAAGATTTTCTGAAGAATATCTTAAAAAAACTTTAAATATTTCTTTAGATGAATTTATTGATAAATATTTTAATTTTGAAATGGAGTTAGAAGATATTCCGGGATTAAAACCCTTCTTTAGACTTAAACCCCCATCTGGAGGATATCCAAGGAAAGGAATTAAAGTGAGTTATAAAGATGGTGGGGCTTACGGTTATTGGGGAGAAAATATAAATAATTTGCTAATGTCAATGATATAATGGCTAAGAGACCTTGGAGAATATTTAGAGAAATAGAGAGAGCATATACGAGGTTTTCATATTCTAAATCACTTAACAAAATACCCGGAGCACCACCTGCAAAATTGAGAATGATGATAATGGGAAATAAGACAAAAATCCCAAGAGACTGGAAATACGTTGGTCATCTTATATCTTTATTAAATATTCAAATATCTGATTATTCTTTAGAAGCAGTTAGAATTAATTTATTGAAACATTTAGAAAAAGATGTCAAAGACTTTTTGTTTATAATAAGAAAATATCCACATCATATTGTTAGAGAACATCCAATTGTTTATGGAGGAGGAGGCGTTGCTGCGGATAGAATTTCTCAAGGTATGAGACTTTCCTTTGGAAAACCCTTGTATAGAGCAGCTCAAATTTATAGAAAAGACATAGTTCTATCTATATACTTTGATAATGAACAAATGGTGTCAATAATTAAAAAACTACTAAAAATTGCGAGAAATAAATTATCTGGGTCGTATTTTGAATATGTAGGAAAAAATTTAGATGAAAAAGAAATATTAAAACTGGTAAAATAAAGATATGTTTTTAAAAAATATAAAAGGAGTATTTATAGATCTAGATGGAACTCTAGTTAATTCTTTGCCAATTTATGCAGAGACATATCAACTACTTTTTGAGAAATTGAAAATTTCAGTTAAAGAAAACCTTATTAAAAATAGTGGTGAATCCCCGGAAGAATTAGCTAAAAAGATTTATGAAAAATATATAAAAGATTTTGGAATCTCATATGAAGAATTTGTTAAAATGAAAAATGAAATTTTAGAACAAAATATAGATAAAATAAAATTTAATATTGGAGCTAAAGAACTTTTATTTTTTCTAAGAGAAAGAAAGTATAAATTAGGAATTGTAACCTCTTCAAATAGGCTTATTACAGAAAGAATATTAAAAAATCTTGGTTTAGAAAATTTTTTTGATGTAATAATAACTTCAGATGATGTAAAAAATACAAAACCAGATCCAGAACCATATATATTGGCAACAAAAAAAATATGTTTGCTACCAGGAGAATGTATAGCTATTGAAGATTCGGTTTATGGTGTAATTTCGGCAAAATTAGCTGGAATAAATGTTATAGCAGTATTAACAGGGGCTAGTAGTAAACAAGAACTTAAAAATCTTGGAGTATATAAAATTTTCAAGAATCTTAAAGAAGTCTACAAATTTTTTGAAGAAAATTTAATGGAAAAATAATAAAATTAATAAAAAAACCATAAATAAAAATAAAAGCAAAGCAATTATTGTAAAATAAGATATTTTATTGTTAATTATTATAATTGGAAATGGGCCAATTAATCCTATAAAAGCAAATTTTCCGTTTTTATATAAATTTAAAAATGAAATGACTATAAATAGAAAACCAATTAAAATAAAAATAATACCAAGAAAGAAATAAAACCTCTGAATCATACTTCTTTTTTCATTAAAACTTTCAAGTGTCCAATATTTATTATAAGATCAAATCCATATTTTTCTAGCCATATAGGAACATCACAACCACCAAAATTTTCCCCTAACCATATATAGACTTCTATATCTGGAAAAGAATTTTTTATAGCATCATATACTTCTTTTGATTTTGGTTTTAAACCATCTGGAAATTGTAATAAAATTTTTTTTGGTTTTTTTTCTTTAATAATTTCTAAAATTTTATTTATTTGAAAATCTATTTCCATTTAAATATTTTAAATATTTTTCTTAAAAATCCTTCTTCTTTTGTATCTTCTCTTATTCCTAAGATCTTTTTAGATATATTTAGTATATCTAAAGATGCGGGAGAAGCAGGATCTACTTCTAATAATGGAACACCAATATTCATACTATATTGAACATTTTCATCTTCTCTAACAACCCCTATTATTTTTTCTTCTAGTAAAGTTTCTATTTTATAAAGATCTACATTTGTATCGTATCTATTTAAAATTATTCCTCTTATTTTTGTTCCTAAAGTTTTACATATTTTTATCGCTCTTAAAGCATCCATTAACGCTGCTTTTTCAGGAGTTGTAACCAATATAACTTCGTCAGAGGCTTTAATAGAAGAATATGTTTCTCTTCCAAGACCAGCTGAAGAATCTAGTATTATATAATCGTACTTTTCTCTAATTTTATATAAAAAACATAATCTATCTAAATCTATATCTATAAGATCTTCTATTTGGAGACTTCCCGGAATTAGATCAAATCCGTATTTTGTTTTAAAAATGGCATCTTCTAAATCAATCTTAGATCTTAAAAAATCATGAATGGTTTTGCCTTTTCTATCAACTTTTAAAACAATACTCACGTTTGGTGTTGTAATATTTGCATCAATTAAAAGAACCTTTCTATTAAATTTACTTATAGCATATGCTAAATTTATAGAAATAAACGTTTTTCCTACTCCTCCTTTACCAGAAATTATTGAAAATACGTCAGCCAATTTGTTTTTCAATAATTTGTGAAAACTTTTTGGCCATTTCTACGAAATCTTTTAATTTTTTTTGATTTATCTCTATTGTCTTATCTAAAGACGAACATATAATTTTCATAGATCTTCTATATTCATCTTTTGTTATAATCTCAGAATTTATGCAAAATCTTAAAATTTTGTAATCTTCTAACATCGGTTTTATGTCTTCAGAGGTAAAAAGACTTTCAAATAGATCCAATCTTTTTATTGGAGCTTCTGGAATTTCTTTTATTTTTCCATTTTTTTTTAAATATTGCAAATATTCGGTTATTGCTGAATCGTAAAAGTCACATAAAGCTTTTATTAATTGTTTTACAGTTTCTAAGCCTTTATTATTTTTTAAAGATACGTTGTATATGTGTAAAACTTCAGAGAGAAGTTCCTTGTAGTTCATAGTTTTTTATATAAAATACTTAAATAAAAGATGAGCAGCTAATATTAAAATAGACAGAATAATTGCTAAAGCTATTAAAGTGTTTTTATCTATAGCTAGTTTAGATTTCTCTTTTCCAAATTTAAATATTCCGGCAAAGCTTCTAATAGGGGAAATTTCTACTTTCTTTGTAGTCATATTTTTAATATTTTAAGAGAAACTTATAAATATAGGTGGCCGTTGGAAAGTCCGTTTACCGTAGGGCGCCGACGTAAGTCGGGGGGAGAAATCCCCGGCAACTTCATAAGAAATAAAGAGCCGAAGGGTATATGAAAATGAAAAGGCAATGCCTCGGGGTAACCTGAGGCAACCTTGGAGAGCCCTTCGGTATCTTGAGAAAGAAGACCCGCCGGTAAAAGGTTGCCGATTAGAAGAATAGATACTAAAAACGGCTTACGGCCACCTAATAACTTTTTCCAACATAACACCAATATTTTGCTTTATTTTTACAAATAATACATTCAAAATCTTCAGCAACTTCCGGAATTATATCATAGCCACGAACATCAATATTTAAGGTATCTTTTAACTTTTTACCACATTCTTCATTTAGACAAAAAGGAATTTTAGCTGCTTTTTTGTTTTCTATAACATTTTTTAGATCCTCTATGGAGGTAACCTTTATTATGCTTTCTTCAAAAAATTTTTTACTACGCTCTTTTAGTTTTAAATCCATCTCATTTGAAATCTCTTCTATACACTCTTCAATTTTGTCTAAATGAATAGATTTTCTTTTTTTAGTTAATCTATCACAAAGTGTTACAGTTGTACTTTCTAATTCTTTAAATCCAATTTCTATTCTAATTGGTACTCCTTTCATTTCCCAGTAATTGAATTTCCATCCTGGAGTTTTATCATCTCTGTCATCAATTTCTACTCTATATTTATTGGAAAGAATATTTTTTATTTTTTTACAGTAATCTAAAATTTTATTTTTTTCAGATTCGGAATAATATATTGGAATTATAATTATTTGTATTGGTGCAATACTAAAAGGCAAAACTAAACCATTATCATCACCATGTATTCCTATTACCGCAGCTAATAATCTCATAGATACTCCAAAGCAGGTTTGCCAAACATATTTATTGTTATCTAAATCTAAAAACTCTTTTGGAAAATGTTTTTCTAATATTTTATTAATTTTTTCAATTAATTCCTCATTATCTTCAGATATCTCTCCAGAGAATTCAATTTTATCTAAAATTTTTGCTTTTTCAATATTTTTTTCATAAAATTTAACTTCTATAGTATTATCGAAAATATTTATTATAAATTTATATTCCCCATTTTTGTTTTTTGCTTCAAAAGTATTCTCTGAGATTTTTACGTATGGATGCTTATCCTGAAATTTTATATCGAATGCTTTTGAAAAATTTTGACCAAGCATGTGTGTCGTACCTATCTGTAAAAATTTACCATCAGCTAATATAGTATCTGCTGCGAAAGTTTTTTGGGCTCCTGCAAATTTATCCCAATCTGGTCTTACGACCCAAACATGGGGAATCGATAAAACATTCCAAAATAAGTAGGAATAAATTTCCATAGACTTTTTGACGTTTTTGTAAGCATCATCAATATCCTTATGAGCAGTATGAGCTTCTATCCACAAAATTTCTCTACCTCTAATTAAAGGTTTTGTTGCTTTTGTTTCATATCTATAAACAGTGTTAGTCATATAAACTAAAAGTGGTAAATCCTTGTAGGAATTAATCCATAAAGAAAACATATAATAAAGTTCTGTTTCTGACGTTGGTCTAAGTATATAATATATTTCTTTTTCTTCTTCTAGAGGGTTGCTAGGTTTTACGTAAAATACTTCGCTTCCAAAACCACGAATATGCTCCTCTTCTTTTTGAAATATTTCTTTTGGAATTAGAATCGGCATCCATATAGCTCTATACTTTTCTTTATCTAACATTTTTTCTAAAATTGAAAAAATATTTTTTATTATGGAAAATCCATAGTGTGGATATACGGGCATTCCTTTTACAGGAAATCTGTCATCAATTATTTCCGCTTTTCTAATTATTTGATTATACCATTCGGAAAAGTTTTCTTTTTTCTCCAATTCAATCATAATTTTACAACAATTTATAAAGATTTTAAAATATTGCTAGATTATATCTAACAATAGTATGATCTCCCTTACTGAAAGGTAAGGGAGAGACTTCTGATTAAAGATGAGGGGAATGAGAGGGTTATATAACCCAGTAACCTACCCGGTGGATGCCTGGGCTCGGGAGCCGAAGAAGGGGGCGGCAAGCGGCCAAATGCCGCGGGGAGGTGCATGCAACCGAAGATCCGCGGATCCCCGAATGGGAACTCCCGTTCGGATAAAATCCGAACATCCCGTAAGGGAGGGGAACGCGGGGAAGTGAAACATCTCAGTACCCGCAGGAAAAGAAAACAAAGTGTGATTCCCCTAGTAGGGGCGACCGAACGGGGAAAAGCCTAAACCTAATCCTCTGAGGTAACTCAGAGGAGATGTGGTGTTAAGGGGTGGGGGATATCCTGTTATAAAAACTCCGAACTCCGGTGGAAGTCCGGGACCGTAGAGGGTGACAGTCCCGTAGGGGTTTTTATAACAGGATATCCCCACTTCCGGAGTACCGGCGGTTGGATTTCCGTCGGGAAGTTGGGGGTAACCAACCCCCAAGGCTAAATACTCCCCGAGTCCGATAGCGCATAGTAGGGCGACCGAACGGTGAAAAGAACCCGTGACAGGGAGTGAAAAGAGCCTGAAACCGGGTAGGGATAGTCGGGCAAGGCAGGTTAGGTCTTACGGTTGGAAAGCCTCGGCAACGGGCGAGTACAACCGTAAGATTAACCTGTCTTGCCGTACGTTTGGAAGAACGTGCGGGGGAGTGTATCCGAGTGGCGAGGTTAAGGGGTTTATCCCCGAAGCCGTAGGGAAACCGAGATCCCGCAGCGGGTTTACCGCGAGGGGACCCGTTCGAAAGAGCGGATAGTCACTCGGATACGACCGGAAACCGGGCGATCTACTCCGAGGCAGGGCGAAGCGGGGGGAAACCCCCGTGGAGGCCCGAAGAGGTGGGAAAAATCCCTCTCATGACCTCGGAGTAGGGGTGAAAAGCCAATCGGGCCCGGTGATAGCCGGTCCCCGCCGAAATTGGCTGCAGTCAAGTCTCGGGGGAGGATTCTACCGGTGTAGAGCTACGGATTCCGTAGGGGTTATCCCTACGGAGTCCAACTCCGAAGCCGGTAGATCCGTAGATCCCGGGAAACGGGGTACGCGGGAAAGCCGCGTATCCGAGATGGGAACAACCAAGACCTGGGTTAAGGCCCCAAAGTGCCGGCTAAGTGAAAAGGAAGAGTGTCTACCCCCTAAGACACCGGGGATGTAGGCTTAGAAGCAGCCATCATCTAAGGAGTGCGTAACAGCTCACCCGGCGAGGGGGTAGGCCTCGAAAACGGACGGGTCTAAGCCGGCCGCCGAGACCCAGGTCCGCGGATCTTTGATCCGCGTGAGGTAGGCGGGCGTCCGGATGGCCTAGAAGGAGCTCCGAAAGGGGCTCTGGAGCCGTCCGGAATGAAGATCCCCGCGGTAGTAGGAATCAGACGGGTGAGAATCCCGTTGGCCGAAGGGGGAAAGGTTTCCCCAGCAATGAAGATCAACTGGGGGTTAGTCGGTCCTAACCCATACTCCGAGAGGAGTATGGGGAAAGGGAAAGGGGTTAATATTCCCCTACCACCCGGGTAGGTGCGGCAACGCAAGTCCCTTTCCCGACCTGTCGGGCTAGGCGGACGGAGGGGTAGGGTAAAACCTACTTACCTCCGATAAGGGGAATAGGGCCGGGGAGTGCCGTAATGGCGAGAACCGGCTCAATCCCTGAATTTCCGCCGAGGCCTGGCAGCTATGAAAAGGGAAAGGGAAACGATCCCGGGTGACCGTACCGCACACCGATACTGGTCCCCTGGGTGAGAAGCCTAAGGCCGTGGGGGTAACCCGGCCAAGGGAACTCGGCAAATTGGCCCCGTAACTTCGGGAGAAGGGGTGCCTGCGGTAGTGGGATAATCCTGCTACCGCAGGTCGCAGTGACAAGGGCGGGCCGACTGTTTATCAAAAACATAGCTCCCGGATAGCCCGAAAGGGTTTTTACCGGGGGCGACACCTGCCCAGTGCCGGTACCTGAACCCCCCGTTCAAGGGGGCTAAGGGCCGGTAAACGGCGGGGGTAACTCTGACCCTCTTAAGGTAGCGTAATGCCTTGCCGGTTAAATGCCGGCTTTGCGAACGGTGTAACGAGCCCGCCACTGTCCCTGGCCGGGACCCCCTGAACCTGCCGTCCTGGTGAGAAGGCCAGGGACCCCCGATGGGTAGAAAAGACCCCGTGAAGCTTAACCGCAGCCTGCCGTTGTTCCAAAGGGTCCAGTGTGTAGCGTAGCGGGGAGCGATGAACTTCAGCCGCTAGGTTGAAGGGATGCGTCCATGAAACACCCGCCTCTGGACCCTTTGGAACTAACTCGGAAGAGGACAGCGGCAGGTGGGCGGTTTGGCTGGGGCGGCACCCCGCCGAAAAGATATCGGCGGGGTCCAAAAGGTCGGCTCAAGCGGGTCAGAACTCCGCTGTGGAGGACAAGGCCAAAAGCCGGCCTGACTGCGCCCCGACCATCAAGGGGCGCAGGGGGGAAACCCGGGCCTAGCGAACCCCATACTCCCATTGGTGGGGGTATGGGCTGGCGGAAAAGCTACTCCGGGGGTAACAGCACAGTCGCGGGCGAGAGCCCACATCGACCCCGCGGTTCGTGACCTCGACGTCGTCTCCCCCTATCCTGGCGGTGCAGAAGCCGCCAAGGGTGGGGGTGCTCACCCATTAAAAGGGGTCGTGAGATGGGTTCAGAACGCCGCGAGGCAGTTCGGTCTCTAACTGTCGGGGGTGCTGGCCGCCTGAGGGGAAGGACCGCCTAGTACGAAAGGAACGGCGGTCCGTGGCCACTGGTGGACGGGCTGTCCGACGAGGGCAAGCCCGGTAGCTACGCCATAAGGGGTAAGCCCTGAAAGCATCTAAGGGCGAACCCCACCCCGAAAATAGGCGGCCGTTAAGGGCTGGGGTAGAAGACCCCGTTGATGGGGCGGCGGTGTAAGCTCCGAGGGTTTCCGAGGAGTGAGCCGACCGCTCCCAATCGCCCGTGGGTTATATAACCCTCGACCCCTAAAAAAATTTTTTAAGAAATTTTAAATAATTCCAAAATATATTTTTTGTTAAAATAATAAGTATTAATAACTTTAAAGAAATCCTCGGGAGATAAATTATAAAATGAAAGTTTATGTAGTAATTTACTTCTTATTATTAGCTCTTTAACAATATCTTCATAAGGTATTCCATATTCTCTATGTATTTTGTATAGTACATGTGATTTATAATTTGTTTTAAATTTTTTTTCAAAAGGATCCCAATAGAAAATAGTGTTATATTCTTTGCTATTAATAATTTCGTCGATTTGTTTTACTTTTCTCACGTTTCTTCCTGTAGAAACATCGTGAAACATTAAGATAGATATATCTAATAGGTTTACTAAGCTTTCAGATAAATTTATTGGCGGGGATGTTAATCTATAAATTAACGAGTTTGTAGATTCTGCATGCATTGTAGATAAAGAAGCATGTCCAGACGCCATTGCCTGAAACATAACATACGCTTCCTTCCCTCTAACTTCACCAACTATTAAATAATTCGGATTTTGTCTCATAGCCTCTTTTAACAAAACGAACATATCTATTTCTTTACTTTTATCACTAGAGTATTTTACAGTTGAAGGAATCCAGTTTTTATGATATAATTTAATTTCCCTAGTATCTTCTATTGAAACTATTTTAGCTGAAGGAGGTATGAACATTGAAATAGCATTAAGAAAAGTAGTTTTTCCAGATGAAGTACCTCCTATTATTATTATATTTCTTTTATATTCGATAGCTAGCCATAAATATGCGAGCATTTCTGGGCTAGCAGTTTCTAACTTAATTAAATCAATAGGAGTCCACGGATTCTCTTTAAATTTTCTAATTGTAAAAGTAGGACCTCTGGTTGTAATTTCCTTTGAATATGTAGCATTAACTCTAGATCCATCAGGTAGTGTTGCATCTAAAATTGGATCGGAATAAGATATATATTTTTTTGATCTAAGAGCAAATTTTTCTATAATATCTAAGATTTCTTCTTCATCCGAAAAAAATATATTTGTTTCTAGATTTCCAAAAAATCTATGTACGATGTATATCGGAGATAGAGTTCCAGTACAGCTAATATCTTCAATGAACGGATCCCTCATAAGAGGTTCTATTTTTCCATATCCATATATATCTCTAAAAACATAGTAAAAGATTTTTTGATATTGTTTTTTATTTAATTTTATTGATAGTTCTTTTAATAAAATTTTATATAATCTTTCTAAATAACTTATAGCTTTCTTATAATCTTCTATATCTGATAATTTTACAAATAATAGATCTTTTATTCCCATTTTTATTGAATCTAAAAGCTTTTTTTCATCTTCTGACAAAGCAGGTTCTAAAACTTCATATAATATTGTTGCTCTTTTTTTATTGTAATATATTTTTGCATAAGCAAAAGGCTCAATTAAAGGATAAACAATATTTGTATCTTCAAGTTTTTTAGGTATTTCAATTACTGGAATTTTTGGTTTTAAGTTTAGCATAATTTCCATAATTATAATTTTATATAATCTTGAGATATTTAAAATAAAATATAATGAGAGGAGAGTCTCTAGAATTTGCAAATAAAATAGTACAATCAATATTTTTGCTTATAAAAGATATTAAAAAAACTTATAATATTCTAAATAAATTATTAAATAGAAAAAGGGAATTAGAAATAAAATATAAACTTTCTGAAATTTCTAAAGAAAACTATTATTTACAGCTAAGAAAAATTAATGAAAAAATCTTAAAGTTAGAATCAAAAATATATATATATTTTGGCAAAATAAAGCACAATATTTCATTATTGACAGAATATATAAAGGAAAATTATTCAATTGAAGAAGAATCTAAGAAGAAAATTTTTGAAAGTATAAAGGAAATTGTATCTCCAATTTTGGAATATAAACCAGAAAATCAAAAAATCTACTCTGAAATTTCTGAAATAGAAGAAGAATTAAGTAGAGCGGAAAGAATTATAGATATAGATAAAATAAAAAAAATAGAAACTAAAAAAATATCTAAAAAAGAAAGAGAGAATATTGAAGATTTTTATAAAATTAGAAAAAAAATAAAAAAAGATTTAGAAAAAATAGACTTTTACAAGATTTTTGTAGATATATCCTATCTGATTTTTGGAAAAATATCTGGATATATTTTGGATAAATATCCAATTTTTCATTATAATTTAAGAAAAATAATATTTAAAGGAAAAATAAATTTAAATCCATCAGAATTTTTATCATTAATATTTTTTTCATTTTTTATTCTCTTGTCAATTTTTTTATTCTTATTTATATACTTATATGAAATTTTACTTATTGCAATATTATTTATTTTTATCTTTCTCTTTCCAATAGTGTTATATCTTTATATAAACTATAAAGAAAACTTAATTAAAAGAGAAATAGATACGAATCTTCCTTTTTTATCAGTTCATATATTATCTTTACTTCAAACTGGAATAGATATAGAAACGTGTTTTAGATTGGTAGCAGAAACAGACGATTACGGTGCTTTATCTTTAGAATTTAAGAGATTAGCAGATTTGTTAAATACAGGAATTAGCATTTCTGATGCAATAGAACATGTTCGTGATACTACTCCTTCTGAAAGATTTAGAGAGTTTTTAGATGAGCTACTTTTAACATTGAGATCTGGTAGAAATGTAAAAGAATTTTTTATGATATATACAGAAAACCAGCTATTACTTTATAGAACAGATTTAGAAAAATTAAATCAAACAATGAAAAATTTTTCAGATTTATATGTTGGTTTGGTTTTGACAGTGCCGATGTTGATTATATCGGTAGGAATTATGTTATCTGCAATTTCACCAACGATTTTTGGACTAACTATTTCAGAATTTCTTAATTTGCTTTCGTTAGTAGTACTCCCAATGATAAATTTAGGCGTAATGATTTTTATTTCTAAATTAGAAATATGAAAGTAGAAATAATATCAGTAATTCTATTTTTCTTTTTATATTTTATTTTTTCAAATCTAAATTATCCTTTTGAGGATGTTTTAATTACATCAATAGTTTTATCTTCTTTACCAACATTGTTATACTACTCTTATATTTCAAAAAAAGAAGAAATAAAAGAAAATAGTTTTTTTAGATTTTCAATAGATCTTGTTGAACTTTTAAGATCTGGTATTCCGCTTCCAATTGCGTTAAATTATTTAGAAAAAGCAGATTATGGACCTTTAAACAGGGCAATAAAAAATCTATCCGCAAGAATTGATTGGGGGGTTGGAATTGTAGAATCTTTTGCATTATTTTCTGAAGAATGTAATAATAAAACAATTTCTAAAATAATAAAAAGTGTAATTAATATATATAAATCTGGAGGAGAATTAGATAAAGGATTAGAAGCAGCAGTAAAATCTATAAAAGAAGTAAGACAATTAAAAAAACAGAGAGAATCGTTATTGTTTGAAAATGTAATTCATTCTTATATTGTATTTTTCTTTTTCCTTATAACTTCTCTGATAATGATAATATTTCTAGTGCCTTTTTTAGATATTTCTAATTTAGAAAATGGAAGTAGAATTAGAACAGAAGATATAAGTTCAAATTTATATATAATATCTATAGTACAATCGTTCTTTTCTGGATTAGCTATAGGAAAGATGTATAAAGGATCTTATAAAGCAGGGCTAAAACATTCTATTATTTTTTTATTTCTTACACTTATTATATTTAAATTAGTAATCCCAATGTTTCCAAAATCTTTAAATATCTATACTTTATTTAATTTTTAGTTTACTTACCGGCTTTTAAGAATCTAGATGATCTAGAAGCTCCAATTCCTGGTGCAGAATGTTTAACTTTCTTTGTTGTAAATGAAAATTCTCCAACTCTTCTTCCGATCATTTCTGGTTTTACTTCATATTCTACATATTCTTTTCCATTATATACAGCAATTTTACAACCTACCATAAAAGGCAAAATTGGAATTTCTCTGGAATGGGTTTTTACAGGTTTATTATATTTTCCTTCTTTTTGTAATTTACACTTTTCATAAAATCTCTCCCATTCTGGTGGAAAACCAAATTTTAGTCTTCTAGATAAAGTTCTTCTTAATCTAGCGTTTGCAACTTTTATCATAAATTCCTCTAATGACATTTTTTGAAGTTCTTCTAAAGTATATCCTCTTAATTTGAATATTGGCATAGAAATTAATTAGATAGATAAAAATTTAATAATATTTTTCAATATAATCTAAAAATTTTCCTAAGGATATAGCGTATTTTTCATTTTTTTCAAAGAGTTTGTACATAAACTCTATGATTTTATTGTATGTTTTATCTATTGAGTATGGAATTTTGTTTATATATTTTGATAATACATATTCTGAGACTTTATAGCTAATATTTAAATTTTTGTATTTTTTAAAAATAAAATAATATTTTTCATTGTTATTAACGTTATATAAAAGATAAGACAAGAAAACTCCTTCTAATGGAATTATAAATATAGCATTTTCTTCTAACTTGACATCTGTTAAATTTTCGTATATTATTTTATCAATTTTTATATTTAAATTATGTTTTTTAGATATTTTTTCTATAATTTGCATAGAAAAATCATAAACATTAGATAAAATTCCAATAATTTTTATATAACTATTTTTTCTAAATCTTCTTGTTCTTCTTATTTCTCTTTTTATTACTTTTTCATAATATCTTATCATTTTTTATACTGTTAAAAGGAAAAACATATTTATAAATATCTTCGAAATCTTTAGGATCTACTCTTTCATTCAATCTTTCTATTGCTCTTTTCACATCTGTTCTTATCTCCAGTAAATCTCCGCCATAAACAATTCCACTACGTTTTCTTATAGGATCTAATTTTTTGAGCCAATAATAAAACTTTTCTAATATATATTTTGTAGCTTTATATAGAGATTTGTGATAATGTGCTTTAAATAAAATAATATCAAATAAATATTGATTTTTTATAGAATCTTTAATTATAGAAATTTCTTTTAATAATACAAATAGATTGTGTTCAGCAATTATTTTTGTTTTTTCTTCTTTTTGCATTTCTTTTATTTCTGAAATATGATAGCATTTGTTTTTTGTTTCTAAGTAAAAATCTTCCAATTCTTCTAGTCTAAAAGTTCCATAGTGCGTCATTATTCTATTATCGTCTGCATACAAAGCATAAGATGCCGAGTCAAAAATGTCACATCCTATAGCTATAGATAAAGGAATTGTTAGAGGATGTCCTAATCCGAATAAATGAACGGGTTTATCTAAGGGTAAAAGAACTCTAGGTACCATTATTGTTTCAAATAATTTACAAAAATCATACTTTATCATGTATGGAACTATAGTTCCTATAGCGTATATATCAACGTTTAAATTACTAACTTCTATTGCAGCTTGTTTTCTTAGATCTAAATATATCCCTCCCTGAATAGCACCGTTAATTAAAACGTTTTTATTTAAAGAATCTCTAATTTCTATACCTTCTCTAATTCTATTGATTGTTATTTCTAGTTCTTTCTTAGCCTCTTCCCAATTTTTATCAATATCTGTAGGTAAATCTAAAACATTTATTATATTGCTTCCAATTTCTATTTGAAATTTAACTATTTCTTTATTTGAAACATCAATGTCTTTTTTATAGTGTAAGATCTGGTATGATCCAGAATCGGTTTCTATTACTCCTGAAAAATTAAAAAATTTATTTAAATTAGTTTCTAATAAAGTTTCTCTTAATTTTTTGTCAGAATATATAATATAAGCATTTGTCATTATGGCATTAACTTTATATTTATCTTGCATTTCTTTCGGATAAATTTCTTGTTTTTTTGGATTTATTACAGGTAATAAAAGAGGAGTTTCTATTTTTTTGTTGCTAATTTTTAAAATTCCAATTCTTCCAGCAATATCTCTATTTTTTATTTCAAACATATAAAAGATTTTGAAATTAAAAAATTTGAAATTTTGGAGATTATCCCGGATTTAACTAGATCCAGCCGCAGGTTCCCCTACGGCTACCTTGTGACGACTTAGCCCCCCTCGCCATCCCCCAACATGACCTCGGAATGACCGAGGCCTAGTTGGAGGATGACTCGGTTGGCTTGACGGGCGGTGAGTGCAGGGGGCAGGGACGTATTCACCGGGGGAATGGTGACCCCCGATTACTAGGGATTCCGCCGTCATGCGGGCGAGTTTCAGCCCGCAATCTGGACTGGGAGCGGGTTTGGGGATTACCTTCCCCTTTCGGGGTCGGATCCCCCTGTCCCGCCCATTGTTGCGCGCGTGTAGCCCGGGGGATTCGGGGCATGCGGACCTGCCGTCGCCCGCGCCTTCCTCCGGGTTTCCCCGGCAGTCCCCGCAGTGTGCCGGAAGAGAAAACTCTCTTCCGTCGCAACTGCGGGCGCGGGTCGCGCTCGTTTCCTGACTTAACAGGACACCTCACGGCACGAGCTGACGGCGGCCATGCACCTCCTCTCAGCGCGTCAGGTAAGGTCTTCAGCCTGACCTTCATCCTGCTGTCGCCCCCGGTAAGGTTTCCGGTGTCAGTTCCCATTAAACCGCACACCCCACCCCTTGTATGCCCCCCCGCCTATTCCTTTAAGTTTCAGCCTTGCGGCCGTACTCCCCAGGCGGCGGGCTTAACGGCTTCCCTACTCCACCGAAAGGGCTCTAAGCCCTTCCGGCAGATAGCCCGCAGCGTTGACAGCTGGGACTACTGGGGTCTCTAATCCCATTTGATCCCCCAGCTTTCGGCCCTCACCGTCGGGAGCGGGATAGCTGGGCGCCTTCGCCTCGGGTGGTCCTCCGGGGATTACAGCATTTCACCGCTCCCCCCGGAATACCCCCAGCTTCTCCCGTCCCCTAGACCGATAGTAGCCCCCGCGCGCCCACGGGTTGAGCCCGTGGATTTCACAGGGGCCACATCGGTCCGGCTACGGCCCCTTTAGGCCCAATAATCGAGGCCACCGCTTGCGGCGGGGGTATTCCCGTGGCGACTGCCACCCCTCTTGCCCACCGCTTATTCCGGGAGCTTTTTACACTCCCGAAAAGCCTCGGGAAAAATCCCGAGGCACTCCCCGTCCCCCCGTCAGGCTTATACCCATTGCGGAGGTTTCGCCCCTGGTGCACCCCGTAGGGCCTGGGCCCTTGTCTCAGTGCCCATCTGGGGGCTCCCGCTCTCACGGCCCCTACCCGTCTTCGGCTTGGCGGGCCGTTACCCCGCCAACTACCTGATAGGCCGCCGGCCCATCCTCGGGCGGATAAGAGGGGAATACTCTTATCCCTTTCGGAGATGGGGGAATTCCACCACCCATCTCCTATGGGCGTTTATCCCCAGTTTCCCGGGGTTATCGCCCTCCCGAGGGTAGGTTGCCGACGTGTTACTCAGCCGTGCGGCGGGATACCTTGCCCGGTATCCCTGGCCTTCCATGGGTTAGTCGGACGGGGATAGCGGTGGCCCCCCGCAGGATCAACGGGAATTCGGTGGGGTTTACCCCACCGCGGGCCTAAACCCGAGAAGTACGGCCGCAATCCGGGATAATCTCTTCCATTTTCGGATATCTCCACATTTTTTCCCTGTAGGAGATACCTGCTTCATCATATCTGCAGGTGAGACCCTACAGGGTATATATATTAAATCGTATAAGATAATTTTTAAATATTTATATTGCCCTCAATCTTGCTAATTTTCTTAATCTTTTTTCTTCTTTCATTCTTTTCTTTTGCCATTTCCAACGAGGTCTTCTATATTTTTTCCATCTTCTCGAACTTCTTCTCATTAGTTAAATACATGTCGATAAATTTTTAATATATTGTTATTAAGCCAACTAATAGACCTAACATTATTAAAAATATTCCAACTTCTTTAGGAAGAGAATGTCCATATGCATATAGATTAAAAATTATCATGGATGAATACAGAGCTATAAAAGAAGAAAGCAATACTATAACGTCTTTATTAGTAAACAATATTGGAAGAATACCGCAAATAATTCCTATACAAATGGTAAATGAATAAAAAAATTGTCCAAATATGGATAAATGTGCTTCTTCAAAGTTTTTAGATTCTTTATAAATCATATATCCAAAAAGAAAATTAGGTGCAGTATTAGATATTAGGTTAATTATATAAGCAACTAGAGGAGCATTATTTAAAATATTTTTTAAATAAATAGCGCTATAAGATAAGATTTGACTGCAAATAATAAAAATAATAAAAGAAATTAAAATAAAAAAGATTTTAAATAAAAGATCTACTATGTTTTTATTATTTTTAAAGCTTTTATAATTAGATTTCTCTATATTACTTTTTAATAAGTATAAAGAAGAAAAAATAAATAAAAAGAATAAAACAAAGGAATCGAGCATATTTAAAAACCCTTTAATTATCAAAAATATGTTTATAGTAAAGATTAAAGATGTGATAAATATTATCTTTTTATCAAGAATTATTTTTTCGTCTTTTTTGCTTATTAAAATTAATATTCCACTAGATATAGTAGCATCCAATAGAACATTATACAAAATATTATAATATGCTAAATTTGATTCTCCAATTAATGCTAAATTTATAGAAGTTATCAAAGGTAGTAGAATAAATATTAATCCTGAATAAACAAATAGAAAGATTTTACCCATATATCCAAAATCCTTAGAATAAGAATAGACGTATTTGGATAATATTTCGGTTGTTAAATATGTTGCAAGAGCTGCTAATTTTATACTTAATATAGCTAAAAATATTTTTATCATAAAAATTTTATTATTATTTTTAATTAAAATTTTATGGATGAATGTATATTTTGTAAAATAGCAGAAAATATAATTCCATCTTATAAAATATATGAAGACGAAGACATAGTATGCGTTTTAAATATTTTTCCAGTAAATCCAGGACATTTGATAATATTTCCAAGAAAACATTACGAAGATTTAAATAATTTAGACGACGGAATATATGTTAAGATGTTTGTTTTAGCAAAAAAGTTGTCAGAAGTTTTAAAGATAATTTTTAATACTAATAAAATAGTTATTTTATTATATTTAAATAAAGATTATGAAAAAACAAAACATATTTCTATAGAAATATTTCCAAGATTTGATGGGGACGATATAAAGTTAATATTACCCAGAAAAAAAGCAGATAGTTTAGAATTAGAAAACTTAAAAAATAAAATTGTTAGTATGATTTTTATTAAAAAAGAAGAAGAAATTAAAACTGAAAAAAAAGACGAAATAGATTTAGAAAATTTACTTAAATGGTTAAGAAAAAATATATAAAATCATTTTAAATATTTGATTAAAATGGAAAAGGAAATTTTAGAATATTTAGATAAATCTAAATTTAAAGAAAGAATTTTAGGTATAGAAATTTTTAAAGAAAAAAAAGAAGAAATAGTAAAATTATTAGAAGATTTGTATTTTTACGTTAGAAGGATAGATAATTTGGATATTGAAGAATTTAAAAAAAGATATGAGAAGGAATTAAAAAGTAAAGACCATTTGGTAATATTAATATCGGATTACGATTTAGAATTAATTGAAGATAAATTAAAAATTAAATATGAGATCCTTGAAAATATAATAAACTTTGTTAAAGAAAAAAATCTAAATTTGTGGATACATATTTTAACGATGTCTGATATAAGAGATATTTCTATGGATTCTAGATTTGATTTATTAGATTTACTTGCTAGCGGGGAGATAATATATGATAGGGGAATATTAGAAATATTTAAATTGGTTGTTTTACACAAAAATCTTCTTTTAGAAACTTTTTCTAAGTATGTTGTAGCATATGCTTTAGCAGGATCACAAGTTAAGGGAAGAAATGTAGAAACATCAGATGTAGATGTTTACGTGATTATAGATGATACTGATGTTAAAAAACATACTTATGAAGAATTAAAATCAAAACTTTATCAAATAGTTGGTTCTAAGGCAGTAGAATGTCAAATTATTTTAAATTCCAAGAAAATTTTACATCCTCAAGTTTATACTCTAACAGAATTTTGGTATTCTTTAGCAGAAGCGAATCCGGTTATATACACTTTTTTAAGAGATGGAATAGCTTTTTATGATAGAGGAATATATATTGCTTGGAAACAATTATTAGCTAAAGGAATTATTAAACCTTCAAGAGAAGCTGGAGATAAATTATTAACATCTTCAGATTTAATGATAAAAGAAACAAAAGAAAAACTAAAAACAACAATAAA
>JAWBIX010000004.1:0-21519 GCA_038833255.1 Nanopusillaceae archaeon | reverse complement strand
CTTTTAGATTCTGAGGATATAAATAAAATTCAAAAAGGCAAAGTTATACAAACTATACATTATTATGGAGATAGAATAACAAAATTATACAAAAACTTAAATAAATGATAATATGCTTTTTTGTCTATATATCTTACTGTATCTTAGAAGTTTGTACACACTTAAATTATGTCTCTTTTGAATTTTAGAATTTAAAAAGGATAGTGCTTCTCTAAAATTATCAAATGATCCTATTTTATTCATAAACATCTTTTTTGTTCCTTCTCTAACAACCCATACACCTAGAGGTATTTTATATTCTTCTGTAATTATTCTAAATACTATCAAATTTCCTATGATTTTGGTATCTCTCATATATTCAGCAAAAGATAATTTTAAAGAAAAATATCCTCCAGATTCTTCATCTCTACCAATTATTAATTGATTATTAACACTATAAGCAGATCCTGGCAAAATAGCTTCAATGAGCTCAACTTTTCCATTGCCAGGCATTAGAATACCATAAAAACAATTTCCATAGAATTTATAATTAAATAAAAAGTATTCATTTATCTTCTTAAGTTTATCATAATGTTCTTTCAATATTTTTTTCTCTATAATACTTTGAACTGCTGTTATAGACCACTTGCTTGGTACTATTTTTTTGTTTGTTTTTAATCCAAACAATCCTAAAGAGAATAATCTAGATAGATAATAATCTGAAAAACCACTTTTGTATAGATAATATATTGCATTTTCTGCTTTGATATCTCTAATTACGTTTTCTACTTTATTAGGTATTTTGGGGTTATCAATAATTTTAATATTATCTAATTTTCCAACAAACCCATAATATGATGATATTTTAGGTATAAATTTGGCTTCTAGAATCTTTTTAAGTTTTACCTCTAAATTAACTGCTCTCACAGATAAAGATGCCTCAACTATTCTTTCATATAATTTATCGTTTTTTCTTGGTAAATTTACTGGAACATCTCTCTTAGCATTTACTAAACTACTTCTATATTGTATAATCTTCTCTATACTTATTTCATTCGATGCCCAAAAAAGAGGATTATCATAAAACTCTATATCCTCTAATTCCGAAAATAAAATTCCTAGGGAAACTACTGGGTACTTTTTTTCCGTAATTAAGTTTGATGGGGGAGTGAAACCATATAAATCTTCTTTAAGTTGAATTGATTTACCATAAAGTATTTTCATTCTTTCTGCTAATCTTTTAGCAGTAACAGGGTCAATCATTATATTCTTAATTAACTTTTTAATAATATATCTTTTATGGATATTGTTTTTATTCCTATTAAAATAAAAATAAGCGAATTAAAAAACTTTGATAAATTATTAAATGTTTTACCAAAAAAGATTGGAATAGTTTGTTTAGTACAATATTTAGATATTACTAAAAAAATTATTTCAGAATTGAAAAGAAGAGGATATGAGGTCTTCTATAAAAATTCTCTTTATATTTTAGGATGTAATATTAAAAACGCTGATTTACCAACAGACAAAATTTTATTAGTTGGAGATGGGAAATTTCATGCGTTAGAAATCATAAGAAAATTAAAAAAAGAAGTAATTGTATACAATCCTGTGAATGGGGAAATAAATATTATTCCAAAAGACGAGTATAGAAAATATTTTACAAGAGTAATATATTTAATGGAGAATTTAAAAAATTCAAACAATATTGGTGTTATTATCTCAATAAAACCAGGTCAATATGATTATAATTCCTTAAAATTCGTATTAAAAAAATTTAAAGATAAAAAAATTTACCTTTTTATAGGAGATAATATTGATTTAGATAAATTAGTCAATTTTCCATACATAGATTTTTGGATAATTATAGCATGTCCTAGAATTATTGATGACATTTTAGAAAGAAAAATAAATGCTCTTACTATTGATTTAATTAAAAAAGATATGCAAATTCACTAAATAGAGGACCTACTAAATTCCACAAAAATATAATACTTAATAATGAAAATATTAAAAATAGTAAAACGGATCTAAATAAATAACTATAAATTAATTTGTATTTTTTTATTTTATCGTCTTCATATTCTACAATAGATAAAATCAAAACAGAAAGATATGTCATTGTTATATTAAAAAACCCAACTATTATATACAATCTCTGTGGCGTAAGATTTTCTGAAGATGAAAATAAACTAAAAATGTCTATTATTGCATAACTTATATATTCGTTAAAATCTGTTGGTGTCTCCATATATAATTTTATATTTCTTATAATTATTCCAAGACCGTGCAAAATATAAAGAGAGAGTATTGCAACTGCGATAACAACTGCTAAAATTGCTGGTCCAACTAATCTAGATATAATTTTTATTTGAGAAATAGATTCTGCTGTTAAATCTAACAACCTTCGCTTTACTTTCTCTACATATTTAAAATATTTGGCTATAAAAATTGCAGTTTTTCCACAATTTTTAGGAGAAACAGCTGAACTTTCTATTAATAATTCCATAACTGCCTCTAAATATGCTGAAGGATATTTTTTTAAAACACCTATATTTTTATCAAATATTGCCACTTTTAGTGGAATTCCAAGTCTAAGATTTTTGTATATCTCTTTCAAAAAATTTTCTATAGGTTTTCCCTTAAATCTATCTCTTATTTTAATAATTGCCTCTTCTATAGGTATATTGTTCATCAAAACATTTCCTAGCGTAAAAGAGAAAGAGGAAATATCTTTTTCTATTTTACTTAAATCGATGTCTAGATCTTTAAATGCAAAATAATAAATAAAATGATAAATAACTATTCCTAATCCTACACTAAATACAAATATCCCCACCAAAATAATATTGAACAAAACGAAATTAGATAAAAAATCAAATATAAAATGAAATATCAGATAAAGAAATATAATAACTGCTCCTATAGAAATTGCTAGAGCCTTTAAATTAATCATTGTTTTTTCTCTTTCTTTTAAATGCAAATAATAATAAATTGTTCCTTTAGAAAATATACTAAACATTTTGTTCTCTATTAATCCTTTTATTGAAACAAAAACAAATACTGGGATAACTATATTTACTAAAATAAACAATATTACTGGAGAAAATACTTCTGCTAGAAAAACAGAAGCTAAAGGGAAAATAGTTAATAGTAATGTCGGAAATGTAATTCCAAAAACAGATATAAGATCTATTACTCCCTTTAACTCTCTTATATTAACTTCCATATGACTTAATAGTAAATCCAAAGATTCCTCTAGTGCCCTATCTACTAACTTTTCTCGCTCTATAGGATCCGGTTCATAAATAGAAGAAATTAAAAGCTGTATACCTGTAGAAAAAAACGGTGCTTCATCTTCCCATAATTTTGAATATTTATCCAAAGCATCAGCAGCTGAAAGATATGTTTTATTAATTATATCTTTTAATAAAACAAGTATATCCAGTTTTAACGGAGGTGGTGTGTATCTAACTGAAAATAATAGAGCTTTTTCTAAATTTGGGCTTTCTCTCATTTTTAAAGCGAGAAAAAGCAAAAAAGAAATTAATTGTGATCTCTTCTTATTTTTGGTTGATTTATAAAGGAGAAAAGGATATTCTCCCAAAAAATATGAAAAAAGAATTGAAAAGATTAATAATATAATTAAAATTAATAAATCACCAAATAAAAATAAAATTAAAAATGAAAATAAAATAGATAAAATCAAAAAAAATAGTTGAAATGCGTAAATATGATGATAGTTTATTTTTAAATTAAGAGATTTTCTAACTAATTCAAATTGCTGAATTTTATTTTTATCACCAGAATATATCTTAAAAAAACGATGTATTTTTATACATATAGATTCGTAAAGTTTTAGTAAACTACCGAAGTATAGGTCTTTATATAATTCTAATTCTTTTTCTATGTCAATATTTAAATAATCCTTTATATCTTTTCTCTCAACCATTTTTTGTATCCATTTATTATATACTCCTTATCTATTTCTCCAAATCTATTTATGCTTTCGTCAATTAGAGAGTATGTCTTTTCATTAGAGATAACAACAAAATCTGCTTCTAAAAGATCTAACCTTCCAGAATTTAATGAAAACTCTACAAGACTTTTTTTAATTTCTGCTAAAATTTCTATCATATTCCAAAGTCTTTCCCAAGATTTTGACAAAAATTTTGTTCTAGATGCTATAGATTTTAAAATATCAGAATCTCCATTTATAAGATCTTTAGTCATTTGTAATTCATCTTTTTCTGGATCATAAATCATTAAATCCACAAAACCTCTTTCTTTTAAAGGATCTTCACTCCAATGTTTTCTTACTTCTGTTATTCTCAAAACTCTTCTATATTTTCTTAATCCTGATGGACTTTTAATAGGATTTACTATTACTATTATATCTGTAGCTTTAAATGATGTTTTTGGTGTTCCTAAATCATTTACAACCCTATCAAATACTCCATATGGACTTTCTGCATGTATTGTACCTAAAACTGCATTAGATAAAGCTCCAACTCTCATAGCTTCGTATAAAACTTGTGCTTCTCTTGATCTTACTTCACCTAGAACTATAGCAGAATCTCCCAATCTCAAAGATGCTCTCACTCCACTTTCTGCATCTAATTCTGAAGATTGCAATGAAAATGGACTTTTAACTTTTAAAGACAAAACATCATATCCCAATCTTTTTAAATACATAACTGGAATCTCTAAAGTATCTTCTATAGTAATTATTCTTACCTTTCTTGGAAGTTCCAATAGTAAAGAAGTCAATAGTGAAGTCTTACCGCTTCCTCTAGTACCTGCAATTAAAATTGTTCTACCATTATAAACTAAAAAAGATAGAAATGCAGCAGCAATTGGAGATATCATTTTATTTAGAATAAATAATGGTAAAGTCCATGGTCTTTCTCTATGTCTTCTAAATACATAAGAAAGCCCATGAGAGCTAAGTGGTCTTGTTACTCCTGCTACTCTTAATCTTATTCCATTAAATTCTACTTCTGTATCAATTATTGGATTTGCCTCATCAAAAGGTCTTCCAGATAATAATCTTAATTTAGTTGCCCAAGATTCTAACTCTCGTTTTGTAGGTATTATGTTTGTAACACAAAGATCATAATCTACATGTAACAATGTAATTGGCGTTATTCCTGCTGGAGGGTTTACGTAGATATCAATTATTCTTTCGTCTAAAGCTAACTTTTCTATTATTCCAAATCCAATAGTATATCTTATTAGTATATTTCTTAACAACTCTAATCTGTCTTTAGAAATATTTTTATCTTTTATTAAATTTAACAAAATATTTTCAGATATTTTTTCATAAATATCTCTAAGTTTTTCTGGATAAAGATAATCTGAAGCACTGGGTTGATATTTCATTAAAATTTCCCTAGCCTGATTTAACATAGAGATTTCGTCAGATGTTAATTTATATTCTGAAGGGTATATATAGTATCTGTAAAATGCTTCATCTCTTTTTTTAAATATAATAACTTCCGTATCTTTATCTAACTTATAACTTTCTATTATCTCCGCATCGGGATCTATTTTAAATATTTGTTTTAAAAAAACAAATTTTGGTTTTATATCTGCAATAAATAATCTCTTGTATATATCTCTTTGTCCCCTATAGCCTACTAAAAAATCTTTAATTATTTTATATACTTTAGACTTTTCAAATTCTGTCACAAAAAAAGATAAAAGCTCTATCAATGGTTTAGAAAAGCCAGACAATTCCTGATTTTTTCTAGATATTACGTTTAGTTTTCTTAATAATCTTTTAAGATCAACATACACTTTAATTGGATGCTTAATAAATTCTTTTTCGATTAATTTAATTGCTTTTTGATATTCAAAATAGAATGGAGTAGATTTAACAAGAAATCCATAATATTTCGGAATAACGTCTCTAAATTTTAAATAAAGTTCTACAAATTCTTTCAAATAATCAACAGAAGAACCATGATATGATATCACTTCTTCTTGCTCTATTTCTATAGATGTAATTCTGGGATCTTCTATAATTCTTGAAATAACAAAACCCATTATCTCTGGATCCTCTTCAATTGTAGCAAGATAAGGATACTTTTGAGCATCAATTTTTAGTATTCTATCATTTCCTTCTATTTCTATAGAATATGGCAAAGTTTCCATAATATTACTTTATTATTGTTTTTGCATATAAAAACATAGTCTGCCTATTTGATATAAAATTTTTATTTATCAAAAAATTTCTAGTATTTTTATGATAGACCCTAACATAGATAAAAAAGTGAAAGTTATCGAA
Organism: Nanopusillaceae archaeon; assembly: GCA_038833255.1. Taxonomy (GTDB): domain Archaea; phylum Nanobdellota; class Nanobdellia; order Nanobdellales; family Nanobdellaceae; genus Nanoclepta. Next base: position 15,251 of record JAWBIX010000004.1, on the reverse strand, counting down.
AATCGTTTATCTATAATTGAAAATATTGTAGATTCTGTAAAAAATACTAATGAAAATAAACTAAAAATTATTGAAAATAAAATAAATGAGCTATCTAATGAAATTTCAAATATAAAAAATCAAATTTCTGCTATTAATATAAAAATAAAGGCAATAGTCGATCAGTTATCTTTATTTGCCCCGATAGAAAGAGTAAAAGCAATAGAAAAATACATAGATATCATAGATCCTTTCTCTTACCTAACAAAGAAAGAAGCAGAAAGATTAATAGAAAAAAAGATAAAAGAAATTCTTAAAGAAAAAAATACTGCAAAAAGTAAAAATATATAAATTTCCGAATACATAATATTTTTCTATGATAGACTTGTTTAAGTTCAAAAAAAAAGAAAATAAAGAGGAAAGATTAGAAAATTATAACCAATACCCGGGCTTTGAACAGAGCATTTTATCCAGAAATTTAGAATACAACCAACCGGCGTATTTTCATCCCACATTACAAGAAAAATTAGACTATCCAGAGCCATATGTAAAACCGCCATTCCAGAATATTTATGAAGATACAAAGAAATTTGAGGAAACATATTTTACCTCTAATCGACCAGAAAAACATACAGATTACAGTACAGATTACAGTTACGATTGGGAATCTTATATACAAGGTATAGTTGAAGATATTTTAAAGGACAAATTAACTCATGTTGACACTCAACTTTCTGAAATTAAAATTTGGAAAGAAAAATTAGAAATAGAAATTTCAAAAATAAATGAAAAACTAAAAGATATTGAAACTAGAATGAATGGAATGTATGAGATATTAGCAAAAAAGATAGATGAATATGATAAAGGAATAAGAGAAGCTACAGTAGAAGTAGAAGCTTTACATAGATTAATAAGGACAATGGTTCCTGCTATATCCGAATCAACTAAGGAGTTAAAAGAAACTATAGAAGAGATAAAACAACTCAGAGATCAGTTAAAAAGAGTATAGACGTATTTATGAATAAAAGTTTAGCATTTTTAATATTAGTTTTAGCTATTTTTTCTCTGTTAATTATTTTTCCAAGATTTTATGAAAAAGAAGAACATTATAAAATAGATTTTCGAGAAATAAATTATGCTAAAAATCTTTGTATTGCTCTATGTGAATATGTTAAAAACAATTTTAATTTTACTATAGAAAATGTTTGTTTATCTGATAAAGATACAATAACTGGTGTTTATTGGGTGTATAGGGACTTCTCATGTTTTGTTAATGGTGAGAATAATCCGTGTATAGAAAAAGGGAAAATAGAAATTATTTTAAATACAAATTGTGATTATATAGGATACAGAGAGGTATCTATCTAAATAATGATTTTTGTAGATTCACATGTTCATCTATATGAATTTTCCGATTCTGAGATAAGATCCATTTTAAGAAATAATAAAATTATCCTTGTTTCTGTAGCTGAAAATCTTGATACTTCTTTAAAAAATATTAAAATGTCGTTAATATATGAAAATGTAATTCCGGCTGTAGGTATACATCCTTGGAAAGCGGAAGAAACAAAAAAAGAAGATTTAGAAGCTTTTAAAAATTTATTTAAAAAAGAAAATATTAAGATTATTGGAGAAGTTGGATTAGATAAAAAATTTTGCCCAAATACTATTGATAAACAAAAAGAAATCTTTGAATTTTTTTTAAAATATGCCAAAGAGTATAACCTTTCTGTTAATTTACACTCTGTTGGTGCTTGGAGAGAAGTTTTTGATTATTTAATAAAGTATGATATAAAAAAAGCATATTTTCATTGGTATACAGGACCTGAAGATTTATTAAATGAAATATTTTCTGTTGACTATTTTGTTGGAATAAATATTGCTTGTCTTATTCAAGAAAAACAAAAAAAAGTACTAGAGAAATCTAATATTAATAATATTTTAACAGAATCTGATGGCCCGTATAACTATAGATCTTTAATTTTACATCCAAATAAATTAAAAGAACTGTATGAATATATTGCTAACTTAAAAAATTTTGAAATAAATAAACTATGTGAAAAAATTAAAAATAATTTATCTAGATATATATTTGTTTAACTCTATGTTAAGCAAGTTTAATATAATGTTAATTTTTAAAATCTTTCTTTTAACGTTATATTACTATTGTTTAACATTATGAAAAACAACAATGTTTAAAAATACCAGAAACTTTTATATATGATTATGTCATGGCTATTACAACCTGAAACAAAGACAATAATAGATATAATAGCAAATAATGAAGAGTTTTCTGAAAGATTAATTAAAAAGCAAACCAAGATTAAAGAAAATGAGATAAGAAAAGTTCTATATAAACTTGAAGATTTGGGAATAGTAGTACCTTTAGGAACTATAATTTTAAAAGATGGTAAATATGATTTTAAATGGAAAACTAAGATAAAAAGTATTGATGAAATATATAAAATATTGGTTGAAAATGAAATCAAAAATATAGATAAAATTTTAGAAACGTTACCAGATAGAATATATTTCTGCGTTAATTGTAAAGCGATATATGATTTTGATCTTGCTTTTGAAAATAATTTTCATTGTAGAGAATGTGGAGAATTGTTAATAGAAAAAGAAAACCATAAAAAGGAAGAAATTATTGAACTAAAGAAAAGATTACTAGAATTATTAGAAGAGGTTAGCAAAATAAAGAAAATAAAGGCCAAGCAATGAATTCTTGTATTTTTTGTAAAATAGCTAATAAAGAAATAAAATCTTATATTTTGTATGAAGACTCCTTCTCCGTTGCTTTTTTAGATATAAACCCTATCTCAGAAGGGCATACGCTATTTATACCAAAAAAACACTATACTAGATTAACAGAAATTCCTGAAAATGAAAGAGAATTATTTTTTAAAAGTTTTATAAATTTTTTAAAAGTGTTTGAGGAAAAAGTATCAAAGGATTATAACATTATTAATAATTGCGGAAAAATTGCTCAACAAGAAATAGAACATTTGCATATACATATTATTCCCAGATATGGAAAAGAAAAAGTTTTTTATTGGGAAACTCATAAATTAACAGAAGAAGAAGCAGCCAAAATAGTAAAAAAATTCTTATAATTGTTCTTCTTCAATATATTCAATAATTCCTTCCTCAACTATTTTAAATTTTACATATTTATTTTCTGGAAGATATCTATGTTTTCTTAATATTGCCATTCTTGCTCCATTTTGAAGAATTTTAAGTTCTATTAAACATTTGGACCAATATTTTATTAAGTCTCCTCCAACTATTTCTACTCTATCCTTATCATTAAAAGGAGAATAAACTTGATTAGTTACTAGTACTGGAATATTATATCGTCTAGATATTTCTGAAAGAATTTGTAGTTGTTTTGCTAATTCAATATTTACTTCTCTTACTTCCTGATCCCCTCTTTCTAACCTATATAGCATAGATATAGAATCTATAACAATTAAACCGACTTCTACGCTTCTTTCCTTTACATATTTATATAATTGAAAAATATCTCTTTTTTGCTCTTGAAAATTAATTGGCCTAAAAAATATGATATTTTTTAAGATAAATTCAAAATTATCTTTAGATATTTGTCTAATCCTTTCAAATGATACTCCTCCCTCTGTATCAATAAATATTGCTTTCTTTCCAGATAATACAGAATTTATCGTAGTTATAAGAGCTATATTCGTTTTACCTGAGGCAGAAGGACCGTATATTGCAGTTATTACATCGTCGTCTAAACCCCCATCTAACAACTTATCAATAGGTAGAATCCCTGTAGATACTTTTCCCATTTAATATAATTTATAATAAATTTTATCTATACTATCTAATAGGGTTTCTTCTATATCTTTTAATAGAGAATCTATAGAAGAGTATTTTCTTTTTGTAATAGCAGATATTCTTCCGTCTTCTTCTATTAATATTTCTTCATTTTTATGTTTTTCAAAAAAACTATCAAAATTTTTGTTATTCCAAACATACGGTCCTTTCTTTATTTCATATTTTGGTAATTCTTTTGGAAATACGTATAATATTGCTATAGTCTTTTCTTCTTGGAAAAATATTTTTTTACTTAAAATGAAAAAATTGTGTTCCTTAAGTTTCTTTATTATTTTTTTCAATGCTTTTAATGCCTTAGAATTTCTTATATCTTTACTATTTCCTTTTCCCCAAATTTCAAGATATAATAAATTAGTATTATATTCTTTTGCCCTATTGATATATTCATTTAAATTTATCTCTGTTTCCTTTAAAAAATGTTTATTTATTTCTCTATTTTCCTCTAAATCGTTTAAAAGAAGCTTTGAATAATAGATAAATTCTGCAAATTTTTTCATAGACAATGCCGAAGCCGCATTTCTATATTTATTTGTTGGATCTATTAAAATAAGAGGAGATCTCGTTTTGTCTTTTCCTAAAATTTTAATTGCTTCTTCTAATCCTGAATAATAATTTTCAAGATCTATAAAAACTTTGGGTTTCCATAATACCGCATTTCTTATAAGATTATAGAAACTTTTATAATAAATTATTAACAGCTCACAAACATATCCTGAAAATCCGCGCATATAGGACTCTGCTCCGTAAAGATGTTTTGCTTTCATAAATGCTTTTAATAACCTTATCTCATCGTTTAAATTTGTATTTTTTATTTTTTTCAATATATAATCTACATGAAAGGGCGATAGATCTGTTATATTTTTTGCTTCGCTTATACTTTTTATTTTTAGAATAGGAACTAGTTCAAAATTTATTCCTTTATAGACTACTCTAAAATAGTCTCTTGATCCCTTAATTCTTTGATAATCTAATTTTTTTTTCATTAAAACTTCTTCTATTATATTAGACATTTTTTGATCTTCTTTTTCAAATAAAATAAACAAATCTACATCATAATCTCCAGATAGCCATGTATCTTTAGCAAAAGATCCTCCTAAAAAGATTTCTAAACCTTCTGTTTCTAAAAGTTCTATAAACTCATTTATTATTTCATACACTTTTTCTCTTTCATCTTTTTTAGGTCTTATTTTATCTAATATATCCTCAAACATTTTTAATAAATAGGAAATCTTAGAAGTGCGGCTATTCCAAAATTTGAAAATTGTTCTCCTTCGGGATGATCCAGGGATATTAATTCTATTTCTGCATTTATTTTTTTTGCTAATTCTAAATATTCTGAAATCTTATCCTTAAATTTCTCAGAAATTAAAATTTTTTCTACAGCCCCAAACTCTATTGCCTTTTTTACATCTTCCTCTCCATACACTACAGTATTTAGTCCTTTACTTAATCTTGTAAAAAATTCTTTTACAATATTTATCTCTTTTATATATTCTGTTTTTTCCAATACTTCTTTTGCCTTCTCTACCATTTCTTTTAATCCATATTCATTACTATACCCTGTATCCACAACAGCCAATATTTTATCTTTAAAATAATAAGGCATATACTCCCCCTGAACAAATTTTTCCTTTAATGGGCCTGGACCTCCAATCAAAAAACCTACTAATTTATCCTTATATTTATCAAAATGTTCTTTTATTTTTTCTCCAATATATTTTAGCCATTCGTGTACTTCTTGTTCTATTATTCTTTGGAATCTTAAAGCTGATTGTCCTCCATCTCTAAATTTTCCAGGAACCCACGAATCTTTGTTTTCTAAAACTATTATTCTATTCCCTTTTAACAATCCTATTGTTGCCTCGCCTCTATCTAAAACTACTAAACCATATACCTGCTTTGGTTCTAAATATTCTTTCAATGGATCCAATACAAATTTTGAATCACATCTATACAATCTTATTTGAAGTGGTTCTGGTGGTTCTATAGCCCATAATTTTATATCGCTTTCTCCATAATCTCCAATATTTCCGCAAAAGATAACTAATCCGTTTTCTGGTAATTTTTTAAGTCCTTTTAAATAGTTAATTATCTTTGCTAAAGCATCTCCAACATTTTTTCTTGTATGTTTATCTTTTATATTTTGAGAAGTAGAATATTCGTAATTTAAATGTTCTAAAACTTTTGCTATATCGTAACCTGCAGGAATATAGTATGAAATTAGTTGCGTTCCTCTTCCTTCTATTTTTTCAAGAGATTCTATTAAAGTCCTTAATTCTAAAAGTTTAACATCCATTACTTTTTTAATATCTTAAAATCTATTAAGAATTGTTTCTTTAATCATATTTATATCTACATTTAAACCCAATTTTTTTCCAATTAAATATATTTTTTTTATGTCATTGTCCAACATTTCTTGGGCTGCGGGAGAATTTATTGGAATGGCTTGAGATACATCAATTATATATATTTTGTTTTTAAAGTACATTATATTAAAACTTGAAAAATCTCCATGAACTAATTTTGCTCTATGAACAATTTTTTTGTATTCTTTTATTATATCATCAAAAACCTTTTCTTTATCCTCAATTTCATCTATTACGTCATTCAAAATTGGAGCTGGATCCTTCTCACCAATAAATTCCATAACTAAAACATTTTTTTTATAAACATAGGGCATTGGTACACTTACTAAGCTTTTAAACATTCTTCTCAAATTTTTAAATTCCTTTTTTACCCAAGTATAAATAATTCCGACTCTGGTTTTAGGAAAAGACCTTATTCTCGGATCCGCTTCCAAATATCTTAATTGATTTTTATAGCTAATATTTAGAACTTTATAAATTTTTATTGCCTTATCTCCAGATCTACAAACAATAGCTTCTTTTCCTTCTGATATAAGCTCTAGATCTTCTAATATAAAACCATCGTTTTTTAATTCTTCAAGAACATTTAAAGTTGTGATATCAAATACTTTGTTATAAACTTTCCAAATTTCTTTATATTTCATTAAAAGCTAGTAATAAAGAATTTCTTAAGCCGGCATTATATCCAACATAAAACAAACCTAAATAGAGAATTTCCTTTAAAAGATCGTCTTTTATATATTTTTCGATTATAAAGATTGTTAAAATTAAAATAAAAAACTTCAAAAAAAGAAACATTAAAACTCCTTGTTCTATTCCGAAATAATTTAATATAAATTTATGCATAACATGCTTTGGACTATAACCAAAAACAAGAATACCTATATTTCCGTAAACTCCATCCAAAATTTGGGAAAGAATTGGTAAAAGATAATAATTTTGTTTTTTCTCTTTGTAAAATATAAACATTATCATTCCTATTATTAGTATAATTGATGAAAATATAATGATATTCGGAATTTTTCTTATAAAAAGTGCTATTGTTATTATTGTCAAAATCAAATAAAAATAGAACAACTCTTTTCTTTTCTCACTATACAATAAAGTTGCTGAAAAAAGAGATAGAACTAATATTTGCATATACGGTGTGTAAAATATAAAAATTTCTCTTATCCAATTTAAATCCATAGATACTCTAATTAAAACGATTATTGAAAATGATAGAATAAAGTTTAAATTAAAATATTTATCTATGATAATCTTTTTGCTTTTCGTTAAAAAATAAAGTAATAAAAAAGCAAGGATATATAAAAAAGAATAGAAAAAAGTATTTGTTACTGTATATCCACCAGATTTTGTTATAGAGCCTAAAAAGCTTTCAAGATCAAACATAATATTTATCTTTTATAATAATATAATATTGAATTAATTAGATTTTCTAGATAATTAATTTTTATAGTTATATTGTCAATTTTTGCCAATAAAGTATCTAATTTGCTATTTATTATTTGAATTTGATATCTTAAACTATCTATTTCCTCTTCTTTCTCATAATTTCTTTCATAATATTTATCAAATGATGTTTTCTCACTTTGCGATATCTTAGAAAATTCCGGTAAGGTATAAGATTCCCTATTTAAGGTTTCGCTCTTTTTTTTACTTAAGAATTTTTTAAAGAAACTTATCATAAAATATTTTTATATTTCAGAACTTATAAATATCATATTTCTTCTTCTATTTCGGTTTCTGCAAAAGCAAGGTAATTTACTCCTAAATCCCCTTTCTTCGGAATTATTCCTCTATTTCTTAAGTATTCTCTAGCAATTAAATAATAAATTAGAGCTAAAGATTTTGCACCTCTATTATTACATGGAATTGCGAAATCAATGTATTTTAAAGTATTATTTGTATCTACTAACCCAACAATAATCTTTCCAGTTCTAAATGCATCTAAAAGAGCATTTTTATCAAGTATAGGATCTGTTACTATAACAATCTCTACATCTTTAAAGTTTTCCAAACTTACATTAGTTAACATTCCTGGAGGATATCTTCCAGGATAAGATAATATTCTAGTATATTTATTTAACATAATTAGTGGCTTTCTAGCCGTTTCTCTTCTTCCAACTACTAAAATTTCTTCTGGATCATAGCGAGATAAAAATCTAGTTAGTATTCTTATCTTTTCATCTGTTTTAGTTATGTCTATTATTGCTAATCCGTCACTTCTTACTCTAGCTATATATTTTCTCATATCTTTTGTTTTTATTCTTGTTCCAATATGTACACCTGCTTTTATATATTCTTCAAGAGGAATGAGCCACTCCATTTTATTCTTTTTTAGTACCTCTTACTATGCCTTTCTTTCCTCTTCCTGTTTTTCTAGATCCAAAATGACCATATTTAATTGGATATCCGTGTTTTGGAAGTGGGGTAATTCCACCTTTATTTCTTCTATGTTTCCCTCCAAATGGATGATCTGCAATATTTCTTGCAACTGCCGCAGAAACTGGCCAATATTTGTGATGTGATTTAACATAATAATATTTTATTCCAGCTTTCACAAAAGGTTTATCTGTTCTTCCTCCGCCAGCAACAACTCCGATTAATGCTCTACAATTTAAACTCACGGATTTTGTCTTTCCAGAAGGTAATTTTATTATTGCTTCTTTTTCTGTCTTTTGAACTAATATTGCTGAAGTTCCAGATGCTCTTGCAATCTTACCACCGTCTCCGGGGTTTATTTCTACCATACAAATTTGCGTACCTTCTGGTATTGCTTTTAAGGGTAATACATTACCAACTTCTATTGGGGCTTCCACACCACAGTAAACTTCTTTTCCAACATATACTCCTTCAACTGCAGGTAAATAAACAATAGATCCATCTTCATATTTTACTATCATAATAGGAGCATAGTGTATTTTATCTTTTATTATATCAACTATAACTCCTTTCAATTTTTTATTCATCTCTATTTCATCTAAATATCTAAATTTTAATTCATATTTTGTAAAATGATTTGGAATTTTGTATGCTGGCTTTCCTTTCCCTCTTCTTTGTTGAAGCAGAGTATTTCCCCCCATTTTACATTAAACCAAGTTTTGAAAGTATATCTGTAGCCTTATAATCTTTATGTAGCTTAACATAGGCTTTCTTCTCTCCATTTGGAAGAATTAGAGTATTAACTTTTTCAACTTTTACATTAAAAATCTTTTCAACAGCTTCCTTTATTTGTTTTTTATTACTATTTCTATTAACTATAAATGTTATTTTATTTTCTTTTTCTGCTAATCTTATTGTTTTCTCTGTGACTAAAGCACGAATTATTATGTTATTCATCATAAGTATAGTTCCCTTAATTCCTCTATAGCCTTTTCGCTCCAAATTACGAATCTTCCAGGAATGCCACCCGGAGCTAGTTTTTCAGCATCTAATCTATTAACATTTTCTATTTCCAATCCATCTATCTTATATCTCGAAAGATTGGAATTTGCAGACACAACTAACAAAAATCCTCTATGCTTTTTTATTCTCCTTCCTCTTCTTTTTCCTTTTCCAGATCTATTTCTTTTTGAATTATTAATATATTCAAATGCTTTTTCTAAATTAAAGTTAGAAATTATTTTTCTCAATTCTTTTGCTTTTTTAATATTTTCTATATCTGATATTATGAGGGGTAATCCAAATGTTTTTATAGTGTCCTTTAAATATTCATATAGTTTTCTATATCTTTTTTTAATTAAATCTTCAACAATGGTTGCTGCTATTGCCGACCTTATTGCTTTTCTTTTTTCTTTTTTGTTTATCTTTACTTTCCAATTTTTTTCTGATTTTGGAGGATGAGCTTTTCTTCCTTTAACAACGTTTGGAACTATTCTAGCTATCCAAGCGAAAGCATAACCCCATCTTCCAGCAATTATAGATCTTGGAACTCTAGAAATTCCAAAACCATACGAAGTTCTATAGCTTCTTCTTCTTTTACTTGTCCATGCTGCAGCTTCTAAACCAGCATATTCATAAGCTCCATATGGTTGTCTGCTATTTGACCATATAGCATAAACTGCTTTTCTTAATAAATCTGGTCTTATCTCTTCTTCAAAGTGTGGAGGCAAGTCTATACTTTTTATTATATTTCCATTGATATCGTAAACATGACTTCTAATAGTCATGGATATTTGATATATAAACAAAATTATTAAAATTTTAATTTAGCAAAAATATTCTTTAGATATTATGTTAGAATATCTTTCATATATAGCAAAAGATTCCTACAAGAAAATTTTAACATTATCTATAACTTTCTTATTTTTTCTAACACTTTTTACTTATCTTTTTCCAAACGCTTCTATAGAGTTATTCATTATTCTAATCTCTATTTATATAATATTTGTAGTTCAAATAATTTTAGTAAGTTATTATAAAATAAAATATTCTTTAGACAAAGATTTACAGTATTTCCTAACATATGCTTATTCTATTTCTTTTACAACAACAAATATAAAGCGTTTTTTTCAGATTTTAGCCGAATCACAGGAATATCCTGAAATTTCTAAAGTAATAAAAAGACTAATTTATGTATTCGAAAAATACAACTTTACGTTTCCAGAAGCAATAAGATATCTCTTGCCATATATTGTAAATTGCGAATTTAAAGGATTTCTTGAGAGATTAGCAACAGCTTTAGAAACTGGAGAAGATCTTCCTTCTTTCTTAGAAAGAGAACATAAAAAGATATTAGAAAACTTTGATGTTAGATATAGAAAGGGGCTAGAAAATGTAAGATTATTACAAGAAATTGGTGTCTCTATAATGTCTTCCCTAGCGTTTGCATTTGTAATTATTTTAATATTACCAATGTTAATGGAAATTAACATATTTACTATATTTATATATTTTACAGTAACATTTATTTCTGCAAATGCTGTGCTTTACTTTTTATCAAAATATTTTATACTCGAAGATTCGCTTTGGGTTCCGTATAAAGAAAAGCCAAATGAATATTCCAAATTGAGAAATTTATTTGCCATTTTGTTATCTATTTCTATTTTAATTTTTTCCTTAACTTACAGAATATTTCAGAATACTTTAATATGCTTTTCTATTTCTATTCTACCTCTAATGTATGTAAGTTACAGATTTAATTCATTAGAAAAGTTAATTAAGAAAAAAGAAGAAAAATTTTCCAGTTTTTACAATACAATGATTAGCTTATCTAGTGTCTTTGGAACAAATCAAGTTAAAATTTTAGAAAGTGCTAAAATTCATGATTTCGGAGAACTTAATGAAGATGTAAATAATCTTTATAATAGAATCATTATAACGAGAAATTACAAAGAATCTTGGTATTATTTTATAACAGAAATTGGAAGTAATTTGATATCAAAAATTGTAACTCCATTTTATAAAATGTTAGAATATGGTGGAGAAGTAGAAGAAGCTAGTAAAAAACTATATGACGTTCTATTAAAAGTTTTAGAACTTAGAAGTTTTAAAATACAATTTATATCTGGGGCAAGGGGCTTTTTATATGGAGGGTTTCTTGCTTTTTCCGCAGTATTATTTGTTACTATTTTTATAACAGCAATGATGAAAACGTTATTTGAGAGTCTTTCTACATTAATATCTACAGAAATCGGAGGGATGTTCGGAATCCCTTTATTTGAAATAGAAATAGATATTAGGATTTTAGAAGAAATTATAAATTTATTAGTTATATTTCAGGCATTTATGATTGCTTTAACTTTAAAAAACATAGATGGTGGATCAAAGCTTGGTATTTTTATAGATTTTGCGTTATTAATTTGGATTGCTACAGGAATATATATAATAACTAATATCTTCTTTGGTCAAATACTACCATCATTCATGCAACTTTCCCCATAAATTTTCCTTTCTTTTGGAATATAATCTTTTACTTCCTTATTTTTTACTAAAATTGTTCCTGCAAAATTATTTCCATCTCTAAGAATATAAAACCCATTATCTATATCTAAGAAGATTTTTTTCATTTCATTAGAAATACAAAATATTTTTTTCAAATCTAATTCTAGAACTCTTTTTTTTGCCAAAGGACCAAATATTTGAGAACCTTCAATACTAAATCTTATTTTATTTTTTTCAATTTTCATGATATACAAACCACAATTGTTAAATTTTATTCTATCTATTATTTTCTCTAAATCTTTATATACTAAAAAAATCTTTCCTTCTTTATTTAACAAAAAAATAAAATCATCTAGATTTATTTCTTCAATGCCGTATTCCTTTGAAATTTCCCTTAATATTTGCAAAAGTTGTTGCTTATTAACTAATTTCATAAGTTCTTAATAGTCTCTATTATATAATCTATTTCTTCTTCTTTCAATCCAAAAGATTTCAAATACTCTCTAGCCACTTTTTCATTTATTTTTAAAAGAGAATAAACAATATTTATATACACTTCTCTAATTCTCTTTGTTGACGTATGTAATTTTTTCTTTAAATCTTTAATGATATTTTCCATTTTTTCTCTAGCTTCTTTACTTTTAGATAATCTTCTAAATAGTGTTGGCATCCTATATTTAGTAAACTTCTTATAGGGTTGTTTCTTAGCTAATGCAACCCCTCCATACATTATTGTTGTATAATATTTCAAAAGATCCCAATACTGTCTTATATAAATTCTCCCATAAAATATCCTTGCTTTACTCATCCAATCATAAGCTTCAAATATTTCCTCTATTTTTTCATATTCATTAGATATGTTTTCTTCTATCCAGGCTTCTATCTCTTCAGGATCCATATCTACATTAATAAATGCTGTTCTTGCAGAATTTAAAGTAGATGATTTGAAAAATTGTCCAAGAGCCTGAAATATTTGAATTTCTCTATCTCTATAACCCAATATTGCAATATCGCTCATTGAAATTCTTTTTCTAAGATTTGCCAATGTTTGCAAGTCATTTATTGCGCTTCTTAAATCTCCTTGCGCTCTCTGTGCTAATGTTTTTAGTACCTCGTCATCTATATCTAATTTTTCTGCTAAAGAAATTCTCTTAAGAGCCTTGAATATATCTGTCATAGATAATTTTTTAAATTCTACTAATTTGCACATATCTCTTAATTTTTTAAATTTAGGATCCCACGGGTCATTTGCTATAAGAATTACTGGCCATTTGGATTCTTCTATAATATTTATTATCGCTCCTATTCCTCCCCTGTCATAAAATCCAGCTAATCCATCAATTTCATCGATTAGTATAACTCTTCCTTTATAAAAAAATGTTTTTCCTTTTATAGCCTCATCTAAACGAGCATGAATTGCTCTAGCGGTTCTTACATCTGAGGCATTTACTTCAATGACTTCATAATTTAATTCATTTGCTATTGCATATACAGAGCTAGTTTTTCCAGTACCTGGTGGACCATACAGTAACAAAGCTTTTTTATCCCTTTGTTGCTTTAAAATAAATTCTTTTATTTCATTAATGGCCTCTGTTTGATTTATAATTTCATAAGAATTTTTCGGAGCATATTTTTTTATCCACAGAATGTTCATTATTTGCTAAATAACCAATCTAATATGCTTTTCCTTTCCTCAATTTTACATTCAGATACTGCAGAATATGTTTTATTATTTACTTCAAAATTTATTTTGACAAATACTTTTCCTCCTGTCTTAACATTACTAATCTTACATACATCCATAGAATCTTTATACAGATTTGCTATTTCACATTTATTTTGCAAATTTATATCATAAATAACAATATTCTTTACATTGTCTTTTGCGGTAAGTATTACGATAGAAGTCTCATTACTATAAAAGCAATCTACAAATATGTATTTTTCATATGGTTTTGAAAATCTATAAGCTAGAAAGTTATATAATAAATATAAAACAAAAACACTAAAGACAAAAATTGCTATCCAAATTAAAAATTTAGGAATTTTCGTTATATCCATTACTTTTTAATTCCTTTTAATCCCAAATAAGCTAGAAAAGCGCCGAGCTGCACCATTGGATTTCCTCCCTCCATTAATCTAAACTCTATCTCTCCAAGATAATAAAGAATTTCTAATTTTTCCTTATCTTCTAAATTTAAATTCATAACTTCTTTAGACAACAATTTTACTAAATCTTCTCCAGCCAAACCATATTTTATCATCAAGTCTATCATTTTTTCTCTAGCTTCAGCAAATCTTCCTAAATAAGCAAGATTCAAAATTTCTTGTAATTCTTTTGGTTTTGCAACGGAGGCAACTTCATAAATCATATCTGCTGTTATGTTTTTATTATAAATTGCTGCTGCTTGTAATATATTAATTGCTCTTCTCATGTCTCCTTCAGATATATAATATAAAGCCTCTAGAGCTTCTTCATCAATAATTAATTTTTCTCTTTCAGCAATATTTTTTAATATATCAAAAACTGCTTCCTTAGAGAGAGGTTTAAATCTAAATACCACTGTTCTTGATTGTATGGGTTCTATAATTTTTGATGAGTAATTGCAAGATAAAATAAATCTCGTAATTCCAGCATATTGTTCCATTATTCTTCTTAATGCTTGTTGAGCGTCTCTAGTCATAGCATCTGCTTCATCTAAAAATATTATTTTAAATGGAACGTCTCCTATTGGTTTTGTTTTTGCAAATTCTTTTACTTTTTCTCTGATTACATCTATTCCTCTTTCATCAGAAGCATTTAATTCTAAGAAATTTGTTCTCCACTGTTCATCACCATATAATTCTCTAGCTAAAGCTAAAGCTGCAGTAGTTTTTCCAACACCCGGGGGACCAGAAAATAGTAGATGTGGAAGATTTTTTTGTTCTACAAAAGCTCTTAGATGTTTTATTATTTCATCTTGTCCTTTAATTTCAGATAATCTACGTGGCCTATATTTTTCCGTCCATATTTCATAAGTCATAAATATATTTTAATTTACAGATATATAAAAATTGATGATTATAGATGTCCATTCCCATTTGTTTATGTATAATGAATTAGATAAACGAATAAATGAAAACTTAGAAAAAAATGTTAAAATAATTATTGAAAATGGT
>JAWBIX010000003.1:0-25134 GCA_038833255.1 Nanopusillaceae archaeon | reverse complement strand
CATTTAGTAGCAGGATGGATGAGAGGTTCTCATTGGGGACCATTAATGCCAGTTTCTTTAAAAAATGCACATCCAACAAGATTTGATGGACCTCCAAGAGTGATTGCCTTAGGTTTTCAATTAAAGAATGGAAATCTTATAGGACCAGAAGATATGTTTGATGATCCAGCATTTGATTATTCTAGAAACATAGCAAATATGATATCTGATTACCTTAGAAGGCATGGTCCTTTTGAGCCACATAGAGTTTCATTTGAAGATCTAGAATATACTACTATGCCTAAAGTTTTAGAAAAATTAAAAAATAGATTTGAAAATATAGAAAAATAAAACTTTTATTTTTTAAAATTTTTTAATTGTATTAAAAACTTTACGAAATTGACTTTTAAATCTTTCTTTTGTTGTAAATTATAAATGGGAATGGAATATATTTATGCAGCATTATTATTGCACGAAGCAAAAAAAGAAATAAATGAGGAAAATATTAAGAAAGTGCTAGCTAGTGCAGGAATAGAAGTAAATGAGGCAATGATAAAAGCATTATTAGCTGCAATTCAAGGAGTGGATATAGAAAAAATAAAAGAAGAAGCCATAATGGTTTCAGCACCTTCTGTATCAGTGCAAACATCAGCTCCAGCTCAAGAATCTAAGAAGGAAGAAAAGAAAGAAGAGAAAAAGGAAGAACAAGCAATAGAAGGATTGGCTTCACTTTTCGGATTCTAAAAAAATTTATAAATACTAAAAATATATTTTTTAGAAGTGACAGAGTTGTCAAAGATATATAGAAGTATTATAACAACGAAAGCCGAGCTTTCAAAATTAGGAGAAGAAAAGAAAGAATTATACAAAAGAAAGAAAACATTGTATTTGGAAATAAAAGAATTATTCGAGAAATTAAAAGAATTAAGAAATAAAAGACAAGAATATACTAATACTATAGATAAATTAATGGAAGAAAGAGCGAAAACACTAGAAGCTATAGAAAAAATAAAAAAAGAACTATCAATACATGACCAAAAGATAAAAGAGATTGAAAAGAAAAAGGACCTTATAAATAATATAAACAAATACATTAAAGAATTAGAAACTTTAGAGTATTACTTACAAACAGAAATACTTAGCTATCAACAAGAAAAGAAGATATGGTATAGAATAAAATATTTAAGAAAATTATTAGGAAAATACGAGGAACTAACAATATTTCTGAAAGAAATTGACGAAAAGAAAAAAGAATTGTCAGCTTTAAGATCGAAACTTATTATAATTGGAACTAATATAAAGAAAAATATAGAGGAGAGAAAAAAAGTTAAAGAACAAATAAAAAATATAAAAGAAGATTTAAAGAAGAAAATAGAAGAATACAATTCTATAAAAAATAAAATAAAAGAAATTAAAGAAAAAATACTAGAATTAGAAAAAGTTTTAGAGGATCTACTCGGTAAATATGTTTCTAATATATCTAAGACTACGGAGGAAATTAAAATAGATAATATAGATAAAGAAGAAATTATAAGGCAATATAATGAAATACAAAAGAAAATACTTAGTGGGGGTGAAATAACTACGGAAGATATATTAACAATGCAAAAATATGAAATTCTTAAAAGAAGAGGTATTATCTAAAAATTTAAGTAATTTTTTTCCTGTTAGTTCTTTAAAAGATTTAAATTATATTAGAAGAAAATGTAAAATTTGTGGAAAATATTTTTGGTCTAAAGAAGAAAGAGATATTTGTGGTGATCACGAACAATATTCTTTTATAGGAAAAGAGGTTTCTAAAAAAAGAAATTATTTGGAAATATTGGAAGATATATCTCTACATTTTGAGAAAAAAGGGTATAAAGCGATAAAAAGATATCCTGTTATTGCTAGATGGAGAGATGATTTGGATTTTGTTATAGCATCAATAACGGTATTTCAACCTTGGGTAACAGATGGTATAATAGATCCACCATCAAAAAAAATATTTATTCCACAATTTTGTTTGAGATTTAACGATATAGAAAATGTTGGATTAACAGGAAGACATTATACAGGTTTTGTAATGTTAGGTCAGCATGCTTTTGTAACTCCTGAAGAATATGATATAAATCAGTACTTTATGGATTTATATGAATGGTTTGAAAAAAATAATTTCCCTGTGGAAAATTTTGTTTTTCATGAGGATACGTGGTCTGGTGGTGGAAATGCTGGAACATGTCTGGAATTCTTTTACGCTGGTCTAGAAATGGCAAATCAAGTATATATGCAATATAAGGTTATTGATGATGAATGGAAAGAATTAAAGAATTTAAAAATACTTGATGTTGGTATAGGTCATGAAAGATTGGCTTGGGTTATGGGAAGAACTTTAACTTCTTATGATTCAGTATTTCCTAACACTATTTCTTTTTTAAAAGAAAATTTGAAAGTAGATTTGGATTACGATCTAATGTCAAAAGTATTTTCTCTTGCAGCAAATTTTGATTTTTCAGAAAAAAAATTAGAGGAGTTTATAAATTTTGTAAAAGAAAAAATAGGAAAAAACTTAGAAAATGAAATAAAAGCTTTGAGAGCGGTATACTCCATAGCTGATCATTTAAGGTCATTATATATTGCTATATCAGACGGTGCACTTCCTTCTAATATTGGAGGAAATTATAATTTAAGATTTATTGCTAGAAGAACCTTTAATTTCTTAGAAAAATATTTTGAAAATATTGAAATAGAAGAAATAATCAAAAAAATTTCAGAAGATTGGTATGAAAAACATCTTGTCAAAAATATAAAAGAAATTTCAGAAATTTTAGAATATGAAAAGAAGAAATATTTGGATATAAAAAATAAATCTAGAAAAATATTAGACAAAATCGAAGTTTATGATGCAAAAACATTATTTGAACTTTATACATCCTATGGAATATCTCCAGAGATAGTAAAGGAATATAAGAATATTCAAATTCCAATGGAATTTTATAAATATTTAGAAGAACATAAGAAAAGATCAAAAAAAGTAGAAAAAATAGAGAGCCCATTAATTATAGATAGTAACTATCCAGAAACAATAAAAGAATTTTATGATAATTGGAAGAAATATTATACTAGTGGAAAATTATTAGATATTATAAATAAAAATATTGTTGTTTTTGATAAGACAATATTTTATCCAGAAAAAGGTGGACAGAGGAGTGATGAAGGTTGGATATTTTTTATTGACAGATTGAAAGAATTTAATAAAAAAATAATAGAAAATATAGACTTTCCAGAGTATGTAAAAGATCTAATAAAGGAGTATATGATTGGATATAATGAAAATGTTTTGGAATTTGAAAAAACATATGCTAAAGTTTTAAAATGCTTTGAACAAAATAAAATAGTATTTCATGTATTAGATAGGGAAATTGATTATAAAGGAGAAGTTCTACAGATAATAAATCGAGATATAAGATATAAAACGGCAAAACATCACACTGCAGTTCATCTACTTACGGGAGTTTTAAGAAAATTTTATGGTAACCATATTTGGCAAGCAGGTGCTGAAAAAGATGAATTTGAAGGAAGATTAGATGTTACACATTATGAAATACCATCTGAAGAAGAAATAGAAAGAATTGAACAAGAAATTAATAAGATAATTTTAGAAGGAAGAAAAATAAATAAATATATACTAAGAAGAGATGAAGCTGAAAACAAATACGGCTTTACAATATATCAGGGTGGATTTATACCAGAAGTAAACTTAAGAATTGTAGAAATAGAAGATTTGGATGCTGAAGCCTGTTCTGGTACACATTTAGACAACACTTCTGAAATTGGTTTTGTTAAAATAATTGGTGTAGAAAAAATAGCAGATGGATTAATAAGATTTAGAATAATTGCTGGCGAAAGAGTAATAGAAGAATACAATAAATTTATTAAAATTGTAAAAAATATAGAAAAAAAATTTAGAATAAAAGTAGAAAATATAGATCTATATATAGAAAAGTTGGATAAAGATAGAAATAAATACAATAAAATGTTTTTATCTCTTCTGGAAGATTATATAAGAAGTCTAATAAAAGAAAGGAAGCTATATGGAAAAATAAATGTAGAATTTAATGAAGTAATAAAAATATTGTTAAAACTAAAGAACGAGATAGATGAAATAAATTTAGAGACAAAAGATGCAATTATATCTACTAAAGAAGGAGATAAAAAAATAGATAAATTTTATATAAAATTTAAATTTTAAACATATCTACTTAAAATTTCTATAATTTTTTCTTTTCCTATTGTTAATATTAAATTACCTATTTTTGGTCCATTTTCCTTTTTTATTAATATTTTGTATAGTTTTTTGTAAAATTCTTTAGGGTCTGTATTTTCTTTTATTAAGTTATGTATTTTTGTTTGTAATTCTATATATTCGTCTGAAGAAGAATTTATTATATTTATAATTTCTTTTATTAATAATTTTTCTTTATCATTTAAGTCAATTTCAATTACATCTTCATTAATTTCTATTTTATAAAGACTTGGAGCATATTTTATTCCCCAATATCCTGCTTTTCTGCATCTTTCAAATACTCTTAACAATTCAGAATAGGATAAGTTTACTTTATATGCAGATTTTATAATATTTGAAATTCTATTTAAAATATTATCTATATTCTCGTTAAATACTTTAAAGACCGGTTTATCCGTTTTCTCAAGATACTTTCTAGGAATAATAACTTGTCCTATTATAGAAGCAAAGGTATATGGTAATCTAAATGGTTTTTCTTTTTCCAAATTTCCCAATCTTACTAGATAATAAACTGTTAAATCTTCAATTGTAGCTAAATTTTTTCTATTAATTGTTTTTTCATCTTTTAAGTCATCTAATGTAATCTCTTCATTTTCCAATAAATTTAGAGTTTTGTAAACTTTTTCTTCAAATCTGTCGAACTCGTCAACTAGTAGAAATATGTTTTCTACAGCTATATCTCTTTCAGAGTCCGGTTTCTTTGTATAGAAATATAAAAATATTTCTGGTTCTATAATTCTGAGAAATTCTGTAATATTATATACATTTCCTTTCGATCCAGATATTTTCTTTCCGTCTATTGTGAAATAATCATAGAATAAAGGAATGGGTTCCTCCCAATTAAATATCTCTCTTGAAAATTTTGGAGAAATTCTCCAAGAAGACACCCAATGATCTTTTCCCATAGGTTCTACTATAGTTTCAAAGTATTTCCAATTCCATGCCCATTCAATATACCATTCTAATTTACCATTTCTTATACTTGTATATCCTTCATATCCGCATCCTTCTACTGTTTTTTTCTTTAAATGTCTTCCGCCACAAACATATTTAACTTTTTCATTCTCTTTATCATATTCTAGAACAATGGTTGTTCCTATTCTTCCACATTTCTCACAGATAGGAGAAAAGGCATATTCCCTTATATGTTGTTTATATTCTCTGTAAATTTCTTTTATTTTTTCTTTATTTTCTAAAACTTTTTTTATTCCATCATCCCATTCTCCAGTAATATAAAGATTGTTTGGAGAGTAATATTCAAATTTTACAGAATTTAATATACCTAATTCATTCAATTCATTTAAAAATACGTTTATAAAATGTTCAGACCATGAAGAATGACATTTAAAAGGATCAGGAATATTACAAACTGGGAAGCCATTATACTTTTTTTCAAATTCATTTTTTAGATCTTCCGGAAACATAACTATATACCCGTCTTTATCCACAATCATTTCTGGAAATCCTCTAGCAGGATCTCTATCATCAGATGTAAAAATAATTTTTGAAGAATATCCTAAAATTTCAATTGCTTTAGCTATAAAGTAACTTCTAATAACTTCATTTGCTCTACCAATATGATATACTCCTGTTGGAGTTCCAGCACATCTTATAACAATACTATCAGATTTTATTTTATTTTCACTTTTATATTTTTTAAATCTTTCAATTGCCAATTTTGCGATTTTTACACTCCAATGTTCACTATTTTCAAAAATTTCTTTCCAATTAACTCTTCCGATATCCATTATTCATAAAGTAATTAAATATCAAAATGTTTTTATTTTTTATTGCTAAAGTAATTTTTTATTTTACAGAAAGAACATAAATTATCTTTTTTGGAAGTTAAATATCCACAGCTTTTACATTCATAGATTTCAGATTCTTTAATTGGAATTTCAACTTTTTCTAGAAATTTAATAGAAGAAATTATAAAGTTTTTAAATTCTTTATCAATTTCATATATCTTTCTTTTTATTATATTTTGAGTATTATTTTCTGAATAAGGACATTCAATTCTACATATTGGTAGATTATTTATTATTGAAAAAATTAAATTTTCTTTTTCTGTTAAATATATAGAAGGTTTTACTTTTTTTACAAATTTTTTATACCCTAATAAAATTGGCTTTTGTTTTGAAATTGCCATTAAATTGCCTGATCTAATATTCATAAAAAAGAAAGAAACTTCATCTGTAGCGGTATGTGCTGTAACTAAAACTGTAAAACCATTTTCGTATGCAAATTTATTCATTAAATATCTTTTTATGATTCCACATACAGAACAAACAGGTCTGTTTTTTATTTTACTTACTTTAACTCCATATTCGGATATTCTTATTATATTTAGTTTTTTGTTCATTATTTTAAATAATTCTTTAACTTTTTCTTCACAAAAATTAGAATAATTAGGAATTTCTAAATTTATATATAGTCCTTCAAAGTCATAACCCAATAAATGCAAGCAATAAGCTAAAGAGGAGGAATCTTTTCCACCAGAAACAGCTACTAATATCTTATCATCTTTAGAAAACATTTTCCATTTTTCTATCGTATTCTTTATTTTATTGATATAGTATTCTGTAAAATGTTTTTTACAAAATTTTACAGGATAGCTTATTATTGCTTTATCATTGCATTTGGAGCATTTCATTATTTATAAACATATATCGTAATTTAATAAGTCTAAAAATGAAGAAACTTCAATTATAAACATATTATATTTTTTATAAAATTCTTCCGTTATATTTATCGGCTTTGGTACATATCTTACACTTTTAATAATAAAACCGGGAAAAATTTCTTTAATTTCTTCAACTTTTTCATATGTATAAACAATACTTTGTCCTTTAGGTATAAAGAAATATTTTTTATTATTTTCGGCAGCTGCTATGGCTTTTTCAATTATATTTCCAACAAAACCTATTTTTCCATTAGAATCGATAGTTCCTGTAGAAGCAATAAGATTATTAACATTCTTATTATTTAGAGCGCAATATATTCCTATAGCAAAGGATATTCCTGCACTTGGACCACCAACTAAAGTAGACTTAGAATCTATTTCTAAAATAAAATCATATTTGGAACAGTCTACTTTTAAATATTTACATATAAATTCTTTTGCAATTTCAAAAGAATATTGAGTATCAGGTTCTACGAAGGGATTTATTGAGATATATGTTTTGCCAGATCCTTCAGTTATTTTTAAATATCCATACTCTAAAACTCCTCTTCCATCTTTTGATACGGCAACTAAGGGTATTTGTACAGATCTGTTTATTTCCAAGATATTTACTTCTTTTTTAATATCTATTTGAATTAAATTTCTGAGATTTAATCCAAAAAAGAAACCAAGAATAAAAAATAAGATGTACAATTTGTTTTTTGAGAGCATTATATAGATATTTAAAAAATATTTTTGAATATTTTACGGGCCCGGAGGGATTTGAACCCTCGTCCTTCGGGTCCGCAACCCGACGCTCTATCCTGGCTGAGCTACGGGCCCATTTTTAAAATAAATATTAAAAAATTAATATAAAGAAATTTCTTTCCATTTAATACCTAAAGAATCTGCAAATTTGTATAATTCATATAATTCATTTTCAAATAATCTTCTAGATAATTCTGGATAATTATTTGTAGATAAAACTAAATAATCTGGATGGTATTGATCCATAATATTTACTAAAAAATTTGGAGTATTTTTTGCAATCCATTCCAAAATTTTTTTGGAACAACAATTAATATGGTTTGGTAAAACTAAGTGTCTTACTATAACACTTTCATTTTTTATCATTAAATGGTTTCTTGAAACAATTTTAAAATAATCTTTTACAAAAGAATATTTCATTGCACATTCGTCATTTCCATATTTAAAATCGGGTAACCAAATATCTATTAAATCTAGTAAAATTTTCATAGATTCCTCTGAAAGATACATATTACTGTTCCATAACTGTGGAATATATAAATCTCTTTTTGCAAATTCTTTCATAGATTTTAAAATTTCATAAATATTCGGGGTAGGATCTCCGCCAACCCAATTAATGTTTTTTGCTCCCATTTTATACAAGTTCTCTTGAATATTCGCTAAATCGATATAATTTACGGAAATTCCGTTGTTAGGATATTGCGATATTGTCCAGTTTTGGCAATAAACACATTTAAAATTACAACCAGTAAAAAATATAGTTCCTGATGGTATTAGCGGTAATTCTTCTCCATAATGTAAAAAATATTCAGATATGCGCGTTTCTTTAACTCTGCAAAATCCTATTTCGGTTTCTCTATTTATTTTGCACTTTCTTTCGCATAAAGTGCACGACTTTATAATTCTCTTAACAATTTCTATCTTTAGATCGAGAAAAGAGTTTTCTAAAATTATTTTTTCTGAAATACTTTTTCCATTAATTATTTCTTCTTTAATTTCATTGAATTCTTTAGATTTTTCTTCATGCAATTTCCATAATTCATTATAAGAAAGTTCAGTTAAATTTTCTTCCACAGGAATTCTTATACAGATGTTAATTTTTGATGGAGCTTTTTTTTCTAAAACTAAGAAATACCAGAAGAGACTTTCTCTTATTTCTGGGTTTTTACTTATTTTTTCAGAAAGCAACAATCTATGTATTACCATTTTGGGATTATTATTCCATTTATATTTTCGCTTTTTCCAATGCTATAGTATAACCCAGCTAGATAACATAGCCAAGAATCATATAAATGTTTTGATTTAAAATAATGTTTAAATTTTTCATATTTAAATCCTAAAATCTTTTCTACAGCTCTTGGAAAAGTTTCTAATACTTTAGATTTCATAGTTTTTTCTATTTCATTTTTAATCAAAATTCCTCTATTTGCAAGCTCAAAAATACTTTTTATACTTAGTGGCATTGGCCTAAATCCTCTCCTTAATAATTCTAAATCACTATCTCTAAAAGGAATCTTTTCTTTACTTAAAGGAGCATCTATTACAACAATATCTGGTTTTATAGATTTTATAATTTCAAGAATCTCTTCATTAGTATAAACTATTTTAAATTTTAATATTGTATCTTTATAACACAAACCAGTTTTGTTTTTTTCTTTTGCTGCTAAATCTATTCCTACAATTCTATACATTTATTTTTTTCTTTAGTTCCTGAAATTTAAAGCCAGTATCCCAAAAATCTTTATAATAACATAAATTATCTAAATACCAGTTTAATACACAAATTACTTGAGATGTAAAGTATGGAATATCTCCTAGAGAGATAAATGTTGATATCTCTTTTAACCACTTTTTTTCATCTTTTGGAATTCCTAAAAAATCTCCAACTACGAAAACTGGATTCTCAATTTTTATATCTTTGATTTCTATACCATTTTTTTCTAAAACATAAATGTTTCTTCCTTGTTGTATATATTCTTCTACAACTTCTTTAAATCCTTTTTTTTCTACAAATACCCCTGGAAAAGCATAAATAGGCATTTTTTTCTTGTTAAATTTTTTGAGGGAAGAACTTAGTAAAGTAGCGATATCTTTTTTTGACCATGGAGTTTCTATATTAGATTCAATTTTAATTCTTCTTGGAGGATCTGGAGGTCCATTTAATATAATATTAAATTCTACATATTTTCTTAAACCATTTGATATGAAAAAAGCATGAATTATGGAATGAAGTAGTATATCTAATCTTCCAGAATGGTAAATGTCTCTAAAATTTCCGTCAGTTCTTACAGTATTTGAATAAAAAATAAATATTCTCATAAAAAGATAAATTATTTTTATGGAAATAAAGTTTTTTGAATATACTTTAAAAACTAATAAAAGAAGAGAACTTGTGAATATAACAAATTTGGTAGAAGAGGCAGTTAATAAATCAAAAATAAGAGAGGGAGTAGTTTTAATATTTTTACCGCATGCTACATGTGGTTTGTTTGCAAATGAAGATGAAGATAATATAAGAAGGGACTATCTTAATTTTTTTGAAAGGTTATGTCCAGAAAACGGGGAATATTATCATAATAAAATAGATAATAATGCAGATTCACATATTTTATCCTCTATATTCAAACAATTTTACATATTTCCAATTAAAAACTATTTTATAATAAAGGGAACATGGCAAGATCTATTTTTGGCAGAATTTGATGGACCTAGGGAAAGAAAGATTCATATTTTAATTTTTGGAAATTCTTAATTTTAATAATGATTATATTGGTTGTTGGAATTCCCGCTTCTGGAAAAACATCTTTAGTAAATGAGGCTAAGAAATATATTAAAAAGGATGTGGAAATGTTAGAATTTGGAGATATAGTTTTTGATTTCGCTAAGAAAATATATGGTATACAACAGAGAGACGATATAAGAAAGCTTCTATCCCCAGAAGATCAAAGAAAGTTACAGGAAATGGCGACTAAATATATTTTAGAAAATTATAAGGACAAAAATGTTATTTTAACTACACATTTTGTAATAGAAACTAGTACTGGTTTTAAAGCAGGTGTAACAAAGGAAATTGCAGATTTATTGAAGCCAAAAGCCATTGTTCTTGTATTTTCAGATCCAGATAAAATATTAATGAGAAGAATTAAAGATGAAACTAGAATTAGGGAAAAGGATGATTTAGAAAGAATAAAGATACATCAGGAACTTTCTCTCTACTATACAATTCCATTTATGTACATGTATGATACAATAGTAGAAATTATAAAAAATGATGAAGGATTATTGGAAGAAGCAGCTAAAAAGTTTGCAGAATTTGTAAATAATTTACTTTCTTGATTTTTCTAAAAAATATGTATAAAAAGGAGAAGGATTTAATGGTCTACTTTTAAATTCAGGATGAGCTTGAGTTCCAATAAATACAAAATTATCCTTTAATTCCATAAATTCTATTATATTATAATCATCTAAGCTAAAACCACTTGCAATAAATCCTGCAGATTCTAAAGCATCTAAATACTTGTGATTGATGTGATACCTATGTCTATGTCTCTCATAAATGATTTCTTTTTTATATATCTCAAAGACTTTCGAATTTTTTTCTAATTTTATAGGAATCTCTCCTAACCTTAAAGTTCCACCATAAAAATTTATATCGTCTTTGATTAATTTTACTAAAGGATGTTTAGTATTTTTATCTAACTCCGTACTATTTGCATCGGAAAGTCCCAAAATATTTCTAGCAATTTCAATAGACATCAATTGCAGACCGAAACATATCCCTATTGTGTTTATTTTATTTTCTCTTAAAAATTTTATTGCTTTTATTTTTCCTTCAGCTCCTCTTACACCAAATCCTGGTAGTATTATAGCCCCATCAACTTCTAATAATTTTTCCAAATCAAAATTATTATTTTCTATTTCTGTAGCTTCAATCCATTTTAATTCTAATTTTAAATTTAAATATGCTGCAGAATGTTTTAGAGCTTCTATAATACTTAAATAACTATCTTTTAATTTTGTATATTTTCCTATCATAGCGATTTTAATTATTTTATTTGCTCTTTTTACTCTATCTAAAAAATCAAGCCAATCAGAAAGATAAGGTTCTTTTATTTCTAGGCTTAGTTTTTTAGCTAGAATTTCATGAGCTTTTTGATTTTTAAGAATTATAGGTACTTCATATATAGAATCTACATCATAATTAGATATTACTGCTTCTTTTGGTACATTTCCAAATAAAGAAATTTTATATTTGGCTTCTTCATTTAGCGGATTTTCACTTCTCGCAACAATAATATCTGGAATTATACCAATTCTTCTTAATTCTTGTAAACTATGTTGTACTGGCTTTGTTTTTTGTTCTCCAGTAGTTTTTAATGTTGGAACTAGTGCAACATGAACAAAAGCAACATTTCTTTCACCTTCTTCTAATTTCATTTGTCTTGCAGCCTCTAAAAATGGCAAACTTTCAATATCACCTACAGTTCCTCCTATTTCTATAAAAAGAATATCATAGTTTCCTTCTTTTCCAATTTCTTTTATTTTTTCTTTTATTTCATTTGTTATATGTGGAATTATCTGAACACAACTTCCCAAATATTCTCCTTTTCTTTCCTTTAAGATCACGGAATAATAAATTTGACCAGTAGTTATATTATTTTTCTTAGATAAATCTATATGTAAAAACCTTTCATAGTGACCTATGTCTAAATCTGTTTCTCCGCCATCTTTTGTTACAAAAACTTCTCCATGGACATAAGGATTCATTGTTCCCGCATCAACATTTACGTAGGGATCTATCTTTATTGCAGTTACATTATAACCCATTCTTTGAAATAATAATGCTAGTGAAGCTGTTGTAACTCCTTTACCAACACTACTTAGAACGCCACCAGTTATAAAAACATACTTTCGCATAATATTATTGTATTTTAAAATTAAAAATTGTTGAATGGGGCCGCCGGGATTTGAACCCGGGACCACCGGCACCCCAAACCGGCATCCTTCCAAGCTGGACGACGGCCCCAAAATTCTCAAATAAAGCCGCGGCCGGGATTTGAACCCGGGACCTCTGCCTTACCAGGGCAGCGCTCTACCAGCTGAGCTACCGCGGCATATTATTTAGATTAATTTATTTTAATAATTCTTCAATTTTATTCCAATCTATTTTTAGTTCCTTTAATAATTCAACAAAAGTTGATAAAGACCATAATTGAGAAATGGCTCCAGATACGTCTCTTTCTTTTGCAGATGAAAGTTCGGGAAGTGTTCCAATATCCTTTAAATATTCTATAGAAGAAAACAAAATTTTGTTTATGTAATAAGCATATTTTTCTTTATTTAAATTATACATACAAATTGCAGCAATATGATTTAAATATATCCATGAATCTCCTCTATGCATAGATTTTTCTTTGTCAACAAACATAGAATCTCCATTATGTTTATCTATAAATTCTGAATCAAATTTTGATAAAGAAGATAAACCACCCCAATCTAGCCATAAATGATTTAGTGTATAATCGAAAATTTTCTCCCATTTTTCATCTGGAAAAACATCTTTTTTAATATAATAACATAAAAATACGTTTGGTCTTATTCTAGAATCTTCAAAAGTATCAATTAAACTATTATCTCTTAAATATTTTTTCTCTACAGCTTCTTTTAAATCTAAATATAGTTCTCTATATCTATCATCTCTTTTGATTCTATAAAGATTTTCATAAATATTTAAAATTAAAAATTGAAGTTCTATTGGATATTTTCTGTTTAAAGTATCCATCCAACTTTCATTTGGAAATGCCATAAATAATTTTGTTCTTGGATCATAATGCGTTTCTGTAAATTTTGGTAAATTATCTTCTATTATATTTACTAATCTCAAAAATTCTTCTTTTAAAAATATATGTTCGAAATCAAATACTCTTTTTGCATACAAACCATAGCTATCGGAATTTCCATTTAAACCATTGTTAATTAAATTTTTCATTTTTCCGTTAGGTAAAAAATATTTAGAATATTCGATTAATTTTTTTCTTATAAAATCTTTACCTAATATATAATAAAGTCCTTTTAAAGATATCAAAATATCTCTAGACCATTCTTGATAATACCATGGATAACCCGCAGATATCCAGCTATGAATAAAAGATTTTATCCTATCTTCTATTAAATCTTTTATTTTATTTTTCTTTTTTATATTTTCTATATTTAATATTCTTTTTGATAAAGAAACAATGATCTTCTTTCCTAAAATAGTAAAAGGACAATATAGGTATCTACTAAACGGAGGAGATTTTCTTTCTTCGTCAAAGTTGTAATATATCTCTATCCATTTATTTTTATTTTCAATAATATTTGAAAATCCATATAAATATATTTTTACAAAAAGATCCCTTTTCATAAATTCCAATTTTAAAATATTTGCAGATACTTTATAGTTATATATTCTGTCCCACTCTTCTACGTCGTAAATATCTTTTATATCAAAAAATATTTGGATTTTTGAAGTTTTTTTAGTTTCATAAATTAACCCTTGTTTAAATAATATGTAATTTTCATAATAATTGTCATAGAGTACTTTTACTTTATTGGAACTTTCCAATACTATCTTTTTAGGTTCTTCTTTAATATCCAAATTTTTTATATGATCTAAAACTTTTATATATCTGTTTTTATATGGAAAGAACAAACCAAAAAATCTACTGTACCTTTTTAGTGGCAAAACAAAGAAACTACCTTCATTTGACAAAAATGCAAACTCGCGATTTCTTAGTTCAAGTTTCATATATTCTAATTTCGAAAAATTGTTAAAAAAGATTATATGTAAAAATATTAAATGAAAATATTATTTTTAAGTTGGGGTGTTTTACCACAAAAAACGGGTGGTCTTGAAAAAGCAACATATTATTATTTAAAATATCTTGACCAATTTGATCATACTTTATATCTTATTATTCCAAATTTAACAGAAGATGTAAAAAGATTTTGGCAAAATAAATTAAAAAATTCAAAAATTATTGGTTTAAATATAGATATAAATAAAATAACAGCATATTCGAATATATTTACAATTATAAAACAAACAAAAAGTATATTTTCTAGAATGAAAACAATAATAGATTATAAAAAAGCAGTTTTTGAATATAGAGATAAATTATTAAAACTTTTAGAAAATTTAGAGTTAGAGTTCGATGTTATATATTCTTATGATTGGTTAACTATTCCAGCAGCTTTAGAAATAAAAAATAAATATAAAAAACCATTGGTTTGGCATGTTCATCAAACAGCATATGACAGAGTTGGCGGAAATGAAGAATATTTAAAATATTTAGTAGATCATGATTTTGGAATAGAATTAGAAGCGTGTAAATGTGCAGATAGGATAATCTGCGTTAGCAATAGAGTAAAAGACATTTTAATAAAATATTATAACTGTAATCCAGAGAAAATAGAAGTAGTTTATAATGCTCCAGATGATAATTTTGAAATTAAGAAAAAAAATTGGTATAAAATTAAACAAAAGTATAAAATTGTATTATATCTTGGTAGAATGACAATGCATAAAGGACCAGATTGGCTATTAAGGGCAGCTAAAAGAGTTTTAGAGTTTAGAAAAGACGTATTGTTTATTTTTGCTGGTCATGGAGAAATGTTAGAGCAACTAATAAAAATGTCTGCGGAAATGGGTATTGGAAGAAATATAATCTTTACTGGATGGGTGGATGACGAATTAGCAGAATTTCTATATGATGTAGCAGATGTTTTTGTTTTATCTTCTGTTTCAGAACCGTTTGGTCTTACTCCTTTTGAAGCTTTACAGAGAGAAAATGCAATTATAATTACTAAACAATCTGGTGTTTCAGAAATTTTAAAGGATGCAGCCATAGTAGATTTTTGGGATACCTATAAAATGGCGGATTATATATTAGCCTTTTTAGAGTATCCAAAACTTAGAGAATATGAAATAATGAATTGTTTAAAAAATATTAAGGGACTTTCTTGGTATAATTCTTCTAAAAAAGTAGAAGAAATATTAAGAAAAGTTATATCTTAATTACTTCTTTTTTTTCTAATAATCTAGATTCTATATCTCTTAAAATATTCATAAAAGATATGTAAGCGTCATACGGAGTTTCGAAAGCTTCTTCTCTGAAGTATTTATGTACATCTCCATCTGCATCATATTTTAAACTCATATAATATAAATTATCTGATGTAGACAGATATCTCAATATCTTTAAAACTTCTTTATTATTTTGGCTTTTTGCAATTTCAAAAAGATCTTTTAAATAATTAAGTGCTTCATTTTGTATAGAATCTCCCAACCATGCAGACAAATCTCTTTCTATATCAGCCCAAGATATAATTTCTGGTATATCTAATTCTCCAACTGGTGGAAATTTATAAGCAGCTTCAGAAACAGTATAAGTTTCAAAATAATCGCTTTCTCCTACTAATTTAAATAATTTTTTAAAAAATTCAAATATTCCAGATTCTGGCCATATATGTTCTCCAATAGTTTCAAAATCCATAAAAATATTTATAATATCTCCTGGAGTTTGTAATAACCAATTAAAGTATTTTTCAGCTGTTAAAGGATAATGTTCCCAATAAGGATTTCCAAATCTAAATGCTATATCATCAGACAATCTATAATTTCTTGGTAATAATCTTAAATTAATACCCTTTGCTTTATAAACATAGTTTGGGCTTCTCCATTTCAAAATCTTTTCAGTACCTTCTATTAATACTGTATGAAATCCTAAAGAATATGCTATTTCACCAATTTCATTGTTATATACCAATTCAAAATTTCTAAATGCTTTTGGAGAATATCCAAATATTTCTCTTATTTTATTGACATGTAATTTTATTTGTTCCTTAAATTCCTCTTTATCTATTAAATAAGAAACTGAATGATAATAAGTTTCTCCAAGAATTTCAACATTTCCTGTGTCTATAAGCTCTCTCCACAAATCTAAAACTTCTGGATGCCAAGATTCTAATTGTTCAATTAAGGTTCCTGTAATTGAAAAAGAGAATTTTAAATTATATTCATGTACAGCATCTAATATCATCTGAAGAGCTGGTTTATAACATTTGTTTACAACTCTATCCAATATTTTTTTATTTATTTCATCATTAAAATAATTGTCGCTTTTTAATATATCAAAAAAGGAAAAATATTTTATTCTTCTTGGTTGATGAGCATGAAAATAAAAAACTAATCCAGTCATAAAATCTTAATAAGATAAAAGATTATAAAGTTAATATGAGATATTTTGTTAAAAAAGAGGAAGAGGCGTTTATTACTGTTGATGGACAAAAACTCTATACTCTCCAAGATTTGATACTGTGGTTAATGACTTGTTCTGATGAAAGTTTTAAATATCATGTTAATGAAAAATCAAATCATTTTGTTGATTGGATAAAAAATTCTATAGGTTCAAAAGTTTTAGCAGAAAAAATAAAAAGGGTATATAGAAGAGAAGAAATGATCAAAATTTTAGAAAGTTTTATTTGTGAGACTAAAGCTAATAAAGAAGAGATTATAGAGGAAATATGATAATAAATATAGTTTCTTTAAAAGGAGGAGTTGGAAAAACAACAATTTCTGTAAATTTATCAGCATATTTAAAGAAAGAATATAATAAGAAGGTTTTATTAGTTGATTCTAATTTTAATAATTATTCTACAAAGTTGTTTTCTAAAACAAATCTTAAAGAATATGGGGAACATTTATATAATGGAATCTATCCTTTGAAATATTTTCATTTAAAAATATTAAAATCATTACCTAAAGAAATTGAAAAAGACATAGAACTATTAAAAAGATATTACGATTATATAATATTTGATTTACCAAATAATTTAGAAACAATTTTATTTTTCGAAAAAATATCAGATATAAATTTCTTAATATTAAATCCAGACATTTTTTCAATATTTTCTAATTATTATCTTTTCCAACTTTTAGATAAAAGAAAAACAAAACTAATATTAAATAAATATAATGGAAATAGCGAAATAATTAAATTAATTGAAAGAAAATTTGGAAAGAAAATTTCAGCAATAATATCTTTTAACAAAGAAATAGATAATATAAACTATAATAGAATTCCTGTAATTTATTTAAAAAATAGAGGTAAAATAGTAAAGGAAATAGATGAACTGTCTAGTCTAATAACTGGAGAAAAGAGAAAAGTTTCTATCTTAGAAAAAATAATTTCAATTTTCTTATGAAGATTTTTGAAGAATCTTGGGAGGTATGTAATAAAGTTGGCGGAATATATACAGTTTTAAGTTCTAAAGCAGAACATCTAGTAAAAAAATATGGAAATGATTATTTTTTAATTGGTCCTTATAAAAAAAACATAATTGAATTTGTTGAGGAAGACATACCTTTCGAACTTGAACAAATATATAAAAATTTATTGAATAGAGGAATTTTGTTACATTATGGATATTGGGATATTAGAGGAAAACCAAAGGTATTTTTAATAGAGTTTTACGATTTTTTTAAAAGGGAAATAAACTATTGGAAGTATAAATATTGGGAATGGTATCAGATAGATTCTCTTAATTCGGATTATACGTATGATGAGCCGTTTGCATGGTCTGTAGCCGTTGGAATTTTTTTAGAAGAATTAGATAAAATATATAATTTTAATAAAATATTGCATGCTCATGAATGGCTTTCTGGAGGAACGATACTTTATATAAAAGCAAAAAAACTAAATTATAAAACAATTTTTACAACACATGGAACGGTTATAGGAAGAACTTTGTCATCTAAAAACATAGATGTTATGAAAATAATCGATAAAATTGATGCGGATAAGGAAGCATATAGTTTAAATATCCATTATAAACACCAAATGGAAAAAAATACAGCAAAGTATTGTGATGTATTTACAACAGTATCTGAAATATTGTCTATAGAATCTGAAAAATTTTTAGGAAGAAAACCAGATAAAATAATTTATAATTCTCTTTCTTTAGAAGAAAGAGATATAAAAAAGGAATTTCTTATTTCAAGAAAATGGTTAGAAGAATTTATTTTATGGTATTTCATGCCTTATTATGAAATAGATCTAAAAAATACAATTTTTATGTATACAATTGGTAGATACGAATTTTATAATAAAGGAATAGATCTTATAATTGATTTAATGAAATATTTAAATAAATCTGACATAAATAAAAATATAATTTTATTTTTGTTTATTCCAACCGGAGTTTCTGGAATATCTGGGAATGTTTTAAAATTATATAACAGTTATTTATTCTTAAAAGAATTTTTTGAATCCGAAAAAACAGAGATAATTAAACATTTAATAAGAAGAGAATATGATAAAATAAAGCAGCTATTTGAGGACTATTTACCAAAAATCTCTAAAAATAGTAAACCAAGTATAGTGACCCATGATTTATATGAAAAAACTGACATAATTTTAAATAAATTAATAGAATCTGGTTTAGATAATGAGGAAAAAGATAAAGTAAAAGTAGTATATGCACCAATTTATATAGGCCAAGATATAATATTTAATTTGCCTAAAGAAAAAATTTTAAGAGGATTTGATATTGGGATTTTTTTATCTAGATACGAGCCTTTTGGTTATACTGCATTAGAAAACGTTTATTATGGTATTCCAACAATTATATCTAATAAAACTGGATTTTCATTATCTTTAAAAAATAAAAATTTAGAAAGCAAATATATTTTACTTGTAGATATAGATAATTTCAATGATGAATTAGAAAAAATAAAAGATTTTATTTTATTTATTTCTAGTTTAGAATTTGAAAAATATTTAGAAGCTAAAAAGGAAATTTACAACATAGCAAAGTTTTATGATTGGAAAAATGAAATAAACGAATATATTCATATATATGAAACATTAAATAATTTGCAATAGATAGTAATATTATGACTACCTTTTCAGAATTTATAGTTAATCTTTTTCAAAAAATTGGTATATATTATGTATTTTCAATTATATTTATAGCTTTAGTATTTTATGTTTTATCTTTTAATTTGTTAAAAAGATTTTCTAAGGATATTTTAGATGATAAAAAAATAAATACAATTTCTACTTTTCTTGCTATATGTATTGCAATATTGGCATCGTATGTTTATAGAATATCTTATATGTTTTCCTATTTTTTGGCATTGCTTTCTTCTATGTCTATAATTTTATTATTTGCTTTTGCAATCTTTATCTTTGTTACTGAAAAGAAGCCAACAATATCAGATACTGGTATGAGAAATATATTTATCGCAATTTTACTATTTTTAGTAACTTTTATATTTATCAGCTTTTATTTTGCCTACATGGATGTATTATCTCCTTTGGCATATGGTAGAGTAGAGGAAACTGCTGGTATTTATGATCTATTTTTATATATTTTTAGAGCAGAGATATTAATAATTCCGTTTTTGTTTGTTATTTTAGGTTTAGCAATTATGGCATTAAGTTCGGGAAAAGAAGAAAAGAAATAGATTATTTTTTTATTTCTACAATCTCTGCTTCTCCTTCAGATAACTTTGAAATATCTGATACAAATTCAGAATATAATGCGACGGGAATATCAAATAATCCAATCCAAAAATCTTCATATTTTTCTTCTACAATTCCATATTTCTTTTTTATAATACCCACAATTTTTAATTTATTTAATGGTATTTTTACAAGTACTCTTTTTATCTCTATTTTAATTGGATATTTTTTCTTTAATTCTTTTATTATTTCTTCAGCTTGTTTTTCTGCCGGTTTATATGGATCAAAACTATATTTGATATCTTTTATCATCTCCTCTATTCTTTGGTAAGTAAAAGGAGCGTTAGTTCTAGGATCTATAGAAATCCTCCTTATATATTCTATTACTTGTTTTTTCTTTTCTTCAACGAGTTTTCTTCTATATTCAGTCGTTATTTGTATTTCTCCATTAAGAATTATTTCTTTTGAAATTTCTAATATATCGTCTTTTCCAAAAATCTTTTTTAAAATCTCTGAAGATACCCTTTCTCCTTTTTTAGCATCTTTAAAAATCTCATGTACTTTTAACACTTCTTCTATATTTTTTATTTTACCTTCTTTAAATAAAATAGCTTTTTCTAAATCTACATATATCTCAAAATTATATCCTCCTTTATTATATCTTGCAATTACTACGGAATTCATAACAAATCTTTTACTTTTTCACCTTCAATAATTACTGGTTTTTCACCAATTTTTATATAACCAACTACAATTCTTTCGAATGTAAAATTATCTTTTAAATGGTTTTTTAATAAATTTATTCCTAATTTTATTGCTTCATCAACAGTAATATCTTGCCTATATTCTTTCTCTAAAGCTTGCATTATTTTTTCTTCCCCCTCTCCTATTACTATAGCATAATATTGATAATAAATTCCTGAAGGATCCATAGAAAATATTTTTGGTGTATCATCATTGTCTATTCCAGCAATAATAATAGAAACTCCAAATGGTCTTACACCACTATATCTTGTATAATATTGCATTATATTTCCAATTTCTCTAACTAGAGATAGAAGATCTATTTTATTTCCAAAATTAATTTTATGAATTTGCGATATTTCCCTTGCGGCATCTAATAAAACTCTTCCATCTGGAATAAATCCAGCAAATGAAGAAATTATATGATCATCAATAACAATTACTTTTTCTATAGAATCTCCAACAATTAATTTATTAGGAACTTTTTTGTCAGCAACTATTACAACACCATCTTTAGCCCTAATTCCTATAGCTGTTGATCCGGATCTGGCAGCCTGTTTTGCATATTCTACTTGTAATATTCTTCCTTCCGGAGAAAATATGGTAATTGCTCTATCATAACCAGCTACAGGATATGGTACTTCAAATTCCATGAAAGATACAATATTAAAAATTTTTAAAAAGATAAATTATATTCCTTTTTAAATTCCTTTATTGTTTTGTAAATTTTTAAAATCCTTGATTTTAAGAAATATAAAACAAAAATTAATTTATAAATACATTTTCTATTTATTGAAATAAGATCAAATTTATCATTACTAAATATAACTTTTATCTTTGCTTTAGAAAAATTAAAAAATCCAAAAAAATAAATATACTTTTCTCTTATTTTCTCTTCTAAGTCAGGAATGTGTTCTACTAAAATATACCTTTTTTTAATTCTATAGCTTGGTATCAATTTTATTCTTCTTCTTCTTTATGTAATTTTTCTTCAATTTCTTTTAATCCAAGTTTTTCTATTAACTCTTTATATCTATTTCTAATTGTCACTTCGGTTATTCCGGCAACTTCCGCAATTTCTTTTTGGGTTTTAGAAATTCCATGCTTTACACAGGCAATATAAATTGCAGCGGCAGCTATTCCTGAAGGACCTCTTCCTGCTGTTATATCTAAATTTTTTGCTTTCTCTACAAGCTCTACAGCAGTTGCAGTAACTTCTGGTGGTAAATTTAATATTGAAGAAAATCTGTGAACGTATTCTACAACATCTATTGGCATTATTTTTATTTTTAATGTATGTGTAAGATGCTTATATGTTCTTCCTAATTCTTTTTTATGAATTCCAGAAGCTTTAACTATCTCATCCATTGTTCTAGCAACATCATGCATTCTGCATGCTATATATACACAAGCTGCAATTACAGCTTCTATAGATCTTCCTCTAATTAAACCTTTTTCTACTGCAGTTAAATATAATTTTAAAGCTGTTTCTTCAACCTGTCTTGGCAATTGTAAGAAAGAGGAAAGTCTTTTTAATTCTTGTTGTGCTAATTTTAAATTTCTCTCATAAGAGCTAGTAGATCTTTGTTGCCATCTTTTTAACTTTCTTGATAATATTCTTTCTTCAATGCTTTTACTTTCAGATTCTCCTATTTCTGTTATTAATGAACTGGCAATGTTAGAATATCTTATTGCGCTGCCAGTTCTAGATCTTTCGGAATCTTCTCTTTCTTCCATTGTTCTCCATTCTTTTCCTAAGTATAATACTGTATCTAATACATACCCACACTTAGTACATATCAATTCTGATGTTTTTGGATTAAATACAAATTCTGTATTTCCACATATAGGACATACCTTTTTTTCATCTTTGACAAGTTTTTGGGCCATTTAAAATTTATAAATTTAATTCTTATAAATCTTTAATTTTTAAAATATTAATTA
The DNA here is from genome assembly GCA_038833255.1 of Nanopusillaceae archaeon. Taxonomy (GTDB): domain Archaea; phylum Nanobdellota; class Nanobdellia; order Nanobdellales; family Nanobdellaceae; genus Nanoclepta. The sequence continues at coordinate 2,246 of JAWBIX010000003.1, read as the reverse complement.
GAATTAATTTACTTAAAGGTGAAAAAAGAAATTATAAATATTAATAAAATTTTATCTACAAGAAACTATTTAAAATAAAGTTATTAAAGATTTTGCCAGTAAATATGAAGCAAAAAAGAATATTAATATTTTAATATCTAAAATTAAAACAATTAATGACAATAAATCTAAAATATTCAAAAAATTTACTTTACTAAAGAAGTTTTTTGAGGATAAAATTAGAAAGGTAAATGTTTTTATAGAGAATATATAAATTATAGGAAATAATAGGTGAATTCTCCAAAAACAATAAATTGAAAAAAGTATATCTATTAAATTTAATAATTTATACATAGAAGATTAGTATCTAAATAGTTTCAACATATTTTCTTAACCAAACTACAGAATAAATTATTATTGAAGCAAATATCAAAAGTAAAGGATGAAGTATTAAAGAAAATATAGATAAAAATAGCAAGGTTATTGTTGATGCTATTAAAAATGGTTTTTTAGTCATTAAATAAATATCGCCAATAGATATTTTTAAGTATCTATATCCCATCTTTGATAATATTTTTGTTAAAGCTAAACAGAATGGTATTATAGAAGATATTGTGTAATAAAATAAGAATTTATACATGTAATGTACAAAACCGAACAATATTGCTCCAAAGGACGATAAATATTTTAATATTGAAAATAGTATCCAAACAAAAATTGTGCTCAAAAAGACAATTTTTGCTTTTTCAGAATATGTAACATCTAGACTTTTAGATTTTCCTAATCTTTTACTTTCTATAACTATAAAATCTAAAGAAAAAAGAATTGGAATTACATATCCTGCAGATAGAAAACCAATTATAAAAGTTAAAAAATAACTTAAATTATGCTTTTTCTTTTTTTCAATAACTTCCTTTTTTATATGATCATATTTTTTTATTGTTTTTTCTATTTCTAATAAATCAAAATCTACAACAAGACCATAATAAGAAGCAATCAAATTATATGCTGCTTTTAATATAATAAAAGCAATTATAGCATAAATTGATGCAAAAATAAAGTTAAGTAATCCTATTTCTATTGTATACCATTTATCAAATGAAAGGAAAAAAGCTAAAATGATTAAATATAAAATAATTTTTTTACATAACATACAATATTTTTTAAAATTTCTAATTTTTAATTTTTACGTATAAATCAAAAATTATGAGTAATAATACAGATTTAACAAAAATATTAAATTTTAATACTACAGAAGAAATAAAAGTTCCAGAAAAAATAATAGATCAAATAATAGGTCAAGATCATGTTATTGAAATAATAAAAAAAGTTGCAGCCCAAAGAAGACATTTATTACTTATTGGAGATCCGGGAACAGGAAAATCTATGGTAGCTCAAGCATTAGCAGAATTATTATCCGAAAACAAAGAATATGTAAAAAATTTGCAAGACTTTTTAGTTTATCCAAATCCAAAAGACGAATATCAACCCATTATTGTTACAGTATCTGCAGGACAAGGTAAAAAGATAGTTGAAGAGGCTAGAAATAGAGAAGAGGAAAGAATGAAAATATACAAAATATACTATTATATAATATTAATTATTGCAATTTTAATGCCATGGTATTTTTATAATATTGGCAATATGATAATGGCAGCAGCTACTTTTATAGGTTCAATGATATTGTTTGCTGGACTATCTTTTTCTTTTCAAGCTCTTCAAAAGCAAATTTACAAAAGGATACCTAAATTATTAATTGACAATTCAGATAAAAATTCAGTTCCTTTTATAGATGCTACAGGGGCGCATGAGGGAATGTTATTTGGAGATGTTTTGCATGATCCTTTTCAATCTGGTGGTCTTGAAACCCCAGCGCATCAAAGAGTTGTTGCTGGAGCAATACATAAGGCACATGGTGGTGTTTTGTTTGTAGACGAAATTGGTACATTAAGACCGGAAGTACAGATAGAATTATTAACAGTACTTCAAGAAAAAAAATATCCAATATATGGAAGATCTGAAAGAAGTGCAGGTTCTATGGTTAGATCAACTCCAGCTCCAGCAGATTTTGTATTAGTAGCTGCAGGAAATATAGAAACAATAAGACGTTTACATCCAGCTTTAAGATCTAGAATAAGAGGATATGGATATGAAATTTTAATGAATTCTGAAATTGAATTTAATGAGGAAAATATTAAGAAATTTGCTCAATTTGTAGCTCAAGAAGTTAAAAAAGATGGAAAAATACCACATTTTACAAGAGATGC
>JAWBIX010000002.1:0-27404 GCA_038833255.1 Nanopusillaceae archaeon | reverse complement strand
TGTAGAGGCAGAATTTAGTTATTGTTATTTATCGGAAAATGGAACATGTTTAGAATCTAATACTGGAAAATCTTATGGTATAATAATAAAAATAGATTATCTTACATCAGAAAAAGCAATTTTTAATGTTTCAAAAGGTATTAATGGAAATGCAGAAGCCTTTAATATTCAAAATTTAGATTATTTTCAATATAAAATAATTTTTGAGCCAAAATGTTATTTAGATATGGAATTTTTAGTATCTGAAAATATATATTATGATTTTCAAGACTATATGGATTTAAGGTGTTCAAATTATTTTATGAATAATTCTAAAATATATTATGACTTTCAAAACAAGATTTTAATAGAGGTATATTACAGGTTATCTCTTTATAGAGAAACTTTTCTATCCAATCCAAATATAAAAAATGTTGGAATAGCATGTATACAATACTATAAGGAATTTAATAATGATATCTTTAACGTTTATAGAATTTTATTTTCAAATAGTTCCTGGTTTTTTGAAATAGCAGAATATAATATTTCTAATTTAAATCAGCACTTTAATTTATTCAACTGGTCTCTTAGATTTTCTAGTTTTACTCCAGATGAGTACTTTAATTTTACAAACTTTGAAAACTTCAAAAATAAAAACATATTCACAAATAAAATAATGCTTCGAAAATTGAGTAATTCTTATTGTAAATACGTTTTATTGTTTTTTGATGATATTTACAATATTACTTTTTACAGAAGTTACGGAAGTAGAATAGCAAATGTAATCATATTAAGTGATCAAAATTTCTTAAGACCGAGAATACATTATTTTTGTATTAATCAAACAATGGACAATCTAGCTATTGATGTATATTACGGTTATTCTATGCCCATGTACGAGCTAAAATACATTAATAAAGTATATTATATAGATATAAAAGATTTAGAAGAAGACGATAAAACATCTTTTTATTTGAAAAATTTAAATATTTCTGTTGGAAATAAAGTAAATAAACCATACTCTAAAGGATATAATGTTTATATTAAATATAACAATAAGCTAATAGAAGATTATTTAATAATTTACATAAAATGAGAGGATGGATTGTTTTATTTGAAACAATAGTTTCTATAATTATATTAACTACGGCATATCTGGTTTTTATTAATTATGTTAGAAATAGAGAAAATATAGAAAATATTAGTTTTAAATTGAATATTGAAAATTTTAGAAATTTCGTTGAAGATTGTTATCCAGAAAAGATTTATGTAATATATAATATTTCTTCAGGTACATATATAGTATGTTTAAAAGGAAATTTAGGAGATTTGGAAGATACTAAGAACTATACATTCTATGGAAAGTATTTATTTTCTGGTTATAAACAGTACGATCCATTTATTTTAATTTTATACAAATGAAGTCACAATATATTCTTATATCAACAATAATTATAGTTTCGATACTATCATATTATATTTTGAGTGTTTTAAAAACAAATATTGATATAAAAAGCAACCTCTTTGAATATGTGAAAAATTTTGAAAATGAAATTTTTTATATTTCTAAAAATTTTGATAAATCTAAAATTTTAGATTTTGTTCAGGTTTATAGAGATTACTTAATTTCTAATCAATTAGAAATGAAATATATTTGTATTGTTTCAGAAAAATTTTATGATAATTCAATAAATGAATGTTCCAATCAAGAGGAAAACTGCTGTTATGTAATAAGAACACCTACATATTTTGAAAATTTAAAATATTGTAACATCTCTTTTTTATTTAAGGAAATGAATATGATTTGCATATGTTATAACATTTCTAAAGAAAATAATTTTTATATAAACTTAATATGTGTTTAGCAATTTTCTATAAAAATTTGATTAAAAATTATGTTTGTTTTTATACATAGCTCTCTAGTAAAATTTAATTCTTGGTTATTTAAAATAATATAATTATAAGTGTTTTTTGAAATATTATAATAAAATAAAGAACCTCTTTTTTCTATACTTATGTTTATATGAGCAGATTCTGTATTATATTGAGTTCTTGAAGTGTAAGTAGCATATATTATATTTGAATCATTTAAGAAAATAATTTTAGAGCCTAAAGGTAGTTGTTTTTTAAAAGTAAAGCTACATATCCCGCAATTTCTATAAATGCTTAAAATTGCATGATATTCGTTAAGTAAACTAATTATATTTTCAATCTCCAATTTTGTTTTTTCTCTTTCAGTTACGTAATAACTATAATAAAGCACATATGAAAGAGCAAGGAGAGAAAAAGAAACATATATTAAAAATTCTATAAAAAGACTTATGCTTTTTTTCATAAAAATAGTATTTTTTATTTTAATTTAAATCTTTAATTTTATTTTAAAAATTAAATATTATTTTTTATTTTTTAAAAGCTCATTATAAATCTCTGTTGAAATTTTATCTATAATGCTTCTTCCTAAGTTAGATATAATTCTTCCCTTTTTTTTACCATCTACAACTTTTACAACCAAACCGCATTTTTCCAATTGTTGTAAAATTAATCTAACAATTTTTCCATATCCTTTTTTAAATTTTCCTGGTTCCATTCCTCTTTTTCGTAATCCTCCATATTTTTTTCTTAATCTAGATACTCCTATTGGTCCTTTTAAATAAACCATCCTCAATATCGAAGCAGCTCTATAATACCACCATCCTGGTGAGTTATCATAGTTTTTATCTGCTGGAAAATCTGGAGGTCTTTCTCTATCCGGACCTGTCTTTACAAATTTTGCCCAATATGGTGGTTTTAATTCTTCTTTATAATTTTCAAATAAATATTTTGCTAATCTTTCAACTAAAATTTGTCCAGGTACTTCATGAGCTGTTGGCATTCAAAGAAGATTATAGTATAATCTTTAAAAATAAAACTTATTATAATTAAATATGTATTCTCATACTAAAAAAGTAGGACCAGCAGGAAGATTCGGATCTAGATATGGAAGAAAGATAAGAGAAACCATAACTGAAATAGAAAGTCAATATAAAAATAAAAGACTTATATGCCCGTTTTGTAATTATTTGTCTGTAAAGAGAGTAGCGTATGGTATATGGGAATGCAGAAAATGTGGCAAAAAACTTGCAGGTAAAGCATATACAATATGATCTATTATTTGTGTATAAATTGTGGAAGAAAAGTTCCACATGAACAGGTTAAAAAAAGAGTGAAATGTCCATATTGTGGAGGAAAAATATTGATTAAAACTCGACCTAATTTTGTAAAACATCTTAAAGCTAGATGAAGATAATAATCAAAAATTTAGATATAGATTTTTTAGAATCTTTAAATTTTTTAAAAAACAAAGAAAAGATTTCAATAGATTTAAGTTCATTAGAAATAATTTTAAATGTAAATTCTATTTCAAAATTAAGGGCAATAACGAATCTGATATTTAGATTAATGAAAATATATGAAGACTTGGGGAGGACCCTGTCCAAATTGTAATTCTAATGAAACAGAAATAAATTATATAGAATATAATCTTCCTAATGTAGGTAATATTTTAATTTATTCATTTTTATGCAAAAAATGTAATTTTAGATATTCAGATATTATCCCACAATCAATAAATTTTAATGAATACGAAATAACAATAAATGGAGCAGAAGATTTTAATAAAAAAATCTATAGAATTCCTGGATTTAAAATAATACTAGAAGAGGTTGAAATCGAAATAATTAATGTTTCTCAATCAAAATATCTAATCTATACTGTAGATGGATTTTTACAAGAAATTATAGATTTTCTTAAAACTTTAGAAAAAGAAAATGATATTATAAAAGAAAAAATAAGTTATCTAAAAGAAGTTTTAGAAGGTAAAAAGAAATTAAGAATAATTATAAAAAAGATTACTTCTTAATTACCTTCTTTATATATTCTGTTGCATAATTTTTATCTTTCCAATCCTTAATCTTTACCCACTTTCCAGGTTCTAATTCTTTATAGTGTTCAAAGAAATGTTTTATTTCGTTTTTTATGGCTTCTGGTACATCTTTTATATCCTTTATCCATGAAAATCTTGGATCAATCTTATCTAAAAGTACGGCAATTAATTTTTCATCTTTTCCTTTTTCATCCTCCATTTCTAATAATCCTATTGGTCTTACTTTAACAACACTTCCAGGAAGTAAAGGATCTGAAGAAATTATTAAAACATCTAAGGGATCTCCATCATCACATAATGTATTTGGAACAAAGCCATAGTTAAATGGATAATGCATACTTGTATATAATATTCTATCAACAACCAATGTTCCTAATTCCTCATCATATTCATATTTTATTCTACTTCCCTTACTTATTTCTATTACAACATAAAGTTCTTCAGGTGGTTTAGGACCAGGAGGTAAATTTTTAAGTCCCATTTATTTTTGAGTTTCTTGTTCACTTACACCAGAAGATATTTCCTTTATCCTCCATATTTTAGCAAAGGAAGGAGTAGCTATAATCCAATCGTTTCCAACTCCAACAATATCCCCATTAATTGCATTTATTACAGATTTTATTCTGTTTATAACTTTTTTTAGTTCTACAATATCTTTTTCTTCTTTTAATTTTCTAATATCTATAAAGGCAATTGTATTTCCTTCTCTTAAAGTATCTACAACTGCTTTTACATCAGAAGAGTCTTTTAATACGAATACTCTAACCCAAATTTTTGTTTCTTCAGCTTTTTTTATCGGGACAATTTCAATATAATCTTTAACTTTTTCTTCCTTTTTCTTAAAGAAGGGTAAAGATACCATAATTATTTTTTAGTTTGATAAAATTTTTAATATATTATTTGTTAGTCTTTTCTGATGTTCTAAGAAGTTTTTCTATTTCGTTTTGCAAAATTGTTAACTTTTCTCTTAGTTGTCTTTCCTGTTTATCTATAGATTGTAACCTTATATTTAGAATATCTTTCTTCTCTTTTAATTCTTCTAATAATTTATTTTTATCTTTTTTTATTAAAACATTACCAACTAATTTGAATATAATCTCTCCTTCTTTTAAATTCTCTAATTCCTTTATAGCATTTTCAACTTCGATTAAATCTTCCTCTAATTTTTGTTTTTGATACAAAAATGCTAGATAAGTTTGTCTTAATGTCTCGAATTCTTCTAATTTTTTGTTAATAAGTTCCTCATTCATCTTATTATAAATTACACAAAAAATTAAATTACTTATGCATAAATATAAATTTGTCTTTTTCTTTTTTCAAGAAGCCATATCTTATGGCATGTATAATTTCTCCATCATTTACAAATTTTAAATTAGATTCTCCAATAGCATTGATAATACCTGAAGGTTCTAAAATTTTAATATTTATAGAATCCTCTTCTGAAACCCACTGAACTATTTTTGCATTTATTTTCTTTGCATCCTCCAAACTATCACTTATATATTTGCATATTGCCTTATCTTCTTCTATTTTTTCTACTTCAATATTAAAAGCATCCATTAATCGTAAGTATTTGTTATTTAATACGTCTGACTTTTCTAAATAGAAAATATTGCTTTTTATTATGATTTTTCTTTCACCTAAATCTTCTTTTGGATGATTTTTAAGTATAACTTCTTTTGGAATTTTTATATTTCTAATAATAACTTTTATAGGATTTCTTATTATAAAAAATCTTTTTGAAAAACTATCAATTATCTCTCTGTTATAAGAATGTATTCTTTCCCAATCAATATAAGAATCTACTAAAGAAATTCCAATTTCCAAAACATATTTTTTTATTGCTTTAGGTTGTATTCCTCTTCTTCTTAAAGCCATTAAAGTTGCTAAAAATGGATAATCCCAACCATCAATTTTGCCTTCATTTATTAATTTCCTTATTTCTGATTTATGCAAAGGAACGTCTTTTACTAAAAAAGCGCCATAATTTATAATTTTTGGCATTTTCCATCCAAAATAGTCAAATATATATTTTTGTTTATATGTATTTACTTCATGTTCCTTCATTCTAAATACGTGAGTAATCTCCATAAGATGGTCGTCAATAGATACGGAAAAATTATATGTTGGCCAAACCCAAAACTTTTTTGCATAATTTTCGCCATATTTATATAATAACCAAGGATGGGGATTTTTTTCAGGATTTATTACTCTAAATGCAATCCAATCTCTTATTGATGGATTTGGATGATTAATATCTGTTTTTATTCTTAAAACAGCTTGACCCTCATCATATTCTCCGTCTAACATTTTTTTAAATTGCTCTAAATTCCAATCAATATCTTTACTTCTATGTTCGCAGGCAATTCCTTTTTTTCTATTATCTTTTATTTTTTCGCTATTACATAAATCTACATAGGCGTATCCCAATTCAATTAATTTTTTTGCATAAGTATAATATATATTCAATCTTTCTGATTGTATATATATTTCATCAACTTTATCTTCAATTAACCATTCTACATCATGAATTATTTTTTCATATGCTTCAATCAAAGGTTTTTTGACTTTTGGATCTGTATCTTCAAGTCTTAAAATAAACTTTCCATTATACTTTTTAGCAAAATAATAACTTAAAATTATGGCTTTTGCATGTCCTATATGTAAATATCCTGAAGGATTTGGAGCAAATCGGGTTTTAACCTTTCCATATTCTGCCTCTTCTAAATAATCGATTTTATCTTTTTTTTCTTCCTTTTTTGCTGCTAAAATTTCTGGGAATTCATTTTCTAAAATTATCTTAGCCTTTTCTTTATCAATTATATTAATTTTTTCAACAATTTCCTTAATCTTTGGTATATATTTTTTGATATCTTTTTTAATTTCTGGAATTTCTGCAACTACTTTAGATACAACAGAATTTAAGTCTATTTTATCATATTTTACTTTACAAAATAATGCCCATTTTTTTGCTATATCTTCAAAATTCATTTTTAAAATATTTTTATTGCCCAAATACCCGGTTTTAGGTTTTTTCTTTTTGAAATTTCGGAATTTTCAGGATTTATTATTATTACAAATCCACTAAATTCCTCTGAAAAATCTTTAGATCCACAATACGGACATTGAATAACATTCGGTAATAATATTGCTTTACAATTTCTACATACTTTTTTCTTTTGGATTTTTCTTGGCATTATTTTTTCTTGCTTTTTTCTTCAAGCCATTCTATTTTTCCTAATCCTGGTTGTTTCATTGTTAAAGATACTCTAATATTAGTTATATCTTTATAACTTACGGTTATAACTCTTGCTTTTACTATATCTCCAATTTTTAAAACTTTGTTTGTTTTTTTACCAACTAAAGCTTCCTTTCCACTGATGGAAACTTCGTCATCCATTACTTGTGATATATGTACAAGACCATCTATAGGACCAATATTTAAAAATACTCCAAAATCAGCAATTCCAGATACAATTCCATAAGTTAGTTCATTTATTTCTGGTTTGTAAGTGTAAGCACTGAATACAACTTTATAATATACCCCTCCATCTTCTGGTATTACAACTCCCAAATCAACTTTCTCTATATCTTTTATTGCTATAATTATTCCAATATCTTTTCTTACCAATCCAATATATGAAGAAATTAATATGTTCTTTATATTTTCTATTTCATTTTCACCAAGTTCTTTTGGAGGTATTCTAACTACGTCCTCTATCTTAGTTTCATAAAACATTGTAAAAATTCTATATAAAAAATTTATAAAATATTATTTTATAATGAGTTTAAAAAGAAAGATAAAGGAATTTTATGCTTCAAATTCTGAAGTAATCGAAGATATAGTAACCGTATCTAAAAATAGGGAAGTTGCATATCTACTAGAAAATAATAAATTCGGTCAAAGACCATCTATAATAGAAAATAAAGGAGATATATTTTCTTATATAGATAAAGGAGCAATATCTTTTCATATATCTTTAGAAAGATGGTCGGATCCAATGTTGTTAGAAAATGTAAAGTCTAGGAAAGAATTGGAAGAAATAAGAATAGGTTGGGATCTAATTATCGATATTGATTCAAAATCTGTAGATATAGGAAAAATCGTTACAAGAAATATTATTAACTTTTTAGAAAATAAAGGAATAAAAAAAATATATCTAAAATATTCGGGTGGAAAAGGATTTCATATTGCTATTCCTTGGGAAATTTTTCCAAAAAGAATTGATTATTTAAAAAAAGGAGAAATTGTTGAAGAAGATACAGTAAAACTTTTTCCAGATATTGCTAGAATTATTGCTATGTATTTGGTTGAAAAAATAAAAGAAAAAGTAGAAGACGAAATATTAAAAAAATTTCCAGAGATTGAAAAGGAAAAAAACGAAAAGGAATTGTTTTTTTCCGTTGTAGAAATAGATACTATTGCTATTTCTAATAGACACTTAATAAGATGCTTATATTCTATAAATGAAAAAACTGGAAGATTATCTATTCCAGTTGATATTAAAAATTTAGAGAATTTTAACCCAGAATACGCCACTCTTGATAATTTTATATATGAAGGAATCCCATTTTTAACAGAGGAAATCAAAGAAAGAGAAGAAGCAGAAAAACTATTTAGAGATGCAATAAATTGGAAAATAAATAAAGATTTGTTTTCAATAGAATATATAGTAAAAACGGTAAATAAAATAGAAACTAAAAAAATAGAAAAGGAGCTTATTAAAGAAAAAAGAAAGCATAGAGAAAAAATTACTGAAGATTATTTTCCTCCATGTATAAAAAATATTTTATCTGGAATAGATGATGGTAGAAAGAGATCAGTATTTATATTAATAAATTTTTTGTATCATATAGGATGGTCATATGAAGAAATAGAGAAAAAAATTAAAGAATGGAATAATAATCTTAATGATCCTTTGAGAGAAAGATATGTAGAATATCAGTTAGAATGGCATAAGAAAATATATAATTCTAAAAAATATTATTTACCTCCAAATTGTAATAATGATATGTATTACAAAGAAATCGGTGTTTGTCAACCAGATAATATTTGCAAATATATTAAGAACCCCTTACTTTATCCATATAAAAAATTAAAGTTAAGTAAAGATAAAACTATAAATTCTTCTTAGAAGTTTTATATTTTTAGAAAAACAAAAATAATTAAATGCCAAAAGAAAGAGTAGTCGATGGTCTTACATTTTCATATTCTGGGATAATAAACTTTGTAGATTTATATAAATCATTAAAAAATTTTTGGGAAGAAAAAGGATACGATTTTATAGAAAAAAAGCATGAGGAAAGGATATTTGAGGATGGAACTAAAAGTATTAAATATGAATGGTATTGTGAAAAAAAAGTAACAGATTACGCAAAATATATTTTTGAGTGGACTATTTCAATAGAAAAATTAAGATTAATAAAAAAAGAAGGCATAACACATGAATATGCAGAGAATTTACTTTTAAAAATAAATGGTGATTTAGAGTTAGATTATGATAAATATTTTGGAGATAAACCATTTGGAATATTTTTAAGAGCTCTTTTTGAAAGATATTTAGTAGGAGATGAAATAAGGACTCATAAGAAAAATATAAGTTCTATTGCAAATAATTTCTTAGATTTATTAAAAACACTAACAGGATCTTATAAAACATGAAAGAAGATATATATAAATCCTCTGTAAAATTTAGATCTAAGTTTTCACCTCAGGATTTTTATCAATCTTTAAAAAAACAAATTGAAAATTACGGATGGCAAGGAAAATTAGGTAAAGATTATTACGAAACTTACCAATATTATAAATTATCTCCAGAAGGCCTATTATTCGTAGAAAGTATTTGGGAAATGAGAAAAGAATATTGGAAAGAAGAACCTAAAATAAATTGGGAAATGAAAATAACTATAAAGATAAATAACTATAATATCTCAACACAAACTGGAGAAATAGAAATAGAAATTTTTTCCTCTCATGAAATTGAAGATATAAAGGAACCAGAAGCAAAATCTTTCTTAGAAATACTTTTATCATATTTTGGTATCACCCCTCATTTTTTAAAAAAAGAATATGAAAAGGCAAGAATAGCAGGAACCGGAATTAAGGGAAGATCTGCTAGAGATCTGTATATAATATGCGAAAAAATAAAAGAATGGATTATTAATTATTTTAAAGGCTACTATTAAGGATTGTAGATTTCTATATTTAATTCTTTAGCCCTCTTTATTATTTGTTCTCTTTTTCTCCTTCCTACTGTTGAAGCAATTACAGCTATTTCTTTTTCTTTGTCAATTTTTTCTAATTCTTCTATATTATGAACTAAAACAGGCCTTTTTCCGTTTCTTAATAATCCTTTAACTTCCCTTGGAGAGCCATATCCTACTTCTACCATTTCTGGTTTTCCTTTTATTTTCTTTCTTATCTTATTATGTATTCCCTTTGGTCTTCTCCAAGAGTCTTTTCTATTTTTTAATCTGATCTTTTTATACCAATATACTCTCAAATATTCTGGTTTTTTTCTTTTTATTTTCTTTCTTATTCGTAATAAACTGAAAATATTTGTTCGCTTCATCTTATAAATTTATGTATAAAAGTAAAATCTTCTTAAATTTATGGCTTTTCAATTATATATAAGCCATCCTGAAATTTTCTTAAATCTTTTTCTTTAATTTTTGTTAGGGCTTCTAGTCTACCAGCAAAATTTCCTACAATTTCTATATCGACACCCTCTACTATTACTATATCTCCCTCTATTTTCACGTTTACACCTTCTGGTATTTCTAATTCTCTATTTTTTCTTTCACCCAAAAAATTTTCTATTATAAATTTATTATTTTGTATCTTCATTTTAAATGGAAAATGAACGTAAACAGCTTTTAATTTATATTGAAAACCATGCAAAACGCCATTTATCGCATTTTTTATATGTGATGCTAAGGTATAAAGATGTTTTGCTTCCCTTCTAGTTGCGAAATATGCTTTTAAAATCAAAATGTTATTTTCAATAGTTATATATATTCGTGGGTGTTCTATTCTTCTTTCTACCTTTCCTTTTGGACCGCTAACAATTATTTTATTTTCTTTGATTTCAATATTTACATTTTCTGGTATATTAATACTCTCTTCTATAATACGGTATCTCATTTTTTCTTGTTTTTTGAAAAATTTTTTAAGCTTCTTTTAATACTTTCACTTTGAATTTTTCTTCGAGAAACTTTATTACTTCTTCTTTGGTAGTTCTATGCCTTTTTGGTATTTTTGCCTTTTTTATTTTTCTATACATTACCCTGTATCCTGGTCTTTTTACAGTTACGCAAACATCCATTCCAAACATTCCAATTTCCGGATCATATTTTAATCCTGGTATCCAAACATACTCTTTTATTCCGAAACTAAAATTGCCAAATTCGTCAAATTGACTTTCTTTTAAAGTATTGTTTACAGCTTTTAGAAGCCATCTTAATGCTTCTTCTGCTTCTTTTTTTCTTAAAGTTAATTTTAATCCAATTTCCAATCCTGGTCTTATTCCCCAAGCTTCTATTCTTTTTTTTGCCTTTGTTCTAACAGGTTTTCTATTTGGAAACATTTTCATTAATAACTTTTCAGCCTTTTCTAATGGTTCTCCTGGTTTACCTACCCCTATGTTTATTGTAACTTTATCTATTTCAATTCTTCTCATTACATTTTCAGATTTCATTTTAATGTAATAAGAGGTTTTTCTTCGCCTACAACTATTCCATATTCTGCGATAGTTTCCTTTAACTCTTTAGTTTCGAGATCTTCGTAAATAATAAATCTAGTATTTCCAAAACATTTTTTATATATTTTTAGCTCTTTTAGTTTACCAAATGATCCTGCTTTATGTCCTTTATAAAAAAATAGCAATGCTTCTGTTTTTAATTTTAATATTTTCTTTATTTCGTTATTCTTTAAATCTACAAATAACGAATCTCCAGTTTTTATATTATTATCGTCAGTTAAAAAGTTTCTTCCATCGAATCCTGTAATTTGTATTTTTCCATTTTTTATCATGGTCTTTTTAATTATTTTTATTATTTTTAATCCGTCTTCTTCTTTTGAAATTTCTACTAATTTTAATTTATTATTTGTAGACATAGTAACTCTATAATACTTGTCAATATCTATAATTCCAATTGTATCAAAAAGTCCGGCAGGATACCTTATATCTTTAACAGGCTTTCCGTTTATTGTAATAGATCCTTTTGATAAAGCGTATTTAACTTCATTTTTTGTTTTAAATAATTTTAAATAGTCTCTTAGCCATAAAACAATTGGCATACAAAGTTCAAATTTTATTCCTGTTGTTAAAGGTCTACAAATCCAATAGCTTCCTTTTCTTGGAATTGGCCATTCTTTTGGTGCAGCTATTCTTCTTAAATGTCTAGTTCCAGATACATGTGCCATTCTATATATTTTTTCCTATTTCTTTAGCCTTTTTTATATCATCTTCACTAACAGAAAAGTTTTTAATAATCTCTTCTACTATTCTAGAATCCTTTATTTTTCTGTTTAATATTTCTATTCTTTTTCTATCAGACAAATTTAACTTTAAAATTTCTACTTTGGAGTAATGTATTGGATAATAAACTTCTTTTCCAGATTTGTTAATATATTTTGCCTTATCTATGAAAATTCTATATCTTTTTGCATCAACTTTTACTACAAATCCTTCTAAGTTTTTAAACTTTCCTCTAAGAATTTTAACATAATCTCCAACTCTTATAGGGATACTTCTTATTTTTGCTATTTCTCTAATTTTTTTTGACAAAGGAGAACACATTATTTTTCTTCTTATGTGTATAGGAGCGTTAATTAAATATTTTCTTTGTTTTTTAGGTTGTTTAGAAAACTTCCAGCTTTTAGACCAATTAGAGTAGTCTATATTTTTGAATTTTAAAACCATTTTATACTATGATGCTAGCGATTTTTCCAATTTCTGGCCATCTTTCTACAGCTTCTTTAGCTACGGGACCTCTTATTATAGTTCCTGCTAAATTTCCTGCTTCATCTTTCAATAAGACACAAGCATTATCTTCAAATTTTATTCTAGTTCCATCAGCTCTTCTATATTCTTTTCTTTGTCTTATTACTATTGCTCTCATAACTTTACCCAATAATGAAATATCTCCTTCTTTTACGCTTACTACTATTAAATCTCCAACTCCAGCTTTTGCTAATCTTCTTTTAACACCTTTATATCCGATAACCTGAATTAGTTGTACAACCTTTGCTTTTGAGTTGTCGGCGACTTTTAAATAAGCTCCCGTATTTAATGACCTAACAACTCTTGCGGATATCGGTTTCATTTTTTACCCAATACAACGAAGTTTACTGTTTTAGATAATGGCCTTGTTTCTCCAATTATAACAATATCTCCCTCTTTTATTTCAGATAAACATTCTGGGACATATGCTTTTATAGTGCTTCTTCTTTTCTCATATCTTTCATATTTTGGAATGTAAACATATCTATACATTTCTATTTTTGCAATTTTATGTTTAAATTTTATTACTTTTCCTTCAAATAAAAAACCATGTATTCTTATCTCTCCATGCCAAGGGCATTTTTTTTCATTACAAACATTTGTTGGTGGGGAAATTCCGTCAATTCCGATATCTTTAGTATAAGGACTCATTATTCAAAAAATTTAGCAATATATTTATAAATGTGTATGAAGAATAATCCCATTGCTGAAAAATGATGATAGATGGGCGTGCAGATTTAAAAATATTTTTCAAAATATAGAAAAATTAGGGCGGCCAAAGTGACCGGGAACCACCCGTTCCCATTTCGAACACGGAAGTTAAACCGGTCCACGTCCGCGATAGTACTGGCGCAAGCCGGGAAATCGCGGAAGCCGCCCGCTCCTAAATATTATTTACATTATTGGAAATCTTTTTACATTTCCACAATATAAACATCTGTATATTATTTTTCCATTTCTAACTCTTATAGATAAAGTTTTTCCAGGAATCCAAATAGTATAACATTTTTTACAAAATTTATTTCTTAAATTTTTTATAATTTTTATTTTTGCCTTCTTTTTTATTTCTAGGATAATCTGAATATACCTTCTAGAAAGGCTAGGATCTTTATCAAATATTTCTAGAGCTTTTTTATATAAATAAAAGATTCTATTTATTGCTATTTTTTTTATATCTTTCACTTTAGATTTATATCTATTCTTTGAATTTCTTTTTTATCTAAATTTTCAACAACTATAGATATTTTGTCATTAATGTCGTACTCTAATCTTGGTATTTTTATTTCAATGTTTTCTTTTTTATATTTTTCTATAGATATTATCAATGGAGAAATTAAGGTAAAATACATTCTAAATCTTAAATTAGTAAATTGATCTTTAATTTCGATTTTTTCTGTATAAATTTTAAATTTTTTAATATATGGAGAATGATTTTTTATTGTTATTAAAAGTTTTTTAGAATATTTTGGATCTAAAATAGGTTCTACTTTATATTCAAGTATCCATTTATCTGAGATTTCCATAATAAAGTTTTAAGTTTCCAGTTATTTTATCTATTTTTTCTTCTTCATCTGGTCCTATTGCAATGCATGTTATAGTATTTGGAGGAAGTTCTGTTAATCCAGCATCTCTAATTAAAACACAAACTAGATTATTTTTTTTAGCTAATTCATAGTAATTTAACAATTCCTTTTCATTTTCTACAGATAAAATAACCTTTTTAGCTCCTTCAGATAACCATTTGTCTAATATTTCTTTTTTAGACAATAAAGCAGCTTCTAATGAAGCATGAGCTACTTGTACACACATTTTTCCGCAAGAAATATTCAAATCTTTTCTTACAATTATAACTTGTTTGTATTTCATATTAAATTTTTTAATTTTTCTAATAATAAAGAATATCTAATTTCCATCTCCTTTCTCTTTTTAAATTCTTCAGTATAGAGGTTTCCAATATTTTTTATTTCATTATCTATTCTTTCAAATATTTTTTTTATATTTTCTGTTTCTTTATTTAAATAATTTAACCATTCTTTAATTTCAGATACTTTTTTATTGTTATTTTCTCTTACATCTTCTATATCTTTTTCCAAATTTTTTAATTTGTTTTCAATATTCGAAATTTTCTCATTAATATTTTTTATTTCATTTAAAATTTCAGCTAATTTGTCGGTGAGTGATTCATAAGCTCTTTTTAGATCGTCTATTCTAAGTAGTTCTTCTATTATCTTTTCATAAGAATCTGTCATAATATTTATTATAAACTATCGTATTTTTATTAATGATACTTAAGCTGCACTTTTCGATATCTTTAATATTATCATATATAATATATTTTGTGTTTATGAATTTTGACAGATATTCGGCTTTATCGTTATCAATAATAACTGCGAAATTTTCTACAATACCGGATATGGATTATAAAATATCTTCTTGGACTAATAGACAAATATCGATATTAGAAAGAAAGAAAATATATTATTTTGTAATTCCATATTATCTTTTCTTAAAGTTTTTAGCAAAAATGTTTAAACATAGAGGAATTACTCACTCAATTTATTTTGTTTTACTTTTCTTATTTTTAAAATTTGTATTTTCAAATATATTTTTTATTTTGGCTCTTTCCTTTGCATTGCATATATTAGAAGATATTTTTACAGTTTCAGGTGTTGAAATATTTTATCCTTTAAGTAATTTTAAAATAAGGATTCCTCTATTTAACAACAAATACAAAGAAATACAAGAAAAAATTTCTATAATATTTCTAATACTCTTTTTTATTACTTTTTTATTATTATAATAAAAATGAGAGTTTTTATAGCAATAGATTTACCAGAGGAAATAAAAAACAAAATTGTTTCATATTATAAGGAAATTAAGGGAGTTCATGGAAAATTTGTAGAAAAGGAGAACTTACATATAACTCTCAAATTTCTTGGAGAATTACAGCCGAATATTGTAGAAAAAATAAAAAAGGAGTTGGAAAATATAAAATTCTCAAAGTTTAATATAGAAATTGGAGGTTTTGGAAATTTTAATAATAGAGTGTTATGGTTTGGAGTAAAAAAAGGAGCAAATAATCTAATTATGTTGAAAAAAGAAATAGACAATGTTATAAAAAAATTTGGCTTTTATGAGGAAGATTTCTATCCTCACATTACTGTTCTTAGAATTAAACAAATATTATCAAGATCAGATTATAATCATACTTTAGAAAAATTATCGTCAGCAAATATAGGCGAATTTATTGTAGAGGAGTTCTCTTTAAAGCAAAGTATATTAAGATATGAAGGTCCGCTATACTTAGACATAGCAAGGTATAAATTAATTTAAATCTTAACTAAAGATGTAAAAGAAAATGGGTAGTACAGGATTATTACCTGAAGTTAAATTAAGAAAGTTTGAAAGAATATTTATATGTAGAAAATGTAAATCTAGAATACGTGCAGATCCAGTTAAAGTAAAATTAGGAAAAGTAAAATGTAGAAAATGTAAATCTAAGGATTTAAGACCTAAAAGATCAGAAATTGTATTAATAGGGTCGAAATAGTTAAAGATGTATTTTTTACTATTATATATATTTTTTCTTTCTGCTCTTTTTCAATTTTTAAAAAAAATTGGGAAAAATGTAGAATATAAGTACATATATGGTCTTTATAAAATTGGAAATAGACTAGATTTTCTGGAAAAAATTAGTAAATCTAAATTAATAAAAATTTTTGAATACGCAGCTATTCCTATAGGGTTTATTTCAATGATAGTTGCAATTTACTTTATTTTTTATGGTATAAAAGCAAGAATACCAACGGTGGTTCCGGTTATTCCTGGTTTAGAAATATATGGAATAAAGTTTCCAATTTTTGAAGTAATATTAGCAATATTTATTTCAGCTCTAGTTCATGAATTAGCCCATGCTTTATTAATTATAAAAAATAAAATAGAAATAAAATCCTTTGGAATTTTCTTTTTTGGGCCATTTCTTGGAGCCTTTGTTGAACCATCTGAAGATATATTTAAATTAAATAAAATTAAACAAATATCTATTTTTAATGCTGGAATATTAGCAAACATTCTTTTGTCTTTATTTGTTGCCCTTTTGATATATATTTTATATAGTTCTAATATTCTTAGCTCAGAATCGTATGTTTATATTGTGGGGAAAGTTCCGAATGTTACCAACGTTGAAAATCTTTCTTTTGAGACAAATGAAAGAGTTTTATTTATTGGTAATAAAGAAATTAGAGAGTACAAAGACATAGTAGAAGCGTTAAGTAATTATTCTCCAGGTGATAAAATTGAATTAATTACTGATAAAGGAAAATATATAATAGAATTATCTGAAAGGGATGGAAAGCCATTTATAGGATTATATTTTGCTCAGGAAGTAAAATTTGGAATGGTATTTAATATATTGTTTTGGATATTTATAATAAGTTTGGGTATTGGTTTAGGAAATTCTTTACCGATATTTACATTAGATGGTGGACAAGCACTTAAAGCATTATTAAATATTCTAATTAAAGACGATAAGAAAGCTTCAAAATTACATATTTTAGTTAGTTATTTAATTTTAGCAGCACTAATATTAAATTTTGTTTTATTATTTGGTAAATAAATGCTTTATAAATATTGTAGCATAACTTCCTTTTTTTAAGTAAAAATTTAATATTATAGAATTATCTTTTATATCATATTTTAAATCTCTTACATTTGATAATACTTCTCTTTTAATACTTTTTAAGGCAAGAGATGGTTTGTTTTCGAAATAAAGATCTTTAAGATTAATATTTTCATTTTTTAATATATTTATATAGATTTCTCTAAATTCACTATCTATTTCATATTCTTTTAAATTATATCCTATTAAATCTAATGATTTATTTTTTAATTTTTCTATAGTTTCCTTGTCTTTTGATATGTAAAAATAATCTTCGGCAATTTTGATTTTCGCTATATTTTTAGATTTTTCCTCTATGTATTTAGATAAAATAAGATTCCATATATAAGATTGGTAGGAATGTAAGAATAATTTTAACAATCTTTTGTGAATGCTCTTAAATGCTTTACGATAATTTCCATTTTTTATTAAAGAATTTAATATACTCAGTTCTATATCTAACCATTTAGGGTAATATTTTATTGCTTCTTTAAATTTTCCCCAATTTTCTTTTAGCCATTTTCTAGCAAATTTTGCTTTTTCGTTCTCTTTATCAGAATAAAATGTTAGGATTATTTTTATTGCTTCCTCCCAATTTCTATTTATTATTTCTTTTCCAACAAGATGATTTATATATCTAATACTTCCAAATCTCTGTTCATCAAAATAATTAAAAAATAAATCTTTGAATATTTTTAAATTTTCTTTAAATATTTCAAACTCTTTTTCTTCTACATCTCTTATTTTTATAGAAAAGTAATTTTCAACGATATCTGATATTCTTATAGGGTTATCAAAACTTCCAATATATCTTAGTTTTACATTTCCAAAATCATATCTATCTTTAAATTCTTTTAAATTTTCTATTGCAATGTATTGTTCAGATATAGTTTTTTTATCTTTTTCCCCGGCAAAAAATATTCTTTTTTTTGATATTTTTAAATTCTTAGCAACAATTTTTATCGCTCTAATGGTACTTAAATTTTTTTTCCACATCAAGAAATAAGCATATTTTGTTCCTAAATTTTTAGATTTTAGATCTATTATTTCTTTTACGTAAAAATCTTCAGGATTTTCTTTTATTTTCATATTTTAAATTCCCAATTCCACATTTCTGAAGCCAACTTCCCATCAAACATATATTTATCTAAATTTATTTTGTTTCTGTTTTTTTGTATTTCCTTTAAAAAGTTCCATATTTTATTTGCAGTATATTCCTTCAATTCTCCAGTTGTCAGCTCACCACTTCTATATTTTTCTTCAATTTCTTTTAATTTTTTGTCATTCTCTTCAAAGAAAATAGACAACCAGAAAAAACAAACATCTATTTCTGGTTTTCCTCCAAATTTTCTATGTTCCTCCAATGTAGCCCCACCACCGGAGAAAGCATATTTATATATTTTCTGTTTTATTGTCTCAAAATCATCGTCGACAAATATTGCTGATTTTGGATTTGATGCGGACATTTTTGTATATGGTCCTTGCAAACCCCAAACAAATTTTGATAAAATTGTAACTGCCTTTTTTCTATTAAATTTCTCAGCAATATCTCTTTGTAATCTAAAATAAGGGTCTTGGTCAATTCCACAGGGAATTAATGGTATATTTTTTTCAAAAAATGTAGGAGCAATTTGTAGGGCAATATAAAAAGGTAAACCAACCGATGCAGAATCTGAGAATCCAAATACTTTTTTTGCTTCGTTTAAAGATATTTCTTTAGCAATATATATTGCAGGTTTATAAAGATGCTTAATATATACAGAATTAATAAATATAAAAGTTCTGTCTGGATCAAAGCCAAGAGCGGCAATAGTTTTTGCATCTTCTATAGCGTAATTATAAATTTCTTCATAATTATCTGCTTTTTTAGCCCAATATTTTTCTTCATCTGGGAGTTGAATATAAACATTTGCGTTAAATTTTTCTTGAAACCATTTAGTTAAAATAAAAGGTATTAAATGTCCTATATGCATTTTACTTTTTGAAGGCGCTCTTCCAGTATATAAAAAGAATCTTTCTCCTTTTAGGTAAGAATTTAATAATTTATCAAAATCTCTATGTGCGTAAAAAAATTTTCTTTTTATTAATATATGCACATTTCCAGCTATTTTTTCTAAATTCTTTATTATACTTTCATCTATTTTACTTACACCAAATTCTTTAATTAACCTATCGTAATCTTCTTCAGATTTTATATTTACTTCCCAAGGAGTTACATTCATATTCATAATAGATCCTAAATTTTATTTAAAGTATTTTAATGCTACTTTAAATACAATTTCTTTTTATTTTTAAACTACTAATAGAAATTTATGCCGCGGTGCCCGAGTGGACCAAGGGGTCTGGCTCGAGACCAGATCCCCGAAAAGGGGGCGAGGGTTCGAATCCCTCCCGCGGCGCTATTTTGTTAAACTTAAATCAATTAAAAAATCTTCTAAATCAAAAACAAACTCTCTTCCTTTAGTTGTTATTAAATTATCGTCTATATAACAAGGTAAGTCAATAAAGTTTACTTTTAAGTTTCTTACGACTTTCATATATTCTGGAAAATCTATGTTATTAAAAGTGATCATTCTTCCGTTTATTAACTCCATTTTTGCAATACCTATTTGTGCTAAGGAGGATAAGATAACT
Organism: Nanopusillaceae archaeon; assembly: GCA_038833255.1. Taxonomy (GTDB): domain Archaea; phylum Nanobdellota; class Nanobdellia; order Nanobdellales; family Nanobdellaceae; genus Nanoclepta. The sequence goes on along the minus strand of JAWBIX010000002.1, from coordinate 7,207 downwards.
GGTTTTTTTGAATATAAAAATCTTGCAAAAATAGCAGAAACTTCTGGCGTAAGTAATTCTTTAAACCCATCATCAGATATAATTATTAAATCATCAAAAAAAGTATCTTTAAGTAAAAATATTTCTTTTATTGAAAAATCAGGAAAAATTTTCGAACCATACTTACCAATAGCTACTTTTTTATTAGGTGTAGCCACATATACTTTTCCCTTAATAATTTCAATAAAATTTACAAGATCTTCTTCCGAAAAACCTTTTGTCGGTAATATTATTAAATGATATCTCATTATGTAATATTTTACTTTTTATAATAAATAATCTTTTTATCTTTCAGAATAAACATAAAATTATATCAATGGTATCCTTAGATGAATTAAGGCAAGAAAAAATAGGAGAAAAACACAAATTATTTGAAGCTAAAATAGTTATAGATAATCCAAGATATAGATTAGAACAAATTTACTTTTGGTTACTTGATTTTCTTAGAGATAATTTAAAATTAAATGTTCTAAAAATATCTGACGAATTTGGTGGTTCTATTGCTTCCGCCTTTTTTACTGATATTGTCAGAAGAGAAATAACTATTTTAGATAATGCAACTAAACTTGGAGGATTAATAAATACAATAATAAAATCTATAATAAGTATAGACAATGAATATAGAACTATTATTGCTGAAAGAATTGCTAGATACGATGAATTAAAATCTGATAATCCTGAAATTTCATTTGTAGCCCTAAAAGCTTTAAAGTCAATATGGTTAGATAATGTTGATTCTAAGAAAGGGGCTACTAGCTTAATGAATCTTAGAGGAAGACTTGGATATTCTACAATAGTAGATCTATTTATTGCTGTTGAATATGAGGAGAAGTTGAGAGAACTTATTAAAAAAGAAATAGTAAATAAAAGTGTATTATCTCACAATAATTTTATAGATATTTCATATTACGAAAAAAATAATATCGTTAATGAAAGAGTTATATCTATTCTAAAATCAAGATTAACAGAATTTTATAATTGGTTAGAGCAATCGGAAAAATATATAAGAGAAAGAGAAAGGATGCTAAAAGCATATTTAATTCATCAAATAAATTCTTTAGTATATTATACTGAAATAGCAAAGCCTTATCTTAAAGCAGCAAAAATGTTAATTCAAAAAAACTATGATAATCCAGATTTGGTAAAATCTCTAGAATCTGTAATGATAGAAATCGATCTGTTAGCTTCTGATGCAGAGAAAGAAATTAGTGAATGGGATTTTAATAAAAAAGAATTAGTTACTAAAAAATATATACCAGTTTATGAAATTAATATCTTGTCAAGATCTAGACCAACTTTACAAGCCATATCTCCAGAAAGATCTCCAATTTATACATATTTTGGAAGAATAGATATTATTTACAGGGCATATTTATTAGAAAAAAGCGAATACGATGAACTAATTGCTTCTAAAGAAATTGAAGACCTTTTATATATTGAAGGACTAACTGAAGAATTTTTAAAGCAAATAGCTTCAGCTATTTGTAATTATTATATATTTGATAAAATTATTTCAAATAAAGATCTTTTAGAGGAAACAAAAAAATATTTTAAAAAGACAGATATAAAGAAACCAGAGGATATAACTTGGACTAGAGAGTTTATTGAGAATTTAGAAAGGGTTGATAAAAATATAACAAGAGGATTAGAATGGATAAAGAAATATCTTCCATTAGAGAAAAATAAAGAAGTAAAAAAGAACAATAAGGAAACTAAAGAAAGTACAGTTTCTATGTTATTTCCAGCATATAAAGATTTTTTAGATATATTTTATAAATTATTCGAATTTATTGTTTCCTTTGGAAAAGATTTATCTGCTTTGAAATATTCAAATGTAAAAAAGAAAATAGAGATAGAAAAAGAAAATTTAAAGATGTCGATAAAGGATAAGGGATGGACAATCTATAATGCGTTTAAGAAGACTTTTGGACTATTAAACTACTAAGATGGAAGAAGTATTTAAAAGAAGACAATCAACATCAACAAATCCAGAAATAGTAAATCAGTTGGAAGAACTTGAAAATAAAATAAGATTAGGATATCCTGGAGTAGAGATAAATCTAGCTACATTCAGACATTGGTCTCAAATTCCAAAAGAAATATGGGATGAAATTGCAAGAAAAGCAAGAGTAAATAAAATAGATTTAAGTATTCATGCGCCATTTATATCTAGTCAGGGGAACATATTTCCAATATTAACTGGAATGCGAACTAGCGAAAGCGGATATATTATTGACGATTTAGGTAAAGAAAAGGTTGCGTATGAATTAAAATCTATATTAGATACAGCAGCCAATCTTGGAAGGATTTATGGAGATAGTATAAAAGTGGTTATTCATGCCACTTCAGCAATATCTGGAATTTCTTGGGATAAAAAATATGAAGAAAAATTGAAAGAATTTTTAAGAGAAAATCCTGAGAAATTTAATGATTTAAAAAATAAGTTAGTTTATTTAGGATTATTAAAAAAGGAAGATTTATATAAGATTAAGGATCCTAATGACTTACCAGCATGGGTATTTTCAATTTCAATGCCAACAGTTACAGAATTACCTAAAGGATATATAATAACAGGGTATTTGGATCTATATGATAGACGTCATCTATCTGAAAAGCTCATGGAAATGCAAGAGAAAATAGCTAAAAAGGAAATAGAAGAAACAATTGTGGACAGGTTATATAAGTATAATGAAGAATATTTTAATAAAATTTTAAGGGATGTTTTAGAAAAGATTGATAAACTGGGAAAAGAAATAAAAAAGCTGAATAATTTATATTTTGAAAGAGATTTATCTACAGGATTCTTTTTAGGATATTTAAATAATTTAAAGATGTATATAGACGATCTATACTCAACTTTGAGTTTTATGTATTCTAGTTATTTGTATAAAAAAGAAGAACAAAATGTTGAAATAAAATATGTACCGTTAGCTCTTAATTATTTAAGTGAATTAAGAAAAAAGATAGATAATATTAGTGAACAAATTCAAAATGTATCAAAAGAATATGGAATCGGAGAAATAGAAAGTAGGAAAAAAATTAGGGAGATAATTGACAATTCTAATATCTATAAAGATTTTTTAAATTTAATAGAAGGAAAAACTTACTTAATTTTAAATTTTGCTTTGCAAGAACTTGAAAATATGCGTTATCCAATTTTAAAACCTTTCCCTGCAGTAGCAATAGATTCTGCTATTGATTCTTTCAAAAGAAGTTTAGATCGCTTTTTAGAGGATATAAAAAAAGATAAAGAAAAATTGAATTCAATAGATGTAGTATTTCCAAAAATATATTTTGAACATGTTTATCCAGAAGATGCAATTTCTAGACCAGAAATTTTAAAGGAATTTGTTGAAAAAGCTAGAAAAGCTCTTTTTGAAATTTTAGATAAACATCCTGAAGTAAAAAACAAAATTGTAGAAAAATTTGGAAATTTAGAAAATTTTGTCGATAAATATATTGGAATAACTTTAGATGTAGCGCATTTAAAATTGTTTGAAAAATATGGGTATGAAAAAGAAGATATAAAAAGATGGATTAACGAAATGAAACCATATATAAGACATATTCATATTTCTGAAAGTAAATATGGAGAAGATGTTCATATTCCATTAGGAATGGAAAAAGACGAAATTATAAAGATGGAAATAGAAGAATTAAAAGATTTATTAGCTGAAAAAGGAATATCTGTTGTTCATGAAGTTGGAGGATGGTATTCTGGTAATTTCTTTAAATATTTTGGACCAGAATACTCGTATTTTATATCATATACATTCCCAATTAAAGATTACAATGTAGAAACATTTTATAAATTACCTATTCTTCCTACGTATTATGCATCTGTTTATATTGCAGATTTACCAACTTTAACAATGACGTATGGAGGATTTTCTGATGTTCCTTTAGATTTGGGCTCTTTTGGAAAACAGCAAAGATAAAACCAATTTATGTAATTTTTATAAATCTTCTAAAAATATTTTAAAAAATGTTAAAAATTGATGAAATTTTAGAATATTTACCAACTGTAAAACCCCCAGAAAGACCATTGACAGTTGAAGAAAAAATAAAAAACTCAATATTAGTTATAGTAATTTATGTTTTACTGGCTTCAATCCCAATATTTGGAATATCTCCCGTAATTAGTCAAAGATTTTTAGAATTTATGTGGGTTTTTGGATCACATATAGGTACTTTAGCAACAGTAGGCATAGCACCAATTATTATGGCTGGTTTATTTATGCAATTGTTGGTATTTAGCGGAATTGTTAATATAAATATTTTTGATGAGGAAAGCAGAGCCAAATATGATTCCTATGTTAAATTTTTATCAATAATTTTTTTATTAATACAATCTATTTCTTTTATATTGTCTGGAAATGTTATTCCAGATCATAATTTACCAATATCTCTACCAATATTATATTTTATAATATTTTTGCAATTGTTTTTAGGAGGACTTATAATTATTTTACTAGATGATTTTTCAGCAAAATATGGAGTTCTTTCAGGAATAAATTTAATTATTTTCGTTTCGATTAGTATATCAGTAGCATTAAGAATATTTAATCCAGTACCATCTCCGCAGTATGCTATACATGGTTTATATATGCCAACAGGTTTACTACCTCAAGCAATAGTTTATTTAATACAGGGAAACATCTCTTTTGCTTTAGCTCTAATATTTAAAGTTTTGCTAACTTTTGCTATTTTAGCACTTGTAGCGTATTTACAATCTGTGAAAATAGAAATTCCATTATTATATATTAATATTGGTGGAAGAATAATAAAATATCCCCTAAATCTTTTATATACATCAGTACTTCCAGCAATATTCTTATATGGTATAATAACATGGTTTCAAGTAATATTTGGAAGAAATCCAAATTCTATTCTTTATCGATTATTTTTACCCCCAAACTTAATAATTAATATATCCCAATATGGGCTTTCTTATTTATTAGATCTCTTTAATATATTTCATATATTGTTTTATTTAATAATTTTTGTGATAGGCGGTATGTTATTTTCTTATATGTGGGTTACAACTTCTGGTATGGATGCAAAAACAATTGCAAAATATTTGCAAACAATGCCAATACAAACTTTAAAGTATAGGGATCCAAGATTAATAGAAAAAACCTTAGAGAAATATATTAATACATTAGCATATTTGTCAGGTATTATGATAGGATTTATAGCCGCAATTTCAGATATACTTGGTGTTGCAGTCTCTGGTATATCATTACTACTTTTAGTAGTGATAGCATCTCAAATGTATATGGAATTAGAAAGAAACGGAGCAATACAATACTTGCCTCTTATTGGAAAATATTTGATAAAATAAGTTTTTTAAATAATTTCTGCTAAGAACATCATAATGGGAAAAAGAATATTAAAAAGAAAAACACCTTCTGGTAGAATTACAATAATAATTAAAAAAAAGAAGGGAGATTATGCTAAATGTGCAATATGTAAAAAAATTTTGAATGGAGTAGTTAGAGAACATCCTAGGGACCTAGCAAGAATAAATAAAACTCAAAAAAGAGTATCTAGAATTTATGGTGGATATCTATGTCATAAGTGTTTAGAAAGATTATTAAAGAGTAAAATAAGAGAAAAATATATTCTTAAAAATATTTAATAAAAAATAACCAAATGGTAGTCGAAATTGGAAGACTATGTGTAAAATTAAGAGGGAGGGAGGCTGGTAGAAGATGTGTAATAGTTGAAATCTTAGATGAAAATTTTGTTATAATTGATGGGGATGTGAAAAGGAGAAGAGTTAATATAAAGCATTTAGAGCTTTTACCTCAAGTAATACCAATAAGGCCTGGTGCTAGTACGGAAGAAGTAGTAGAGAAGATGTTAGAAAATAAAATTCCTGTTTCTTATTGGAAATTAAAAAGAGATAATCTTTTAAATAAGAAAATAATTGATCTTTACAAAACTTATTTTGGGGAAGATTGGGAAAAAATTGCAAAATCTTTAGGATCTCCAGGTAAAAAGGCAAAAATTTAAATAAAAAAAATCTGGACCCGCCGGGATTTGAACCCGGGATCTCCGGCTAGCCAGGCCGGCATCCTACCGCTAGACTACGGGCCCATAAAATAAATATCTTTTTAATTATTAAATTATATTCATAATGAAGATCATCGGTTCTTCTGATAAATGATGAAAAAATAAAAAACAGATTATTGGGCTTTTAGTTTTCCATCTTTTTCTGCTATTTTACCAAGTTTTTTCAATCTTGATACAAGGGCTTTAATTACTCTTATTTTTGTTCTTGGTTTTTTATTTTTTATTTGTTTTATTAATTCTTCTAGAGTTTTTGGTGTTGACAAAAGTTCTAAGATAGTTTCTTTTAAAGTTTTACCTCTTCTTTTTGCCATAAATTAATAATGTTTAACTTATTTATAAATTTTAAATTAAATATTGGGGTTAAAATCTAATGGAAAAGAAAAATACAAAGGATTTTATAATAATTTTAAATATATTTATTAAATAATGAATAAAGTATACAAAATTCTTGAAATGTCAGATATACTATTAGAAGTAGTTGATGCTAGATTTCCAAAGGATAGTAGAATTAATAAAATAGAAAAAATAATTAAAAAGAAAGGTAAAGAACTTATAATTGTAATAAACAAGTCAGATCTTGTTCCAGAGGATTTTTTATATATGGTAAAAGATGAATTTGAAATGGAATTTCCTACCGTATATATTTCTTGTAAGACTAGAAAAGGAAGTAGAGAATTAAGAAGAAAAATAAAGGAAAGAATACCGAAAAATAAAGATAAGGTATATATTGGAGTTTTTGGATACCCAAATACAGGTAAATCCTCAACAATAAATTTATTAGTTGGTAGAAGTAGAGCTAAAACTTCTCCAATGCCTGGATTTACGAAAGGAATTCAATTGGTAAAATTATCTAAAAAAGTATATTTAATAGATACACCAGGAATTATTTTTCCGAAAAGGGAAGAAATTCTAGCAATTTTAGGTTCTATAGACCCTTCAAAGCTTAAAAATCCAATAATATGCTTAAATTATCTCTTAAATAAAGTGCAGAAGGAAGCAGTTCTAAAAGCATATGATATTAGTGATTATTCTTCTATTGAAGATTTTTTAATTAAATTGAAAGAGAAATATAATGTATCTACAGAGAATT
>JAWBIX010000001.1:0-48680 GCA_038833255.1 Nanopusillaceae archaeon | reverse complement strand
TGGCAATGACAGGATCTTTATCAGTTAGAGGCGAAGTATTGCCTGTTGGGGGAATTATAGCTAAAATTGAAGCAGCAATAGAGGCTGGACTTAAAGAAGTTATAATTCCTGAAGCAAATAAAGAAGATGTGCCGGATTATTTGATAGATAAAATAAAAATATCTCCAGTAAAAACTATAGAAGAAGTAATAAAGATATCTGTTATATCTTAAAATTTAAAAATAATGTTAGATATTTGAAATATAATGAATAATAGACTATTAAGTTATTTATTATTATTTTTAACATCTTTTCATATATTAATTAATGTTGTATCAGCGGATAAGATATATAATGATTATGTATTACCGCAATTAAACTCTATCATTGAAATTCAATCTAAAGATATATATTATAGTGGAGAAGATATCAATGCTACTATAAAAATTCTTTATAATTCTCCATATTATATTCCAGATGCATTGTTTGTCGTTCAATTAATAAGAATTCATGAAGAAGGAAGTATTTATCCATCAGATATCGTCGATCATAACGTTTTTTATGAAAAAATATATAATATCAACTTAAAACCAGGAGATATTATTAATATCAATTTTAACTATAAGTTACCTCCTGATATTGCTGAGGGAAAATATTATATAGTTGCCTATTTATATACTCCGCTATCTTATATATCCGGTTTGCCATTTATCTTTTTACCAGGAAATTATAAAGAATTTTATGTTAAATCAGGAAAAAATGTAGGTTTTCCCTATGTTAGAATTTATAGAAAAGAATCTAAAATAAATTCTGAAAATCCGACAATTGGTGCCTTTACTAAAGATATGGTAAAACTAGAAGTTACTATATTATCAGATATAAATACAGAAGCAAAAATAATTGTTAAATATGCTCCTTGGGATGATATATCTAGGAATGTTTCTATTTTATCTGAAAAAGTTGTTAATTTGAATGAAGGTATAAATTATTTTAATTTTGATTATTATTTAGAATTTCTAGATCCGAATGCATATTCTATAAGAGTTGAAGTATACATAAATGAGACTCTGCAATCTCTGTATAGGTTTAGATTTATAAAAAGCGGATCAACGGCACTTCTAAGAGGAATTTTGTTAGATAAAGATAGAAATTTATTAATAATAGTCGGTCCATCTCCAGATCATTACTTATATCCAATAACAGATAATGTTAAATTAATTGTAGAATCTAAAGAATTAGAATATAAAAAAGAAATATATATAGGAAGATTAGATTATCTTTCAAGCGGTTTTATATATGTAAATTTATCTTTAGACGATAAAATAAAAGAATCTTTTGATATATGCTCTTATTTGTATGTAGAAAATAAATTAACGGACAAATATTGTATAAATTATTCTGAAATAAAACCAAAACCATTTTTTGATATTGATTTTTCAGAAGGTATTCTAAAAATAAAAACAACTGTCAGCGGGCTATTAATTATAGATTATTTAGATAAAAATATAACGTATACGCGTCCTATATCCCCTGGATTAAATGAAATTTCTTTAGACCATGGAAAATATTTTATTACATTTATTAGCGATGAAATATATTTGGAAAAGGAGATTAGTTATCATCCAAAGGAAGAAAAAACTATTATTTTGTTAGATGATGAGACGATCTCTGTTTTATTTATATCTTTACTTATATTATTTTTAATTTTGATAATTATTATAATGATAAGAATACTTCTAAAAGGAAAAAAAGAAATATTAAAAGTAATAATATTTCTATTGACATTTTTGTTTATATCCAGGATCTCTTATTCGTTAAAAGTTAGCTTAGAAGATCCCTCTTTTTGTAGTATAAATGGTTCCATAGAAATTGAAATAGAAAATAAAATAGGAAATTATAATGTATTTGCAAAAATTTATGATAATCAAACAGAAGTTTACGAATTTAGTTATTCATGTGAAGATAAAAAATGTGTGATAAATCTAAATTTACCATATTTATATCCTAAGGAATATATATTAAATCTTTTAATAGAAGTTGAAGGAGATGAATATGAGGAAAGAAACTTTACGTTGTTTTCTTTATATCCATATGATATAAAATTATTATATAATACAATTTACACTGGAGCTAAAACAGCAGCTGTAATTAATAATGTTAGTAAATGTCAAAATCTAGAAAATTATACTGAAATTTTATTTAATTTTACTTCCATATCGACTTCGGGAATATTTAGAAATATAAGAAGGAATTGTCCATACAGTGGAGATCCTGAATGGGGAGAGAGAATATGTGGTTTAGATGTTTCTTTACTTTCTGAAGGAAAATATGAGATATATGCAAATTATACAATAGAAGGATTTAGATTTTTCCAACCAATCGGATTGCTAGAAATAATAAAAACAGATTATTATATATTTCGTAGATGGAGATGTAGACACGCCTGGTCTGCTCAGGGGATTGGTGCACAATATTCATATAGTATAATTGGAGAATATACAATTGATGAAGATTTATTAGTTCTTGCTAATGGAAGTACATTTTCTATAAAAAATATAAACAGTATAAATTATCTTTGTTCTAATGCTGTTTTAGAAGAACAGCTTGCAAGAATTTTTGGTTTTGTATACGAAGGTATACTATCTTTAGAAAATTATTCAAGAGGAAAATTTATATATGGAAAGGATAATTCAGTAAACTATTTCGGTAGTGAAGTAGGAAATATAATGTTAGAAATATACAAAAACAATAGAGATAGAGGATTTATTATAAAACGTGCTCAAAATATTGCCTCATCTTTTGATTTATATACCTTTAGATCAGAAGGATATTATACTATTTTTATTAATCAAATAAATGCTATATGTGATTCACCGGCAGTATTTGTTTGTCCTGCAACAGAAGATAGAGACAATCTTTGTAGAATTGGTGTTTATAATAGCCCAATATACTATGTTGGCTGGAGAAATCTTAATCAGTACAAAATACTAGTTCCATTTCCTGATGTTACTGGAACATATACTGAAGAAATAAATGCTATTCCATATTTTAATGAAAAAGAGGGAAAATGGTATCTTTATGTTTTAAATTATACTCAATCAAATTATAAAGAAGGAATTAACTATACAATTTCAAATCATATACCTGCAGATTTTGTAATAATTGGAAAATTTAAAAATATCGGATACGGAAAAGTGAATATTACCGTAAATAGTAGTCATTTTAGAGCAGGCATCACTGTTAAAGATAATGAAACAAGAATTTTCGGTATAAATCTTACGGATCTTATTATTAGAAATTGTTATAAAAGAGAATGTTCTATAAAATTTGATATAAAATATTCAGATACATATGGTTTAGTTGGAGAATTTTATTTGGCAGATCCTTATATTAATATAAACTGGAATAAGATTGCTGTAGATTTAATAGAACCAGGATATTTACATGGTAGCTTTATCGTGATTTTATTAAATATAACTAATTTAGGCTTAGTTACAGCACAAAATGTGAGTCTAATAAATCATAATGCAAGCGAATGTATTATTATACGTGGAGAAGACCCTATAAATATAGAACCATACGAAAATAAAACATATAGAATTTTTATAGGTATGAGAGATACAAACTGTCCACGAGAAAAATACATAGTTAATTTAAAAGTTGGTGGAATAAATACTTTAGATTCTGAAATTATCGTAAATATAGAAAACTACTTAGAAAAAATAATAAAATATAGAGAAAAAATTATAGTTGAGGAAAAAATACCATTCATAGGAATATTATTGATAATTTTATTAATTCTATTTCTTCTATAAATTATTTGGCTTTTTTGATAAATATATTGTGGAATATAATGGTCTATAAGGATATCCTTTTGTTTTTTCTTTTATTTCTCTAATTATTTCTTCAATTTTCATTTCTTTTATTTCTCCGTTTCTTTTTCTTACATTTATTGTTTTATTATTATATTCTTTCTCTCCTATAACTACTATATATGGTATCCAAAGTTTTTCTGCGTCTAAGATTTTTTTACCTAGAGTAAGATCTCTATCATCTATTTCTACCCTAATGTTATTTTCTTCAAGAATCTTTGCAATTTCTTTTACATATTCTAAATATTTTTCTGAAATTGGAAGAATTCTAACTTGTACTGGAGAAAGCCATAGTGGTAATTCTGGTTTTTTCTTTTTTAAAGCTCCGTTAAATACAGCATAAATATATCTTTCGATTGAGCCTAAGATAGCATTATGAAGAATTATAACATAATTTTCATTATTTTTATCATCTACATATTTTATTTCAAATCTTTTTCCATTCCCAATATCTATTTGTGTTGTTCCAATTTCTCTAACTCTTTTGAGAATATCAATTATGTTATATTCTATATTTACAATCCAATACCTCTCTTCTGCTGGCGGATAAATGCAAACAAGAACAGGTTTATTTACGTCAATAATAATTTCTTTTATTAACCATTTATAATTTTCATAAAATTCTGGAGAACCAAAATTAATTAATAATTCATAATCATTATTGGTCTTTTTTATTTCTTCCATTATTTTTTTATGTATGTAGAAAAACATGCTTTTTGCTTCTTCAATATTTTTACAAAATATATGAAGATCAGGCATAGTAAATTTTCTTAATCTAAACCCCAATACCAATTCTCCTGGTTTTTCAAATCTATAAGAATCTGCAATTTCTAGCATACCAAATGGAAGATTTTTCTGTGATAATATTATATCTTTAGCTATTGAAAATTGTTGAAAACATGCAGCATATCTTAAAACAAATTTTGATTTGTCAGTTTCAATTTCATACATACGTTCTCCAAATAATTTTGCATGTTTTGAAACAGGCCCCTCTCTTAAATCAAACATATTTGTTCCTTTAATTATATATACTGGGATATCTAAATTTCTTGATAACTCTATTGCATAATCTGCAACTAAATCTATCATTAAGGCAGCATACGGCTTATATCTCATATGTCCATAATCAGAATAAGATTCCCATTCAAATCCAAATTTTTCTAAAGCATTTCTTATAGGGTTTTCTGTAAATTCTGTATATTCTTTTCCTAAAGCTTCTTTTTCTATTAAAATTCTAAAATCTTCGCTAAAATCTTTTTTATTTATTTTTAAATTTCCATCAAAATCTTTTAAGCAAACTTCATTAATATTTTGTAAATTAGATATTACCTTAGACCATTCTATAACCTCTAAACTATCATCGAGGTCTTTTGTTATAAGATATTCTTTGCCATCTGGATAAACTATTAAAAATCTTTTTTTTGCTTTCTTCTCTTCAATTTCTTTTTTCTTTTCTTCTCTTATTCTAATTATTATTTCATTATCTTCTTTCTGAATTGTATACCATGCTTCTAAAAACTTTAAAATATCTGTTAAGTATTCGGAAATGTCAATATTTTTGTAGATTTGTCTTGATAATTCTGATAAAGGATGTCCTTTTACTTTTATTTCAAAAGATTTATACCATCCGAATGGTAATCTATAAACTTCATATCCTTTTTCTTTTAGTTTTATTTCAGCAAGTTTTAATATTTCTAAACTTTCTTTAGGATTTTTAGGAAATGATGTTAAATGTACGTATGGATATAAAACAATTCTATTTGTTTTTACCTTTTTTGAAATATCAATTATATTATCAATAGATTTTTGTAAAGTATCCAAATTATCGTATTTCTCTATGGAGATAAAACAAACAAGGCAATCCTCTACTTTTATCTCTTTTTCTGATATTTCCTCTGCTTCCTCAATTGCTTTTTTAGTTATATAAACTTTTATATAATCTGAATGAAGAAAAAGAATTCTCATTATTAAAGAATCTTAAGAAAGATTATATAAAGTTAACATTTAAAATTCTTTTTTAATTTATAATGGATCTATGGAAATAAAAATAATTGAAAGAAATGAAAACAAAATTCTTGATAGAGAAGAAATATATGCTATAGTAGAACATAAAGGTGAAGCTACGCCAAGAAGAGAAGATATAAAAAAGAAAATAGCAGCAATAATTGGTGTAGACGAAAATTTATTAGTTGTAAAAAAGATATTAAGTTTATACAATCAGCAAAAATCAAGAGTTTGGGTAAATGTTTATAAAAATAAAGAAGCAATGTTAAAAATTGAGCCTAAATACATATTAAAAAGAAATAAAATAATTGAATAATGGCAAAGAAGCAGGAAAAAGCATATGTAAGAACTTATTATAAAATAGAAGGAGACAAAGTAATTAGACTTAAAAAAGTTTGTCCGAAATGCGGGGTTTATATGGCAGAACACTATAATAGATATCATTGTGGAAGTTGTGGATATACGGAATTTAAAGCAACGTAAAATAATAATACTTAAAGGACCTAAAATATATTTTGGTGTAATGTTTAAATTTTTAAAGGAAAATGAAATTTATGTTTTAGATGCTGGAAAAGAAATAAAAGAAATAATACATACTTTTTTTTGTTTTAATAAAATAGATATATTTTTGTTAAATGAAAAATTAGAAATAGTAGAATTTTATAAAGAAGTTCCACCTTTTAGAATTATAATTCCAAAAAATAAATTTAGATATATAATTGAAGGATTAAATTTAGATGAAAAGACAATCAGGGAGGAGGTGCGTTCATCATTAATCAGATCCTAATTTTTCTTCATATTAAAATATTCTAATATTGTTTGTTTTTTAATTTTTTTATTTTCTAAAATTTCTTTTATTTTTTCAAAATCTTTTTCAAATAAATCTTTCCAATTAGCATGATACAATACTGCTGCAGGATGTAAAGTTGGTATAATATATATTTCCTTATTCCACCTTTTTACAATATATATATTCCCTCTTTCTTTTAATATATTTGTAAAATTTAATCCAAAATATTCCATTATAAATTTTGTTGAATATCTACCTAAAGTCACTATTAAATCTGGTTTAATTTCTTCAATTTGTTTTATTAACCATTCTGAACAACTTTTTATTTCTTCTTCTTTTGGATCTCTATTATTTGGTGGTCTACATTTTATTAAATTTGTTATATAAATATCTTCTCTTCTTATTTTTAATATCTTCTCTATTTGTTCAGTTAAGTATTTTCCAGCTTTTCCAACAAAAGGTCTTCCTTGTTTATCTTCTTCAGAACCCGGAGCTTCTCCAATAAAAATTATTTTACTTTCGGGATTTCCTTCTCCAGGAACATAGTTTGTTTTTGATTTATATAATTGACATTTTTTACAATTTTTAATTTGATTTGCTATTTCCTCAATCCTTTCTTTTATAGACATTTAAATATATTGTTTAATAATAAATTAAATGTTTGCTCATGCTGAAGGGAATTTTGAAAAATCCAAATGGATAATTGTAGGAATTCCCTCAGAAATTGGAAGTTTATCTCCTATAAAAGATTATTTAAAAGCTCCAGAAGCTATTAGAGAAGCATCTTATCGAATTTTTTCCACAATTTTTGGAGATATAAATACTAAAGAAATATTTGATTATGGAGATTTAAATTTAGAGGATATAAAAAATTTGGAGGAAATATATGAAAAAATATATCAAGAATTAAATAAAATATATTCAAAAGAAAAAAAATATGTATTTTTAGGTGGAGACCATTCAATAACATATCCGATTTTGAAATTAATAAAAGAAAATTGGGACGATTTCTATTTATTGTTTTTTGATGCTCACCCAGATATACATCCGGATCCATATGTAAATTATCAAAGTTTTATATATTACTTAATAAAAGAGGAATATATAAAACCAGATAATATAATAATGTTGGGAATTTCTAATTTATCTTTTGAAGAAAAGGAGATTTTAAAAAATTGGAAAATAAAATATTATACTCCATTTGAACTGTGGGATAACATTTCTAAAGTAGTAGAGGAAATATCAGAAATATTAAAAAATAAAAAGACATACATTTCCATAGATCTAGATGTATTTGATTGTGGATGTGGACATTGGGTTGAGCCGTTTGGGATAAGACCATATCATTATTTTAAAATATTAAAAAACATAAATTCAGATATTTTAGGATTAGACATTGTAGAATTATATTCAAATGAATTTTGTGAAAATCTATCTGCAAAAATTATTCTAGAAACAATTTCAATAGTTAATAATAAAATAAATTTATAAAATTATTGAGGTATATTATTCTCTATGATACCTCTTTTTACCTATCTTTTTATAGCAAGTCTAGGATATATAATATTTTTTATATTAGCCTCTATTATAGGACCTAAAGTAGCAAATAAACTTTCTGGCAAGATTTCATTGTATACCTCAATGATCATACTTCCAATAGTAGTTATAATGGTTTTTTCTTTATCTATAGGCTTAGCTTTTTATTTTCTTGGAGAAGATTTAACTTATATTCTACCAATAGTTTTAATTTTTACAATAATTACAAATCTTTTAATTTATCTATTTTCCCCATGGATTATAGATTTATCTTTCTTTGCAAGAAAAGATGATTATTTACAGAGTATTGTTGATAGAGTGAAATCTAGACTTGGTTATAAAGGAAAAATAACAGCCTTAGTTGCAAAAGGACCACCGAATGCATTTGCATATGGAAACATAATATCTGGTAAAAGAGTAGCTGTTACAGAGTCTTTAATTAAATTTTTAGATGAAAAAGAATTAGAGGCAGTTATAGGACATGAAATAGGTCATCATAAACATAAAGATTCTATATTAATGATTTTATTTGGTCTTTTACCAACAATAATATATTATCTCGGTGTTATAATTATGAGATCTTCAATATTTTCTAGAAATAGAAAAAGCAATGGTTTATGGTTAATAACAATCTTTGGCGGTTTGTTATTGGTGCTTTTATCTTTCTTAGTTCAAATATTAGTTCTTGCTTTTAGTAGATTAAGAGAATACTATGCAGATCTTGTTGGTGCTAAAGCAACTTCAAAAATAGATATGCAAAAAGCATTGGCAAAAATATACCTATACTATAAGTCAAATAAAGATTATCTTTTAAATGTAAAGAATAATCCTATGAGTACCTTATTTATATACGCTTTAGCGAATCCATTTATAAGTGTAAGTGAGGAAGATATTGAAAGAATCAAATCTTTAGAGGAAAGTAATTATTTAGAAATATTTCAAACACATCCACCGATCTCAAAAAGATTAAGATTTTTAGATAAAGCTATTTAAATATTTTAAAAATAATTTTTATTTCTTTTTCCAATTTTAAAAGATCTATTATTCTTCTATCAATATCTCTTGCGGCTTTATTTGCCTTTATAGCTACAGTTCTGTCATCTATATAATTGCTTTTTCTTATTACAAAAGATTTATTATCTTTAAAGGTCAAATACTTTGAACCCATAGCTATAATTTTATCTTTTAAATTTTCACATTCAATTTCTATGATAATTTTATTTTCGTTTTTTAAATATTCTTTTAACCAATCTGGAAATTCGGATGCAGAAAAATTTGAAGAGATACCAATAATACAGTCGCCTTTTTCTGTTAAATAATTTTCTTTTGTTATTTCTAAAGTAGATTTGTGTTTTGCAGAAATTAGTTTATGACCTTTAGCAGTTACTGTGAATATCATCTAAATATTCTAAAATAGCTCTAGCTACATTTTTTCCTGTATACTTTTCAAATCCTTTGAATCTAAAAATAACATGGATATCTATAACATATTTAAAGTTATTTTTTATTAACAAATCGAATGCAAAAATTTCCATGTCAAATATCTTAGACAATTTTTTAGATATTTCTAAGATTTCAGAATCTATTTTAAATTCTACACCATATCCGCCCATAGCAATATTTGCTTTAAAAGAATTAGGATTTATTCTTTCCATTCCACCTATTGGTTTTCCTACAGTTATTACTCTTACATCCTTTTCATATGGTATAAATTCTTGAAATACGATATATTTTAGCTTTTTTTTATTTTTTTTAACAAATTCCTCTAATTCTTCTTTATTTTCTATCAAATATACTCCTTCTCCCCTATGAATAAAATCAAATTTGGCAACTATTGGAAATCCCAGTGTGATTAATTCCTCAATTTGCTTTTTACTATAAATTTTCATAATTTTCGGTGTTCTTATTTTATTTTTAACTAAATGATAATAAAATACTGTTTTTCTCATCAATCTATAATTTTTTATCACTCTATTTACTATTCTAACACCATTACTTTCTAGAAAATCTGCTAGTATTTCAATATTTGCTATACCAGATTTTCCAATGCTTCTATAAAAATAAAAAACTTTAGTATCTTTAAAATCTTCTATTTTCGGTGGATAAATTAAATTTAGAGCATTTTTTATTTCAACATTGTTAAAATTTTTTGCTTCTTCAAATAATCTTTTATTTTCATATTCATTTTTATTTCCAGCATAAAGTATTGTTATCATACTCTAACAATCCCTAAAAAGCTTAATAAATTTTGTTTAATTAAAATTAAAATGCCTAAAAAGAAAACTTCTAAAAAAGCAAAAGTCTCTAAAGAAAAAAAACTTAGGAGTTTGGAAGAGATAGACATAACACAACACGAACTAGTACCTAAGCATGAAATATTATCAGAAGAGGAAAAAAAGCAACTTTTGGAAAGATATAAAGTTAAATTAGAAGATTTACCCAGAATACGTATAAATGATCCAGCAATAATTAAATTGAAACCAAAACCAGGAGATATAGTTAAAATAATACGTAAAGATCCAATAGCTGGAGAAACAATATACTATCGTGTTGTTGTTGAAGAATAACTTTTAAGTATTAATTAGATATATTAGAAAATGTCTATGTCAGATAAATATCTTCTTATATATAAGTATTATGAGGAAAATAGCATTTTAGATACTTTAATAAAATCTTTTGATTATTTTGCAGATGTTGAGATGACAAAAATTGTTAGAGAAATAGGAGAGGTTTCTCCAAGAATTACACAGCCAGGAATAACAGAAATAAAATTTAAATTTGAGAGAGCATGGTTAGGAAAAGCAGATTATGTAGAAAAAGAAGGAATATCAAGAATTATATATCCAAATGAAGCAAGAATAAGAAATATAACATATTCTGGTCCCGTTTATGTAGAATTTGAAGTTTATGAAGACAAATCTTTAAGAGGAAGATACACTGTAAACATAGGTAGACTTCCAATAATGGTCAGATCAAAGTATTGTAATACTTATGGTTTATCTGAAGAGGAATTAATAAAAGTTGGAGAAGATCCAAAAGATTTTGGTGGATATTTTATAATAAACGGAACAGAAAGAGTGTTAGTTTTATCTGAAGAATTATCAACTAATAGATTTTATGTTCAATTAGAATCATCACCTTTAAAGGCTAAAGGATTTTTACTTGCAGAATCTATAACGGCACAATATCCACATCATATAGAATTAACAAAAGATGGAATGTTATATTTAAATTTTGAAAGATATAAAAGAGTTCCTCTTATTTTAGTTATTAAAGCTTTAGGCTTAGAAAAAGATGTAGAAATTGCCAAATTTATAAATGAAGATGACAATTTTGAGGAAACATATATTAATTTGTTAGAATTTTCCGATATTAAAGATTCTAGAGAAGCTCTGCTTAAACTTGCAACAATTTTAAGACTAACGGGGTCAGATGAAATAAAAATTGAAAAAATGAAAGGAATACTAAGTACGAAACTACTTCCAAATATAGGAACAGACCCTTCATATAATCTATTAAAGGCATATAATTTATGTAAGATGGCTAGAAAAATTTTACTTTTAGTTCATGGAAAAATAGAAGAAGATGTAAAAGATCACTTTATGAATAAAATAGTAAGAACTCCGGGAGAACTTTTGAGAGAATTATTTAGAGTTGTTATAAGAACAGTTATAAATGATGCATTATATCAGTATGATAGATTGGTTAGAAGAGGAAAAATTCCCTCTTATGTGTCTATATTTAGATCAAAAATATTTACTGAGAGATTTGAATCTGCAATGGGGACGGGAACTTGGACAAGAAAAAGAGTTGGAGTTTCTCAGACTTTAGATAGATCAAATAAATTGGCTGTTTTATCTCACTTAACTAGAGTTTGGTCATCAATAGAAGAAGAGGCAGAGCTTCTTGAGGCTAGAATGGTCCATGGAACACATTGGGGAAGATTAGATCCTATTGAAACACCAGAGTCAAAAACAACTGGATTAAGAAAAAACTTAACTATACTAGCAAAAATAAGTTTTGAAGAAGTAGATATGAATGAATTAGTTGAAGTTTTAAAAAAGATTGGTTTAAAATCAGTAATATAAAATGGCCGTTGAAGTTTATATAAACTCCGTATTTGTTGGATATGTAGAAGATCCGGAAGATTTTATAAAAAAGTTTAAAGACTTAAGGGCAAAAGGACAACTACCAAAATTTGCAAATATTTATTACGATGATGTAAGAAATATAATTGAAATAAATACTAGAAAAGGAAGAATATTAAGGCCTTTAATTGTTGTAAAGAATGGAAAACCACTTTTAACTGAAGAGCATATAGAAAAATTAAAGAAAGGAGAAATAAAATGGTCTGACTTAGAAAAAGAAGGAATTATAGAATGGGTAGATCCTGCAGAAGAAGAAAACTTATATGTTGCACTCAAACCCGAGGAAGTAACGGAAAAGCATACACATCTCGAAATATCACCATTAGTAATTTTTGGAATATTAACTTCCTTATCTCCATATTCAAATCATAACCAATCCGCAAGATTAAATAGAGGTATAAGAACACAAAAACAGGCACATTCCGTATATTTGAATAACTTCTGGCAAAGATATGATACAGATATATCGGTAGCATACTATCCACAGCAACCAATAGTTAGAACTTTTTCTCATGAAATATTCAAAGATGCAGATATAATTGGGCAAAATGTTGTAATTGCTGTAATGACTCAAGAAGGATATAATATGGATGATGCAATAATATTTAACAGAGCATCAATAGAGAGAGGACTATACAGATCATCTTATTTTAGAACTTATGAAATAGAAAGATTAAAATATCCGGGTGGACTTCAGGATGAAATTACAATACCAGATCCAGATACATACTTATACAAAGGTAGAGACAAATACAAACTATTAGAAGAAGACGGAATTGTTTATGTAGAGGCTTTTGCAAATGAATACGACGTTTTGGTTGGTAAAGTATCTCCTCCCAAATTCTTAAGTTTATCTTCAGAATTTTCAGCTCCAACAATGGTTAAGAAAGATACCTCTTTAATGGTAAGATTTGAAGAAAAAGGATATGTAGACAGTGTAGTAATAACAGAGTCTCCTTCCGGAAATATGTTAATCAAAATAAGACTGAGAGATATAAGAATTCCAGAATTGGGTGATAAATTTTCAGTTAGACATGGACAAAAAGGGGTTATTGGAATGATAGTAGATGAATCTGATATGCCTTGGACAGCTTCAGGATTAAAACCAGATATAATTTTCTCACCTTTTGGTATTCCTGCAAGAATGACTATTGGTCTATTGTTAGAATTATTAGCAGGTAAAGTTGGTGCATTAACAGGAAGATATATAGATGGAACCCCATGGTATGGAGAGAAGGAAGAAGATTTGAGAAAAACACTTTTAGAATTAGGTTTCATGGAAAGTGGAGAAGAAACAATGTATAATCCTCTTACAGGGGATGAGTTTAAAGTGAAAATATATATAGGATCTGTTTATTATCTACGATTGAAATTTATGGCAGCAAACAAATTACATGCGAGAGCATTAGGACCAGTTACACTATTAACAAGGCAACCAACGGAAGGAAGATCAAAGGAGGGAGGATTGAGATATGGAGAAATGGAAAGTGAAGTTTTAGCAGCCCATGGAGCTTCTTTATTATTAAGAGAAGCAATGTCTTCAGATGACGTTATTGTACCAATATGTGAAACTTGTGGTTCTGTTGCTATAGAAGATGATATAAAACATAGATTATATTGTCCTCTATGTGGTGAAACAGAAAAGATATCAAAAATTAAAACCTCCTACGCATTTCTTTTGTTAATTAGACAACTAATAAGTATTGGAATATGGCCAAGATTTAAATTGAAATATAAATTTGAAAAATGACGGAAATTCCTCTTAAAAAATTATATTCTATTTTCTATTCACTTTTAAGTCCAGAAACGATAAGAAAAATTGCAACAGTTAAGATAATAGTTCCTGAATTATATGATGAAGATGGAACTTTAGTAAGAGGAGGGCTAATGGATCCAAGGATGGGAGTAATAGAACCAGGATTGGTATGTGAAACGTGTGGAAAAACAGCTGGAAAATGTCCAGGACATTTTGGTTATATAGAATTAGCTAAACCAGTCTTTAATATTATCTTTATACCTTTGATAAAAGAAGTATTATCTGTAGTATGTTTTAACTGTGGAAGAGTAAAATTAACTAACGAAGAAATAGAAAAAATAAAAGTAAGAATAGAGAAGCTTAGAAAACAAAAAAGATGGACAAAATTATTTAAATTTATAAAGAAATATGTTTATTCTAGAGCTAAAAAAAGATTAACTTGTCCACACTGTAAATATAATAATCCAAAAATAGAATTTAGAAAACCTTATTTCTTTTATGTTGAAGAAGGAGAAATAAAAAGGGTTATGTACCCCTCAGAAGTAAGATCTATTTTTGAAAAAATTCCAGATGATGATTTGCCTGTTTTAGGTTTCCATCCAGTATATTCAAGGCCAGAATGGATGATACTCACGGTTTTACCTGTTCCTCCAGTTACGGTAAGACCATCAATAATATTAGAAAGTGGAGAAAGAGCAGAGGACGATTTAACACATAAATTAGTAGATATAGTTAGAATAAATCAAAGATTAAAAGAGGCAATAACTACTGGAGCATTGCAAATGATAATAGACTATCACTATAATTTATTGCAATATCATGTTGCCACTTATATAAATAATAATGTTGCTGGTTTGCCAAAAGCGATGCATAGATCTGGAAAACCAATAAAATCAATAGTAGAAAGGATTATTGGAAAATATGGAATAATTAGATATAATTTGTTGGGAAAGAGAATTAATTATAGTGCGAGAGCCGTAATTTCTCCGGACCCAAAGATAAAAATGAATGAAGTCGGGGTTCCATATGAAATCGCTAAGGTTTTAACTATACCAGAAAAAGTTACGGAATATAATATTGAATGGTTGAAAAAATTGGTTTTAAACGGACCTGATAAATATCCTGGTGCAAATTATGTAAGAAATCCTGAAGGAAAAAGAATTACTATAACTGAAGAAAATAAAGAAACGTTAGCTTCTATGTTGGAACCCGGATGGATAGTTGAAAGACATTTACTGGATGGAGATATTGTTATTTTTGGAAGATATCCGTCTCTACATAGAATTTCATGGCAAGGCCATTATGTAAGAGTTATGGATGGTAAAACATTTAGATTACATCCAGGGGTTTGTAATCCTTATAATGCAGATTTTGATGGAGATGAAATGAATATATTTGTTCCTCAAAGTGAAGAAGCTAGAGCAGAAGCAGAATTATTATTAGAACTTTCGAATCATCTTGTTACACCAAGATACGGAGAGTTTATAGTTGGAGGTGTTCAGGAAGTAATAACTGGTATATATTTATTAACTTTGGATGATACTAAAATACCGATTAATCTTGCAGGACAGCTTATTTACATGTCTGGAGCTGACGAAAATGATATTAAAAGATATGAAAAATTTTTAGAGAGAGCGAAAAAGGAAGGAAGAAATTATTTAACTGGAAAAGAAATATTTTCTGTATTCTTACCAGAAGATTTATTCTTAAAAATAAAGGACGTTTCTATAATTGATGGAGAATTAAAATCTGGAATAATTACTTCAGATTTAATAAAAGCCGGAAGTGGAAAACTATTTTTATATATTCATAATAATTATGGGAAGGAGGTAGCTCTAAAAGTTATGGAAAAAATATTTATGTTAGGAATTTATTATCAATATTTTTATGGAATTTCTTCTGGAATTTCAGATTATGACATTCCAAAGGAAGCAAAAGAAGAAATACAAGCAATAATAAGAAAAACAAAAGAAAAAATAGATGAATTATATGAAAAATATAAAAGGGGAGAATTAGAAAGAGTTGTTGGAAAAGATTTAAGAGACGTTTATATAGATTTAGCTCAAGAAGAAATTGCAAATAGTATTACACTTATGAATTCTATTTTAAGAAAGTATATCAGAAAAGATACCGGAACATATCTTATGGCAGCTACTGGCGCTAGAGGAAAAGAAACAGATATAGTTAATATACTTGGTTCTTTAGGTCAACAAGCATTTAGAGGAAAATTAATAGAGTTTGGATATAGGGGAAGGAATTTTACAATATTTGAAAGAGGTTACGATCATCCAATTGTGAAGGGATGGGTAATATCAAGTTATTCTAAAGGTTTAGAACCATGGGAAGTACTATTCCATGCAATTCCTGGAAGAGACGCACTTATGGATATGTCTATTAGAACAGCAAAGTCTGGATATTTGTATAGAAGATTAGCCCATAGCTTATATGAATTAGCAGTTTGGGATGATTTAACTGTTAGAGATTCTACAGGAAGAATAATTCAATTTATATATGGTAGTGATGGAATGTTTTCACAAAAGACAGAATCTGGAAGGATTGATTTGCAATTTGTATTGAACGAGACAATAAAAAAAGAAAATTTAAAAGGCCAAAATAAAAATAATAATACAGATGGACATAGATCTTCCGAAAAAACTAAAAGAAGAAGCAGAAGAAGTAAGTAAAGATTTACCTAAAGAATTGAAGGAAAAATTTTTTGAAAATTTAAAAGAAGTATATTTAAAAAAATTAGTAGATGTCGGAGAGCCTGTAGGATTGGTAGCAGCACAATCTATTTCTGAACCAACAACACAACTAATCTTAAGATCATTTCACTATGTAGGTATGAGAGAATTTCAAATAGCCCTAGGTTTACCAAGATTATTGGAGATAATGGATGCTAGAAAGAGAATAAAGAACAAATATATGAAAATACATCTTCTAGACGAATACAAAGATAATTTAGAAGTAGCAAAAAGAGTAGTTAGAAAAATTGTTGAAATAAAAGTTGAAGACATTATGAAGAGTCTAGAATTCGATATATTAAGTAGCAAAATAGTTATAAATTTAGATGAAAATGCTCTTGAAGAATACAATTTAGACTCACAAACAGTTTTTAATATTTTAAAGAAAAGATTAAAGAAATATAAAGTAGAAAAAGAAAAAAATAGAATTGAAATTACAGCATCTGGATTAAAACCAAGAGAATTATATGTACTAAAAGAAAATATAAAGAAAATACACATATCTGGAATTAAAGGAATAAAAGAAGCAATAACAAAAAGAGAAGGAAACGAGTATGTTATATATACAGTTGGATCTAATCTTTTAGAAATTATGAGAATTCCTGAAGTAGATTATCGAAGAGTTTATACAAATGATATACATGAAATAGCAAAAGTTTTAGGTATTGAGGCAGCTAGAAGAGTAATTTTGGATGAAATGATTAAAATATTTGAAACTTATGGTCTTAGAGTGGATTATAGACATTTTTCTTTAGTAGCAGATGTTCTCACATGGTATGGAGAATTTTTAGGAATAACAAGATATGGTATTACTGCAGAAAAAACAAGTACGCTATCTAAAGCAGCTTTTGAAATTCCTATACAAAACTTTATAATTGCAGCAATTCTTGGGGCAGAGGATACTTTTACATCCGCAATAGATAATTTGTTAATAAACCAAATAATAACATTAGGTACGGGATTATTCGAAGTATATTATAAAAAGAAAGAAAAATAAATTTAATCTCAATATTTTAAATAAATGAACATAGTTGATGAATTGAGAAATTATGATAAAGATAAAATAATATTAGGTACTAAGAGAACTTTAAAATATCTAAAATTGGGCAAAATATCTAAAGTTTATATAGCTAGTAATACTCCTAAAGAAATAGTAGAAGATATAGAATATTATTCTAAACTTTCTAATATTGAAATTAAAAAGTTAGATCTAACGAACGAAGAATTAAGAGTTATATTAAAAAAGCCATTTAAAATTTCTGTTGTAAGTATATTAAAATAATGGCTAATGGTTTGTTTGCTGCAAAAAAGCTAAGAATAAAAAGAAAACAGTTTAGGTGGAGTAAAAAGGAATGGAAAAGAAGAAAACTTAGATTAAAAGAAAAATATGATCCGTTGGAAGGAGCCCCAATGGCATCTGGAATAGTATTAGAAAAGGTTCAAATAGAAAAGAGACAACCGTATTCAGGAATGATAAAATGTGTAAAAGTTCAATTAAAAAAGAATGGAAAAATTGTTACAGCGTTTGCTCCAGGAGATAAAGCTATTAAATATATTGATGAACACGATGAAGTATTGATAGTTGGTATTGGAGGTCCTAAAGGGAGAACAATAGGTTCTATACCAGGAGTAAGATATAAAGTAGTTTTAGTTAATGGTCAACCTTTAGAATTGTTAAGATTAGGTAAGATAGAAAAAGCTAGAAGATAACCTTTTTTAAATACTTACTTATTTATAGTAAAATATTTGCATAGAAAATAAAAATTTTATTTTAATTAATATTAAATGGAAGAAGTAGAAGTATTTAATATATCTCTTTTGCAACCGGTTGCACAGTTTGTTTTTTTAGTAGTAATAGGAGCAATATTAGCGTTTATAGTTGGAAAGTTAGTAAATCTAATCTTTGATAGAACAGTAGAAAAAGCATTAGATAAAACAGGTTTAGGAAAAGAATTAAGAGCAGTAGGATTAGATTTCTCAGATTTGATGGGATTGTTTATAGGAGCAATAATATTTTTATTATTCTTGCAATTAGGATTAGCCAAGTTACCAACAATTGGAGGATTGTGGCAGTTGCTAGTTGAAGGTGTTGGATATGTTGTAAACGTAGTAATAGCTTTAGCCTTTATAACTGCTGGTCTTTTGTTTGTTGTCTGGTTCATTGAATATGTAGAAAAGTTTGTAGTAAGATATAGAGAAGATATTGCAGTTTTAGTAAAAATGGTTTTAGGAATTGGTTTGTTATGGACAGTCATATCTTTTGCATTACAAATTTTAGGACTTCAATATACAGTATTTCAAGATTTATTATTAGGATTTGTTGTAATGTCCTTTGGTGTTATTGTAAGTGATTTAATATTTTCTAAGATAGGAAAAGCAGAAGATCTAAAACCATATATGATGTATTTCTTATATTCATTATTTGTAATAGTTGCAATTAGCGCAATTTTCAGGGTATATATACCAGAAAATATATTGAACATATTTGCATATGGTTTTGTAGCTTTATTTATACTAGCAATATTGCCAACAGTAATTAAGGCTACAAGATAGGCTAAAATAATTTTTAAATTTTTTATAAATTAATTTTTGTAGATGCTAGATTTGAAAGACATCATGTTTTTTGGAAGGTGGAAGTATGATGTAAATGTTGAAGATGAAAGTTTAAAGCAAGCAATAAATGTAAAACCATATATAGTTCCAAAAACATGTGGGAGATATCAAAAAAAGAGATTTGGATCTTTTAATATACCAATAATAGAAAGATTGATAGGAAGATTAATGACGCCAGGACATATGGGAAAGAAGCATAAATTTACATCTTATAGAGCTTCTGGGAAATATTATAAATGCTTAAAAATAGTTTTAAAAGCTTTTGAAATTATAGAAAAAGAAACTAAACAAAATCCAATAAAAGTTTTAGTAAAAGCTATAGAAAATGCTGCTCCAAGAGAAGAAATAACAACCATAGAAATGGGTGGTGCTAGATATCCCAAAGCAGTAGATATTTCTCCTAAAAGAAGAGTAGATTTAGCAATAAGATTTATTGTACAGGGAGCCTATCATAGATCAAGAAATAAGGGTAAAATGTATGAAGCTTTAGCTAAAGAAATAATTGCAGCATATAAGAATTCAGTAGAATCTTTTGCAATAAGTAAAAAATTAGAATTAGAAAGATTGGCATCTTCTTCTAGATGATACGAAAGGCAATTGCTAAAGGTTTTTATTCTTTTAATAAAAATATTTTAGAAAAAGAAATTGAAAATTGTTTTTTAGATCCTTTTGGTCCAAAGATTTTTCCTAAAGAGATAAAGAAAACAAAAAAATTAATTGCAGGAATAGTACCACATGCAGGATATATTTATTCTGGTCCTGCGGCTGCATTTTTATATAAAGAATTATATGAAAATTGGGATTTTGATACAATAGTTATAATAGGAACAAATCATACTGGTTATGGCAATGAATATTCACTTTTAGTTAGTATGAATTGGGAAACTCCTTTAGGAATTGTTAAAACGGATAAAGAATTTGGTAAAGAACTTATAAATACTTTTGATATTTTTGAAGATGAATTAGCCCATTTATATGAGCATTCTATAGAAGTTCAATTACCTTTTTTACAATATTTTTTTAAGGAAAATTTTAAAATAGTTCCAATAGTTGTTAGGGATGAAAATTTAGATAGAATAAGAAAATTTGTTAAGATTTTGGATGATATAGCTAAAAAACTTAATAGAAAAATATTTGTTTTAGTATCTTCAGATTTTACGCATCATGGCAAATATTATGATTACTACATTTTTAAAGAAAATATTTCTGAAAATGTTAGAAAGCTAGATATGAAATATATAGAAAAAATTATTTCTTTAGATTCTGAAGGATTTTTAAAAATGATTTATGAAAATAAAGGAACAGTTTGTGGATATTCACCAATACTTGTATTTATAGAATATACTAGACTTAAAAATGGGAAAGTAGAGCTTTTGAAATATTATAATTCTGGAGAAAAAACTGGAGAAGAAGATTTTGTAGTTGGTTACGCATCTATAATATCTTATCTATAATATTACTTCTTCTATTTCTCCATCTGGAGATTTTTCCCTAAATATTTGTGAAGTAAATTTATATATTTTTACTGGCATAGTTAGCCAAGCATTTGGAGGTAAACCAGCTTTTATACAAGTATAATTAAGAAATTCAATTTCATTCCATTTTTCTTCAACTGGAACTTCCGGTAATAATAATCCACTAAATATTCCATATTTAACTATTAATCCATCTCTTCCAATTTTTATATTTTTTACATAATCTTCAGGATTATCTACTTTAATTAATTCAGGTTCACTTAAAATGTTAATTTCTATTATTACTTCTTTTAATTCTTCTAATTTTAGAGGTTCAAATCTTGGATCTTCTGTAGCTGCAGAAATAGCAGATAAAACTAAAGCTTTCCATAAAGGATATATAGGATAAGGGAAACCGATACATCCTCTCAGTTCATTATTTTTATATTTTTTTATAGTAGTAAATATGCCTCTTTTTTCACTATATTTTTTTATTTCTTCTGGAAATATAGTTTTTCCAGTTTTTAAATAATTTTCGATTACTTTTCTAGCAGTTTTAACAAATATTTTTCCATCTTCTAAACTATACATACTTTTTAAATGTAAAAATTATTTATAAAGTATGGTTTGGTTTGTTGGAAGAAAAAGAAGAAGATGGGATATAGACGATATATTTGATTATATAGATATGCAAATATTTAGGATGTTTGATATATTTAGAAAAGGATTCAAAGATTTTTGGTATGAGGGATATCCAGAATTTTTAGGAGAATATAATTTAATTGAAGATGAAGATAGATATATAATAGAAATTGGATTGCCGGGTGTTGATAAAAAGGATATAGATATAGAAGTAAGAGATAGTCATTTAATAATATCTGTCAGAAAAAAGGCTAAAGAAGAAAGAAAAGAAGAAGGATTTTATATTAGCAAGAGATATTATTCCGGTTTTAGAAAAGTAATTCCGCTTCCTCCGGATGCAGATACAGATAAAATTAAAGCAAAGTACGAAAACGGAATATTAAGGATTGAAATAGAAAGAATTCCGTCTGGAGGAAAGAAAATAAATTTGGATTAATTTTTTTTATTTTTTTATGATTATAGATGATATCTTAAATGGAGCAATAAATCGTATCAAAAAAATAAAAGATAAAAATTATAAAATTCAATCTTTAAGGAGGTATGATTCTTTAAGAGATTATTTAGATTATAAAATTTTAGAGTTAATTAATCTATTTCCGAAAAAAAATACAAATAAATTTTATTTAGAGCTTTTAGATCTATATATTCCTATTGAAAAAGTTTTTGAGGCAAAAAGAAGATTAATTTTCATAAGAAAAAAAATTAATGAATTTTATAGAGATTACAAGTTAAAAGTAAAAGTATATAAAAATAAAGAAGACATTAAAAAATTAAATAAAGAATTTTACGGAAGAGTATTTAGTTTATTAAAAAGAAACAAAAAATATTTCAATATTGTAGAAGCAATTAAAGAATTTTATAGAAACATGCCAAGAATAAAAGATTTGCCAACAGTTGTTATTACTGGATTACCAAATGTTGGAAAAAGTACTCTATTAAAAAAATTAACTGGTTCTGAGCCAGAAATAAGCAATTATCCATTTACAACCAAAGATATAATGATAGGATACATAAAAACTCCGTATTCCGATATTCAAGTTTTGGATGTTCCGGGAATTTTAGATAGAGAAATTACTAAGATGAATGAAATAGAAAAAAGAGCAATATTAGCGTTAAAATATCTAGCAAATATAATAGTCTTTGTAATTGATGTTACAGAAACATGTGGTTATAAAATTGAAGAACAAGAAAACGTTTTAAGAAGAATTTTGAAGCTATTTAAAGCAAAAACTTATTTATATTTTTCAAAAGCAGATTTATTTTCTGAAAAAGAAAGAAAGATTTTTGAAGAAATATCTAAAAAATACAATCTTCCATATTATAAAGACTCAGAAACTCTTAAAGAAGAAATTATAAATTTTATAAAACAAAACAAAATATTTAAATAATGAAAATTTTAGCAATTTCAGATATTCATAATGATCAAATATTAATTAGAAAGTTAATAAAATTTATAAAGGAAGAAAATCCAAATTATCTTTTTATTTTAGGAGATTTGGCAGATTTTGGAGAATTAAGAAAAGGTATTGTAAATGTTTTAACTAAATATTTTGATTCAAATAAAATATTTTTTGTTCCAGGAAATCATGAGACTCCAGATATATTAGAAATATTAGAAAAGAAATATAATATAAAAATTTTTCATAAAAAGTTTTTTGAATATAAAGATTTAATAATTGCTGGGATTGGAGGAGCAGATATACCTTTTTTTGTAATCTCAGAAAATGAAATAAGAAATTTTTTATATGAAATTTTTGAAAAGTTTAAGGATAAAAAAATAATTCTCTTTTCACATTTGCCACCAAAAGGATCAAAAACATCTTTAAATATCTCTGGAAGTGAAATTTTATATGATTTTTTAAAAAAATCAAAAATTTCAATGGTAATCCATGGTCATATTCATGAAACTGGAGGTTTAGATGAAATTATAAATAAATCTTTAGTTTTAAATGTTGCTAGAAGCATTTTTTTAATTGAAATAGACAGAGAAAAAATAGAATTTAAGAAACTTTTATAGCAAAAGTAAAAATATAAACATAAAAATACATAGAATATAATGTCTTATCCGCCCATAAGGGTAAAAAAGGTTATAAAGAGAGATGGTAGAGTTGTAGATTTTGATCCTTATAGAATAGAATATGCAATAGAAAGGGCAATGTTGGCTGCAGGATTCTATAATAAAGAATTATTAAAAAAAATAACAGAATTTGTTTTAAAGATTTTGGATGAAAAATTTATTGATAAAATACCGACAGTAGAAGAAATACAAGATATTGTGGAATATTCTTTAATAAAATTTGACCTTTATGAAGTAGCTAAGAAATATATAACATATAGAAAAGAAAAGGAAAAAATTAGAGAAGAAAAAATAAGACTTTTGGGAAAATTTTATGAAGAAGAAGTAGCAAAAAGATTTTCAGTTAATGCTATAAGATTGATGGTTGATAGATACTTGTTAAAAGACGAAAATGGAAAATTGATAGAAGGACCAAAACAAATGTTCGAAAGGGTTGCAGCATTAATAGTAATTCCAGATATATTGTATGATCCAGAAGTATATGATAAAGAAGGGAAACAAACTATAAAACCAAAAGAAGATTTTAATCCAGAAGAATTTGAAGGAAAAATAGGATTGAAAAAAACAGAAAATGGATATTTGGTAAAATGGAATAAATATCATTTAGAAAGAATGAAATATTTATATGATTATTTGAATGAAAGAGGACACATGAAAATTACATGGAAGGAATTGTTAAATAAAATTGAGAACGGAGATTTCGATAAGTATTATGATAATTATTTAAATTATTATAATTTAATGGTTCAAAAAAAATTTTTACCAAATTCTCCAACTCTTTTTAATGCCGGAGCAAGATTAGGACAATTATCTGCTTGTTTTGTTTTACCAATAGATGATGATATGAAATCTATTATGGAATGTGCTACAAATGCGGCATTAATATTTAAATCTGGTGGCGGTGTAGGAGTAAATTTTTCTTTCTTAAGACCTGAAGGAGATGTTGTTGCTTCGACTGCTGGAGTTGCATCAGGACCTGTTTCTTTTATGAGAATAATAGATGTTATCACAGATGTTGTAAAACAAGGAGGGAAGAGAAGAGGGGCAAATATGGGTATTTTAGAAGTTTGGCATCCAGATATAATGAAATTTATTCATTCTAAAGAAAAAGAGGGAGTTTTAGAAAACTTTAATATTTCTGTATTAATAACTCCAGATTTTTGGGAATATTATGAAAAAAATAAAAATTATCCTTTATTAAATCCGAGAATATTAAGGAAATATAATTGTGCATTTCCTGGAGATAGCAATTTTAATATAGATAAAATACCGGCCGAAGCTATAGTAAGTTATGTCAATCCAAGAAATCTTTTAGAAGAAATAGCTTATATGGCATGGAAGACGGGAGATCCGGGATGTTTGTTTATGGATCATATGAACTCTAATAATTTACTTTATAATTATAAAGGACCAATTAGAGCTACAAATCCATGTGGAGAACAACCCTTATATCCTTTTGAATCATGTAATTTAGGTTCTATTAATTTATATGCAATGATTAAATTTAAGGATGGAAAAGCATATTTTGATTGGGAGGAATATAAAGAAACTATAAAATGGGCTTATAGATTTTTAGATAATGTAATTGATGTAAATACCTATCCAGTAAAGGAAGTAGAAGAAAATACAAAAGCTACAAGAAGAATAGGCTTAGGATATATGGGTTTAGCAGATGCTATGTATGCTTTAGAAATACCTTATTCTTCTGAAGACGGATTTAAATTCATTATGAAAGTTTCAGAATGGTTAACATATTATTCTATGCTGGAATCTGTTGAAAGAGCAAAAGAAAGAGGAGTATTTCCACTTTATATTTACTCTGAATATAAAAATGGAAAAATGCCTGTAGATGGATATTATAAAAGGGAAATTTGGACATTAGATTGGGATTACTTAGCTAAAGAAATTCAGAAATACGGAATTAGGAATCTTACTGTGACTACAATAGCTCCAACAGGATCTATATCTATGTTATTGGACGTATCATCTGGAATTGAACCACAATATGCTTTGGTTTATGAAAAAAGAGTTACTGCAGGAAGTTTTTATTATATTGATGTAGAATTGGAGAGACAACTAAAAATAAAAGGGTTATATAAGGAAGAAATATTAAAAAAGATATCGGAAAATGGAGGTAGTTTATTGGGAATAGAGGAAATACCTATTGATTTAAAAAGAGTTTTTCTAACAGCTTTAGATATTCCATGGTGGGATCACGTTAGAGCTCAAGCAGCAGCACAAATATGGATTACAAATACAATATCAAAAACTATAAATATGCCAAATTGGATGACAAAGGAAGATGTATTAGGAGCTTATATGTTAGCTTATAAGCTAAAATGCAGAGGAATTACTGTTTTTAGAGAAGGTTGCAAAACAAAGCAAGTTTATTATACAAGTGCAGAAGCAAGTAAGAAAAGAATAGAAGAATATTTAAAAATGGTTGAGAGTGGAATTATTGAAAATAAAACTATTGAAATTTTGAAAGAGTTAAAGATCGAATTACCAAATTGGTACAATTCTCTAAAATCTGGAGAAAGCATAAAAATTAAGATTTTAGATAAAAAATTAGATAAAGATATAAAAGAAGTTGATGATGTTAAAAGATGTCCAAATTGTAATAGTGAGAAATTAGTAAATCAATCTGGATGTTTAATGTGTATGGATTGTGGATGGTCTGTTTGTATAGTATCTTAATTTTTTAATTATTTTTTTCATTAAAAATTATAATGGGCCCGTAGTCTAGCGGTAGGATGCCGGCCTTGCAAGCCGGAGATCCCGGGTTCAAATCCCGGCGGGTCCAGATTTTTTTTATTTAAAAAGTCTTTCTTTTAATTCTTTTTCTAAAGCCGGATCCTTTTTAGATAACCAATTTAATAACATTGCTATATGTTCCTTTTCGTCGTCTCTATTATGAATTAATATATTTCTTAATTCCTCGTCTTCTACATATAGAAGCTTTTCGTCATAGGATATTATAGCTTCAATTTCTTCAATTAAGGCTTCTCTAGCTATGTTTAATTCTATAGTTTCTATTTCAGAAACTTCATTTTTTTCTTTTTTCACCATTAAAAATATTTAGCATTAAACTTTTATATTTTCAAAAACCTTTTCATAAATTTCTTTTAATTTAGATGGGATAACATGTGTATATATTTGAGTTATTGAAAGTGAAGAATGTCCTAAAATTTCTTGAATATATCTTATATCAACTCCATTAGATAGAAGCATTGTAGCTAATGAATGTCTAAGTACATGGGGGGTTACTTTTTTATTTATATTTGCTAATTTAGCATATTTTTTAACTATTCTTTCAACTTGTCTTGTGGAAATATTAAATAGTTTTTCATCTTTTAGATTTTGAATATAACTATTCAATTCTTCTATTAAAAATTTAGGAATCGGGATCATTCTTTCTTTACCACCTTTTCCATAAACTCTTATAAATCCCTCCTTTATTAAGACATCTTCTTTTTTTAAATTTACCAATTCAGACACTCTAACTCCAGTATAAAATAATAACAATAAAATTAATTTATCTCTTTTCTTTTTAACAAAACTTAATAAATGGTTAAATTCATCGAAAGTAATATATTTTGGTAATTTTTTATCAACTCTTGGAACTTTTAAATCTTTTATAATATCTGGTCTATCTAAAAACTTTAGAAAGGAAGAAAGAGATCTTATATAAAGTCTTATAGAATTTGGATCCAAATTTTTCTTTGTTTTAATTTCTGCAAGAAATCTTATTATTAAATTTTTATTTAAATTTTCTTTAAGAAAGTCAACATTTATATCATTCTTTGAAAAAATATTTGAAAGATATTCTAAAAATTTTCTTATAGGAATGGAATAAGTTTTTATGGTATTTTTAGATTTTCCTTGCAACTCTAACCATATTTTATATTCCTCTAAAATATTATTCATATAGATTTATATTTGGAATTTCTAAAATTAAAAATATTAAAAATTAAGATTATTTTTATTATTATACCCTGCCTGCCATGCACTGGGGATTGATGAACCAGTTCCTCCGGGCAGGGTACAATAATGGGGAAGTTGGCTTGACCCTGAAGGATGATGAATACGGCTACGCCGACTTTTTTGGAATATCAATTATTTCACAATTATTATTTTTTATTATATCTTCAACTCTTATTTTCAATAAATGTCTCTCATCACCTCCACCAGTGTAAACTATATCTTCATTTAACAATTCTTTATCTATATATATTTTGAAATTTATGTCAAATGGTGCTACCCCTCCAACTTTATATCCAGTATATTTAATAACCTCTTCTGGTGTTGCCAATCTAATATCTTTAACATTTAAAATTTTAGCTAACTTTTTCTGATTAACTCTATAAATTGATCTTAGAACTACAATTACTGGTTCATTTTTATCATTAACAAATACAATAGTTTTAACAACTTTATTAATATCTATCATATTATCTATATTTTTAGATTTAGATACATCTTGAAATTTTAAAAATTCATGAGATATCCCTTTATTTTTTAAATAAATTTCTAAAGTTTCTTTATTTTTCATTAAATATAAAAAAACAAAATAAAATATATTAAAAAATAAAGTTTATCCCTTCAATTCTTTGTAAGCCATTTTTACGTCCTCTTCTTGTATTGTTTTTCTTCCTGCATGCTTTGCAAACTCTACAGCTCTTGCTGCTATTTTATCTGCAATTTCAACAATGGAGTCCACAAAAGTTCTCTTTGCATCTTCAGATACTCTGCTAGCTCCTGCCCTTCTTAAGATTCTATACAAAGGCGCAATTGGTATGGGTGTTACTCTCTTCGCCATAATTAATAATTCTATTTTGAATATAAAAATCTTTTTGTTTTAATGGAGTTTCCAACATATTTTACTTTTAACATTTCAATAACGTTAAATAAAATCTATTAGGTCGTGAACTCCATTATTAACTAAAAAAGTTGTTTCAAATTGAGATACGATTCCTCCAGATCTTTCTCTTAAGATTGGGTAATTTTTTACTATTCCGTTTGATATTAAATAATTTAAAGCATATTTTATGTTTGTAAAATTTTTAAAATCATTTTTTAACCATCTATAAGCAAATGGTAAATTTTTATATTTTTCATATATTATATCTAAAAATTTTCTTATTGAAGGTTCTCTAACCGGTTTGTATTCTACTATTGAATAAATTTCGGAACTTTTAAAATCTTCTACATATCCTATACCATTGGTTGCGAAAGGCTCTATTGCATAAATTCCTTCACTTAATTTGATTTTAGAATTGTTATTATAGTTTGGAATATTTATCCCAGCATGTAATAAAAATCTTTCAATCTTATGACCACTCAAATTATATATTGGTTTGTATTGGTATTTTTTTATCTCATCTTCAATACATTTTCCAATAATTCCTAGCTCAATATCCTTTTTTAAAATGCTTTTAACGCGTTTAAGTGCTTCTTTTGCGGCTAAAATCAAATATTTGAATTTATTATCATTTATCTCAACAGTATAGGCAATATCGACAATGTAACCTTCTACATGAACACCAAAGTCTATTTTAACTACATCTCCATCTTTTAAAACTTTATTATCATTTTCTATTGGAGTATAATGTGCTGCAATTTCATTTATTGATATATTAACTGGAAAGGCGGGTTCTCCACCTAAGTCCTTTATTTTGTTTTCTAAAGCTTCTGCTATTTCTAATAAACTAACCTCTGGTTTTAAAAAATTCTTCGAATATTCATAAACATCTTTAGCTATTTTTCCAGCTTTTTTTAAATATTCCATCATATAATTATTTTTTCAATATATCTATATAGCTTTTTCCAATCAAGATAAACTTTTTCTAATAGCAAATATTTTGAATCTGCGGGAAAAGGTTTTGGTTCTAAATTTCCTAAAAATACTAAATTAATTTTATCTAATGGATATAAATTTTTTCCAACAGAGATTAAAAAAGTAATAATTCTTCTTATCATTTCATAAAGAAATCTATTTCCTTCTATAATATTAATATAAAAATCTTCTTCTTCATATATTTCAAATTTAATTATTTTACATATGGGATTTTTTACTTTTCCTTTTGCAAAATTATGAAAGCTTTTTTCTCCTATAAAATACTTTGAAGCTTCAATATATTTTTTTATATCAAATTTGTCTTCAATAGAAGATATTTCAATTTTTTTATTTTCAAAAATTATCCATTTTGGTCTATAAAATTTCTCAAACAGAGATTTTGGCAATCTATATATATATCTCTTTCCAGTAGAAAATTTTCTAATATTTATATATTCCTTTAACTTAAATGCATTTAAAATTTTTATATCATTATGAAAAAATGTTGTAAAATCTATCTCCTTTTCTGTTTGCAAAACTAAATAGTTTTCTTTTGCACTAACTCCTTTATCTGTTCTTGAAACAATCGAATATCTATATTTATCTATTTTATAAAAATTAATAATCTCATTTAAAACAGTTTTTACATTTTTTTGAGGAACTACGCCATGAAACTTTTCTCCATTATAAGATATTCTTAATAAATAATTATTCATTGATTAATTATTTCTAAAAATTTTTTTGCATCATTATACATATAACTATTATTAAACATAACATAACATTCTTTATGAGAAAGTTCTCGTATTTTTTCATAAATTTTTTTTAATTCCTCTTCAGAATATTTATAATTATAAATTATTCTTTTTTCATTATATTTTCCATGCAATCTATAATATCCTGTTTCTTTAATAAGAGCCGGATATTCAAAATTTATATCTGTTATTTGTATTAAATTAAATTCTTCACAAACTTTTTTTATATTTTCCTTTTTCCACCCTCTTAATTCTATTGCTATTTTTATTTCTTTTTTTATTGAGCTAAAGAATTCAAAAGCATTTTTGATATTTTCTTCATTATCAATAAAGCTCTTTGGAAGTTGAATTACAATTATTTTAGAATTTAATATCTCCTTTATTTCCATCATTTTTTCCCAAAATTCAAATACTTCTTTGGTTGGTCTTAAAAATCCTACTTTTCCTTCTAGTTTTTTATAATCTATATTTGCTTTTTTCCATGTTTGAGATTTTGTATCATGAGTAATACCTTGAAAAGCTTTAAATGTAAATTCAAAATTTTCTGGTGCCTCTTTTCTTATTTTTTTAAGCCATTCAGAATCTGGTATGTTATAAAAAGTGTTATTTAACTCTACAACTGGAAATTCAATAAAATATTTTTTTCTAGATATAGGAAAACCACATGTACCAACTTTTATCATAATATAACTATTAAAGGAAACTTTAGTAAATAGCGGGCCCGGGGGGATTTGAACCCCCGACCTACGGGTTAAGAGCCCGCCGCTCTACCAGGCTGAGCTACGGGCCCATTAAGATAAAATTATATTATAATCCTTTAGATCTTCTATATAATTCTTTAGTATTTCTGTTAAATTTTTAGGTAATTTTTCATCTTTTAATTTTATTTCAATATTATTATTTGAGATAGTAATATCAATTTTCTCAAAATCTATCCTAAAAATAAAATTAATTATTCCTTTTATTTTATCTGGAAGATCTTTTACTTCTCCTAAGACATCTATACTATAAAGTATATCTTTTCCAGCAAAAGGATGATTAAAATCTACAATGATTCTCCCACCATTTACACTTCTTACTATTCCTCTAACGCCATCAACTAAAATAACTAATCCTGGTACAGGATTTATATTTCTTTTTAAAAATTCTGTTTTTGGCAATATTTTTATGTTACTTTCACTTCTTTCTCCATAAGGTCTTTTTAATAAAATACTATAATTTTTTCCTACTTCAGCATCTTTTAGAGTATCTTCTATTTCCTTTGGAAGCAAATTTTTTCCTATAGGAATTATTACATAATTTTTTGAAAAATCAATTATTCGGTTATCTGGCAAAGTATAAGCAAAATATCTAATTTTTAACCATTTCATTGAAAAATATCATAATAAAGTATTTTTAAGATTTGTGATAAACTAAGATGTTTATCTAAAAAGATAAAATTAAAAAGATTTTTTACATTAAAATTAAATGGTTAATGAGGAAAATGTTATTTTTGATAAAGAGTTAGAGGAGTTGGCGTTACAAACTTTTAAAAAAGTAAAAGTTGTTGGTTGTGGTGGGGCTGGAAGTAATACAATATCTAGATTATATGAATTAGGGGTAGAAAATGTAGAGTTAATTGCGTTGAATACTGATGTAAAGCATTTACTAAATGTTAAAGCAAATAAAAAAATTCTAATTGGAAAGCAATTGACAAAGGGATTAGGTGCTGGAAAAGATCCAAAATTGGGTGAGGAAGCAGCTAAAGAATCTGAACAAGAAATAAAGAAAGCTTTAGAAGGAGCCGATATAGTATTTATTACTTGTGGTCTAGGTGGAGGAACTGGAACGGGATCAGCTCCAATTGTTGCGGATATTGCAAAGAAAATGGGAGCAATTGTAATTGGTGTATGTACATGGCCATTTAGTGTTGAAGGTGCAAATATTTGGGATAATGCCGAATATGGTTTAGGAAAACTAGAAAATAATTTAGATTTGTTAATTATAATTCCTAATGATAAAATATTAGAATTATATCCAAATATACCACTAAAACAAGCCTTTAAAGCAGCAGATAATGTTTTAGCAAATGCTTTAAAAGAAATAACAGAATTATTAACAAAATCAGGATATATAAATGTAGATTTTGCAGATTTTAAGGCAATTGTATCTGGAGCAGGATATGGATTATTTGGAGTTGGAGAATCTAATTCTGAAAATAAAGCTGTTGAAGCTGCACAAAGAGCTTTGACAAATCCATTAGTAGATATAGATATTACTGGAGCAGGAGCAGCATTAATTAGAATTGTTGCATCAGAAGATACAACGCCAGAGGATGTGAGAAAAGTATTAGATACAGTTAGAACTGTATTAGATCCAAAAGCAAAAATAATTTATGGAATTTCATTTGAGGCGGATAAAAAGAACTACGTTAGAGTATCTTTAACTGTAACTAGATTAAAAAGCATACCTACCTTTATAAGAAATATAAAAAGAATTAGTGAAATTAGTGAAGAAAAGAAAAAGGAAATTGAAAGAGAACTAGGAATAGAGTTTATATAGATTCTTCTTTTTTATATAACAATCTTACATTATTTATTGGAATATCTACATTTATAGGAACAGGAACATCTAATAATTCTAATAATACTTCTTTTTTCTTGTCATCAACTTTTAATACTCTTGCTTTCGTTCCTTTCAGAGGACCTGCTATAATTTCAACCACATCTCCTATATTTAAGATTATTTCTTCTTTTTCTTCGAAAAATCTTAATATTTCTTCTATTTTTACCTCCTCTGGTAATACTTTTTTTGCATATCTTAATTCATGTATAGCTTTTGCTACTTCTAACTGATTTTCAGCTTCTACAAATAAGAAACCTTTGATATTAGGTAAATGGATTATTGAATATATTGCTAAATTTTTTCTTTTTGCTTCTTCAGCAATTATTTCTGCAACAATATCTTCTCTACCAGAAGTTACAGTTACTACATAAATTGCCATATATATAATAAATATTGAACTAATATAAATATGGCCAAGGAAATTAAAGTTATTATAGCAAATAATAAAAGGGTTGTATATAAGATTCTTTTAAGTTCTTCTTGAGATGGTTTTTGTGCAACTTTCCAAATTTCCTTTATATTTTCAATAAAATTTTTAATCCTATTTATCATAACATCATTTATTTAAAGAATATTTTAAAAAGTATATTATAAAAATTTAGAAATGGGTAAAAAAGAAATTATTGAATTATTAGTTGAAGGAGGTAATGCAAAACCGGGACCAACAATTGCTCCAAAATTAAGTCAATTAAAATTAAATGTTGGAGAAGTTATAAAAGCAATTAATGAGAAAACAAAAATTTTTGAAGGAATGCAAGTTCCCGTTAAAATAATAGTAGATGTAGAAACAAAAAAATTTGAAATTGAGGTTGGATTACCACCGGTATCAGCTTTAATAAAAAAAGAATTAAAAATAGAGACAGCGGCACATAATCCTGGAAAAGAAGTAGTTGGAGATATAAAATTAGAAAAAGTAATAGAAATTGCAAAGTTGAAAATGCAGGATATGAATACTAATAATTTAAAATCTGCAGTAAAAATGGTTTTAGGTTCTTTAGTATCTATGGGAGTTACAGTTAATGGAAAAAATCCAAAAGAAATTATTGAAGAAATTAATAAAGGAAAATACGATGATATCATAAAATGATACATATTCCTTCATTCATATTAGGACTATTTATTGGCTTCTCTTTAGCAACATTATTCATCTATTTTTGGATAAAAACATATATTTCTAAAATATTGGGTGATAAAGAGAAGATGTTAAAAAATTTGCTAGATCTTTTAGAATCTAAAAGAAAATAATTTTAAACATTATTTAGATAAAACATATAAATGACTCTAATTAATCTAATTAAACAATTAGAAGAAAAAAGTAAAAAAAGAAAATTTAAGCAAACATATGAGCTAATCATAAATTTAAAAAAGGAATATGATTTAAATAAAACAGAAAATAGAATATTAGATTATTTTGAGTTACCTCATGGGAAAGGAAAGAAAAACCTAATATGTGCTATAGTAGGAAATGAATTAGAAAAAATAGCTAGAGATATATTTGATTATGTAATAGTAAAGGATAAGTTACCAGAAATTTCAAGTAATAAAAGATTAGCTAAAAAAATTGCAAGGAAATATTACATTTTTGTTTCTCAGATGTCTGTAATGCCAGACGTAGGTAAATATTTGGGAAGATATTTGGGATCTAGAGATAAAATGCCAAATCCTAGGTTTGGTATGGTATTTCCAGATAATTTTTCTGAAGTTCAATTAAGAAACCTATATAATAAGATGCAAAAAATGGTTAGAGTTTCAATTAAAAAACATCTAACCTTTGGAGTACCTGTAGGAAATGAAGATATGGAAATAGAAAAAATTAATGAAAATATTATGGCATTCTTAGATTGGTTATATAAAAGGTTACCTGGAGGAAAATCAATGATAAGAAGCATATATTTAAAGCTGACAATGAGTAAAGCAGTTAAATTATTATAAAATGGTTGCTGAATGGAAAATAAATTATGTAAAGGAATTAAAAGATAAAATAAAAAAATCTAAAATATTTTTCTTAGTAAACGTAATGGATATTCCAAATTCTGCGCTTCAAACTATAAGAAAAAATTTAAAAGCCAAGAACTTTGAAATGAAGGTAGTTAAAAAATCATTGTTAATAAAGTCATTGGAAGAATTGTCTAAAGAAGATAAAAAATATGAAAAAATAATAAATGTTTTAGAAAATATTAAAAGAGCAACAATAATGCTAATAATTCCAAAGGAAGAAATAAATCCATTTATTTTAAATAAAATACTCGAGGAAAATAAAAGTTATAGGGCGGCTAGAGAAGGAGATGTGCTTGAAGAAGATGTTATTGTTAAAGCAGGACCAACAAACATTGCAGCAGGTCCAGCCATTTCAATATTTAAAAAATATAATATAAAGACAAAAGTAGAAGGGGGAAAGATAACAATAGTAGAAGATACTATAATTGCAAAAAAGGGAGATAAAGTATCTAAAGATTTGGCAGATTTATTGCAAAAATTAGAAATAAAGCCAATTTCAGTTAGAATAAAGCCAATATTAGCCTATGATGGTGAAGTATTATATGAAGAGGATATATTATCCATTCCATTAGAAAAATATTTAGAAGATATTAAATTAGCATTTAAAAAGGCACTATCTTTATCAATTTATATAATTATACCAACTAAAGATAACATAAAGTTGTTAATTAGAAAAGCACATGAAAATGCATACAAATTATCTATTAAAACAAAAATACCTACAAAATATACTATTAAAGAAATTTTAAAATTGGCAATTAATGTTGGAAGAAAATTAAAAGAAAAAACTAATTTATGAAAATAGGAATAATAGGAGATACACATATAGGATTAAGAGCTAAAGAAATTCCTAAAGAATTTATAGATTTTTTTATTAAAGAAAAAGTAGATTTAATAATACATTGTGGAGATGTTAATGAAGAAATTGCTTTGGAAGAATTAAATAAAATTGCAGAAGTAAAAGCAGTTAAAGGAAATACAGACTATTTAGTTTTACCAAAAGAATTAATACTGGATTTAAATGGATATAAATTTTTTGTTTTTCATTCGCATGTTATTAATCCTAGAGGAGATATAAATAAAATTTTAGAATATGTAAGAGGGGTTAAGAATATAAATCCAAACTTTGTAATTTTTGGACATGTACATTATCCTGTCTTTATTTGGAGAGAGGGAATATTTTTTATAAGTCCGGGAACAGCAACAGGTGTTAGATCTGGAGAAATTAAAAAAACTGTAAAATCTGTGGCAGTTTTAGATTTAAATGAACTTAAAGTAAAATTTAAAATAATTTAAAAATTTTAAGAGACATATTTTTCCTTTTTGTTAATATTATCGACTAAATAATATTCATTGTTGTTATATCTAACTAAATACATGGACCTATCATTTAAATGTAAGTAACCTTTTATTTCTAGTGATAAATATTGTGTTAAAGATAAAGAAATCTTTTCATATTTTTCAGTTTTAATATTATATGCTATAATTTCTTTTTTGAACGCTTTAATTATATCGTCTAGCTTTTTTCTACTTTTGTAATAATATTTAAACAATTCAGTTGTACAGCTCATAAAAAAATATTATAAAAAAAGTAAAAAAAATTATGGCCCTAAAAATTTTTATTGTTTTTTATTTTCTTTTTTCTTAGATTTGCAAGCCATTATGATATTGTTATTTTAAATCTTTATAAACAAACCACCAATCATACATTTGAGCCTCTCCCTTCTTTACTAGCTTTTCTCTTTCTTCTTTCTCAGAAATAGATCTTGCAGGAGGAATAATTACCTTATTTCCGACAATAGATGAAGATTTCCATTCTAATTTGTCAACATTCCAATTTGCTGGAGTAGCTACTTTATTTTTGTCAGAAGTTTGTAAAGCTAAAACCATTCTATAAATTTCTGTAATGTTTCTTCCAATTTCTTGAGGATAATATAAAATAGCTCTTATATTTCCTTCAGGATCTACAATAAATACAGCTCTTACAGTATTTGTTCCTTTATATGGTGATATCATTCCCAATCTTTCAGCTAATTTTCCCTGATCATCTGCAATTATTGGAAATGTTATCTCTACATTTAATTTTTCTTTTATCCATTCAATCCATTTTATATGACTAAATACTTGATCTATAGATAAACCTATAAGCTCTGTATTTATTTCTCTAAACTTTTGATGCATTTTTGCGAATTCTACAAATTCTGTAGTACATACTGGTGTAAAATCTGCTGGATGGCTAAA
This sequence comes from Nanopusillaceae archaeon, assembly GCA_038833255.1. Taxonomy (GTDB): domain Archaea; phylum Nanobdellota; class Nanobdellia; order Nanobdellales; family Nanobdellaceae; genus Nanoclepta. The sequence continues at coordinate 11,631 of JAWBIX010000001.1, read as the reverse complement.
TAAAACCCACCATTTTCCTTTAAAGTACTCTGGTAGTTTTATTTTTCCTATAGTTGTTTGTACCTCTATTTCTGGAAACTTCTCTCCTAAAAGTGGAATTCTGCCCTCCATGGTATATTAGTTAGAAAATAGTTTTATAAAGTTATTTTATGAGATTAAAAATTTCTATTTTTGAACTTAAAAAACTTTTTCTATAAGTATAGCTGGGCACACGTCCGTAACGCCATCTATTTCTTTAATAATTTTTATAAACTTTTCTAAATCCTCTTGTTCTTTATAAACAAATTCTAACAAAATATCGTGATCACCTACTGATATATATATAGATTTTAAATTTTCTATTTTTGGAATTTTTTTAATAACATCAAAAAGTTTGTTTTTTTGGACATTTATCCCTATTATAACTAATTTATAATCTAAAAGTTTATAATCTAATTCTATTGTAAACTTTCTTATAATTCCAATTCTTTTTAATTTTTCTATTCTTTTTCTTACAGCTGCTTCTGTAATTCCAACAAATTTTGCTATTTGAGTATTATGAATTCTGGAATTTTTTTCAAGTATTTTAAGTATTTTGAGGTCTATTTCATCGATTTTTGATTTTCGTACCATATAATTCTAAGATAGATAAAAATTTATATATTTATTTAAAATTAACAATAATTTATTATTTATGATATTTTTTAATTTAACGGCGAAAATCTTTTTCTTTGCCAAAAATGACCCTTTTATATATAGCAAATAACGCTATAATACGTTTAGGTTTTTTAAAAAACTCTAAAAACGAAAAAAAGCTTTATATATTTTTAAAAGATTTTGAAGAGAAAAAGGGAGAAACAAGCTTTTCTTGTAATGATTATATAATTGAAATAAAAAATGGAAATTTGGCAGAATTAGATTTATTGTTAATGAAAGAAGAAAAAAATACTATCTATATAGATTCATATGAGATAAAATCTTCTAAGAAAAATTTTAAACTTAAAAATATAGACCAACTGTCTAAGCAGGGTTTATTTTTATTATTTTTAGTTATGGATGGCCTTTTAATAAAGAAGGGAGATTTATGTATTGTAGATAATAAAAATATAGACAATTATGTAGTTAGGGTTAAATATTTAAATGGAATTAATGAGAACAATTTAAAAAGTTTGAATTTAAAAGAGAAGATAGATTACTTAGATAAAAATAGCCATCTATTTTATGATATAAGAATAGAAAATAAAGGTAATCACTATTTAGTTAATTTTTATGGAATGTTTTCCAATGGAACATATTATGAGATAATGGAGATAGAAAAAGAGAAAATAAAGAACTATATTGACATTTTATCAAGAAATTATAAAAATATTATCAAAAAATTTTTATTAAACAATATTAGAGATAATCTAAATAAAAAGGAAAGTTTAATGAATATTATAAAAAACTCTATATCTCAAAACTCTTTCCAGGATCAAGGATAATAACTTCTACGCCAATTTTTTTAGCTTTTTCTTTAAATTCTTCTGGATTTGCTTTTATTAATGGAAATGTGTTGTAATGCATGGGAATAGCAAACTTTGGTTTTAACATCTCTAAAGCTATTATCGCCTGATCGATATCCATTGTATATCTTCCTCCAATAGGTAATAACGCGACATCTATTCCGTTTGAAATTTTTGGAATTAACTCCATATCTTTAAATAATCCAGTATCTCCAGAATGATATATTTTTTTACCATCTATTTCAATTACATATCCACACGGATTTCCAGTATATATTATTTTTTCATTTTCAATAATTCCTGAACTATGCCAAGCAGGAACCATCAATATTTTTGCATTTTTTATTTGAATAGAACCTCCATAATTTATTCCAATTGCTTTTATTCCATATTCTGATAAATAATTGGCTAATTCATATATTGCAACAACTTGGGAATTGTTTTTCTTTGCAATTTCAACTGTATCTCCTAAATGATCCCCATGTCCATGTGTTACTAGTATTATATCTATATTGTTCAAATCTTTTGGCTTTATAGGACTTAAGGGATTTCCATTCAAAAAAGGATCTATTAAAATTTTCATATCTTTACTTTCTATTAAAAAAGAAGAATGTCCAAACCAAGTTATTTTTACCATTAATATTAAAAAAAGTAAAAAAATAAATTTGTTATGTATATCAGAGAAATACTTATGTTATTTATAATATTTGTGGGATTACTCTTTACATATTTTAACCTCTTTATGATTTATTTTTTCAAAGAAATAAAAAAGAAAAAATTAGACACATATCCTAAAGTTTCAATAATAGTTCCTGCATATAATGAAGAAAAAAATATTGAGGAAACAATAAATTCTTTACTAAATTTAGATTATGATAAAGATAAGTTAGAAATAATAGTTGTGGATGATGGTTCAAAAGATAAAACATATGAAATAGCAAGAAAATACGAAGGAAAAAATGTGAAAGTTTTAAGAAAGGAAAATGGTGGAAAGGCTTCAGCTCTAAATTATGGATTAAAACATGCTAGTGGAGAATTTATTGTAACAATGGATGCAGATTCTATAGTTCCGAAGGATGCATTAAAGAAAATGTTAGAGTATTTTGATGAAGAAAATGTAATGGTTGTTGTTCCATCAATTCAAGTAAAGGAAAGAAAAAAGTTTTTAGAAATGATACAAAGTGTAGAATATTCTTATAATAACTTTCTTAGAATGATATTTGATAAACTAAATAGTATCTATGTAGCACCAGGACCTTTTTCTATTTTTAGAAGAAAAGTTTTTGATATTGTCGGTGGTTTTGATGAGAAAAATTTAACAGAAGATATGGAAATTGCTATGAGAATTTTATCTTTTGGATTTAAAATAAGATACTGTCCAGAAGTTATTGTAAAAACAAAGGCTCCTAAAGGCTTCGTTTCATTATTAAAGCAAAGATTGAGATGGTATTTAGGTTTTATAGAGAATTTTTTAGTTTATAGGAAAAAGATAACTGATAAAATAGTAGTTAATCTTGTTTTTAGTTCAGCAATACTTTTTATAATATTACCAATATTAAATTTATTTTTATTTCTTTATGATGTTATTAGATCTTTTTATTTACAATTTTTATTTTATTATCACATAGATTTTAACATAAAGCCAATTTTTGAATATTCAATTTCAAATTATCATAATATTTTTGGAAATCTTTTAGTAGAATATTTATCTAGAGGTTTCTTTTTACTATTTTATAATATTGTTTTATTTTTAATATTCTTATTTTTCATTTTGAAATCTTGGAAAATTGAAAAAGAAAGAAGTAAAATATCATTATTTATTTACTCATTTGTATATATCTTTATGTATTCTATTTTTTGGATTATTGCAATTTATTATAAAATATTTGGTAAAGAATTAAAATGGGGTGGGGTTGTTTGGAAAAATAGCTTAATCAATAAAATAAAAAATGGAAGTAAATAAAATTTTAATTTTAGCTTTATTATTTTCTTTTTTAACATTTTTGTTAGGAATATCTTTAGGATATTACCTAAACAAATATCTTTTTGATTTAGTTTATGAAGAGTATGAATCTGTTAAGTTAATGGTAGAATCAATGCAATATTTGACAAATGATGAAAATTACTGCGATATTGAAAAATTTAATTTTTTGACAAGATCTTTAGATGAACTCGGAAATAAAATAGCAATATTACAAAATTCAAAATCTTTTTTTATTTCTGAAAATAAATTTAGATTATTGAAAGCTCAATATTTTAATTTACAATATTTGCATATGTCTTTGGCAAGAAAAATGATGGAAAGATGTAATTTTAATGCAAGCATTATAATATATTTTTATGACGATTCTATAGAATGTAAAGAGTGTGATATACAAGGTTATAAGTTATCTTTATTGAAAGCAAAATATAGAGATAACCTTCTAATATATTCTTTTGACATATCTTACAAAAATTCATTTATAATTTATTTTAAGGAGATTTATTCTATAGATATAGTTCCATCAATAATTTTAATTACTAAAAATAAAACCAAAGTTTTTAGAGGATTGACAGATTATGAGGAAATAGAAAAAGATCTCTAAACTTTATATATTTTAACATCAATACCGCAAAAATCTTTGTATTCAAATATTTTTTCAAATTTTTCTAGGTTTAAATTTAATAAAATTCCATAATTTTCAGAATATACAATGAAATCTGGAGAATGTTTTTTAATAAGATATTCTATATCTTCAGAATATATAGAATAGGCTTCAATATTTAGATAATTTGCATACCAAACCCAAAAAGAATTACTTATAATTGTTTTGGGATTCATATTTCTTAAAAAAATAATTGATTGATAAATTGAACTTGTTTCTCCATAGCAAAGGATGTATTCGAAAATATTTCTAAAAATTCCATTGAATGAAGAGTAGAATAAAGATATTCCTAAAAATAGATACATAAAAAAGTTAATGGTTTTAAAACTGTCTATTTTTATGTAAAAAAGAATAACTGATGGAATTAATATTTGTAATAAGTATCTTGGATCTTTCATATAAACAAAAAATGCAAAATAGATAAATGATAAAAGATTTAAAAGATATATAGATTTTTCAAATTTATTTTTTGGTAATAAAAATATTGAAAATGAAAGAAAACCAAGATACATTAATAAATTTTTAAAAAATTTAGTTATAGGTTCTTTTATTTGCCATAAATATACAACTCTAAATTGCTCTAAAAATATAAAAATAGGATTTTTATAATTTATTAAATTATAAAGGAAAAAAGGAATTAGAAAAATTATAAAATAAATAGTTGCTTTTATTTTTTTGTTTTTATCTAAAAATAACCATGAAGTAAATAACCAAATTCCAAATGGATATTTTGATAGAAATGAAAGAATTCCAAATAGTGAATAAAGAATTAGATCTTTTTCTAAGTTTTTTTCTAAAAATTTATAATAAAAATAAATAGAAAATATTAGAAAAGAAACAGATAAAATATCCGGATACACTTTATTTCCCCAAAATAATATTAATCCGTTTAGTATTATTAATAGAATGAAAAATAAAATCTTTAGGTTATTTTTTTCAATAGATTCAAATAATTTATATAAAAAAATAACAGAAATTGAAAAAATCAGGGATATGAAAATTCTATATATTAAAAAGGATTCTTTAAATATAGAAACTAAAGGAATTAAAATCCACCATAATAATGGAAATCTAAAATATTCAAAATATTTTCCAATACCCAAAACATACTTTGCATTTGCTATATAAACATTTTCATCCCATAATAAAACTGTTGGAGAAAGAAGAATTACAGATAATTGTATTAAGAATGTGAATATAAATATCAAAAGATAACTTAGTTTATTTTTTAAAAATTCCATATTTAATTTTTTGTCAAAAATATTTAAATTATATTTGAAATTAAATTTATTCGAAAAATAATTTTATATATTTTAATCTATAGAATGAGTAATGGTCGGTATTTTAGAAGTTGGTAAAATGGCTTTTGAAAGCTATAGAAAAGATATTGTGGCAGCAATAATATTTGTTTTGTTGCATATATTAGCTATACTAGTATCTATAATTCCAATAATAGGTGCTGTAGCTGGAGCATATGTATTTCCAAGAGTGTTGGGATGGTATTATAATAAAGCAATAGGAAATATTAATCCAAACTATAAATTATCTTTTAAGATTTGGTTAATACGTTTGTTAGCAATACATTTAGGAATCTTATTGTTGTTTGGTGGAGCATTATACGCTGTTTTGGCAGGAATTCCAAATTTGGTAGGTGCGGGAGGTGCTTTAACTATCGGTATTTTAGTTTCAACTATCTTAGGTGCTATTTTTAATATCTTTTTAATTGCAATAGTATTTTTAGTAGTATTAATAGTTTTAGAACTAATATTGTATTACCAAGCTTATGCAGCAATATTGGGAAAAATAGATAAAATTGAAGCAAGTACTAGAGTAGTTAAAAATTCAATAAAAATTATAGTATATTTAATTGTATGGTCCATAATATTAGAAATTATAGGAGCGATACTTAGAGCTATACCTGTTGTAGGAGGAATTTTAGCTTTGATATATACTTTGTTTGTATTTATTCCAATTTTAAACTTGATTATAGCTCATAAAGCTCTTTCTATGTAATTTTTTTAATTTTTTTAAATAATTTTTTTAATGAAAATAGAAAAACTAGAAAAACCAGAAATTCATTGGAAAGCTTTGGATGTTCTTTCAAATCAAATTGTTGGGTTAACTATTGATTTTGGAGAAATAGATTTAGATAAAGCATGGGAAACTATAAAAAGATGTTATGTTTATAAGGATTTAACTTATGAAGAATTTTTACAAGTAATTGAATTCCTAAATGAAATTAAATTATTGAAATATGATAAAGAAAATAAGAAATTAATAAAAACAAGGAAAGGTCATATGTATTATATTGAAAATCTTTCAATGATTCCTGATGAAAAATCATATGATGTAATTGATATTGCAACAAAAATGAAAATTGGAATTTTACATGAAGAATTTGTTGCAAAACATGGTAATCCTGGAACAGTCTTTATTTTAAGAGGATTACCATGGAAAATTGAAAAATTAGAAAAAAACAAAATATATGTTTCATTAGAAAGAGATTTTGAATCTGCAATTCCATCATGGGAAGGAGAGCTATTACCTGTTCCATTTGAAGTAGCAATGGAAGCACAAGATCTTAAATCAAAATTAAATTTAGATGAATTGAAGGGACAGGAAAGATACTTTATTCCATCTTCTAAAAAAATTATTATAGAACAATACAAAGATTGGTTTATAATACATTCTCCATTTGGGACGAAAGTAAATGATACATTATCAAGAATAATTTCTCATATAATTTCTTTAAAATATGGAGTTGTTGTTGGAATAAAAACAGATCCTTATAGAATTATTTTAAAAGCAGGATATATAAATAGAAAAATAATAAAAGATGTTTTAATTAGTTTACCTGAAGATATAGAAAAAATATTAGAATATTCCATTGTAAATACAGATTTATTTTTATGGAAATTTTCCCATGTTGCGAAGAGATTTGGTGTTATAAGAAAAGATGCTGACTATTCTAAATCAACTTTGAGAAGAATTCTACAACATTTAATAGATACACCAGTTTATAAAGAAACCTTGAATGAAATTTTTGTTGAGAAATTAGATATAGAAAATACTAAAAAAGTTATAAGGATGATAAAAAATGGAGAAATTGAAGTTGAAATATTATTAAATGAAATTCCATCTCCATTAGCAATTTTAGGTTTAGAAGAATATGTTTCAGATGTTTTGATATCTGATAAATGGAGAGAAATAATAAAATTAGTTAGGGAAAGGTTGTATGATACAGAATTTATTTTAGTTTGTATGAATTGTAAATCAAGATATAATGTAAAAGTAAGAGACTATGAAGAATTTTCATGTAAAAAGTGTGGAGGTAAATATTTTGGTGTTGCAAAATATGAAGAAGATATTAAAAATGAAGAAAAATTGAATATTACTGCAGAATTGTTAAAAAATTATGGCAAAAAATTTTTGTTTGTTTATGCTGGCAAAGGAATTAGTTATATTTCTGCCATATCTATCTTAAGAAAAAATATTTCTGATGAAGATGATTTAATAAAAGAAATAATAGAATTTGAGAAAAAGAGTATTAAATTTTCTAAAAAAAGATAAATAATGAATATTTATGAAGATTTGAAAAAAAAGGGTATTGAAATTGGTGATAGAATTAGAATTATTTCTGATGGAGAAGAAATATATGGAATTTTGATGCCAAGATATTCAATTTATGAAGGAAAAAATATTTTAGTAATTAAATTAGATAATGGATATAATATAGGAATTTCTGTTAATGATAAAACAAAAATAGATTTGGTTTCTAAGAAAGAAATTTTGAAAGTTGAGGAAAAAATAAGTTTGAGTAAAGATAAACCATTAGTAAGTATTTTATCAACTGGTGGAACAATTGCTTCAAGAGTTGATTATAAAACAGGGGCTGTATATCCTTCATTAAGTGCGGAAGATTTAATAAAAATGATTCCAGAAATAAAAGATATTGTTTCATTAGATATAAGAAAAATAATGAATAAATTTAGCGAAAATATGACAAAAAAAGATTGGGAAATAATTTCGAAGGAAGTTTATAATGAAATGAAAAAAGATAATGGGGTAATTGTTTTACATGGAACAGATACAATGTCTTATACATCTTCAGCATTAGCATTTTCAATAAGAAATAAAAATGTTCCGATAATATTTGTTGGATCACAGAGAAGTTCTGACAGACCATCTACAGATTCATATTTTAATATAAAATCTGCAATAGTTGTATCTTTGAAAGCAAATTTTGCAGAATCTGTTGTTGTTATGCATGGAGAAACATCAGATAGTTATTCTTTAGTTCATAGAGGTGTTAAGGTAAGGAAAATGCATACTAGTAGAAGGGATGCATTTCAATCAATAAATGATTATCCAATTGCTAAAGTATATCCAGACAAATTTGAAATAGAAATAATTGGAAAAATAATTAATTATAGATCTGATAAAGATCCAATTTTAATGAATAAATTTGAGGAAAAAGTAGGTTTAATTAAATTTTATCCAGGATTTGATATAAATATTTTAGATTATTTTATTGAAAAGAAATATAAGGGATTGGTTATTGAAGGGACCGGTTTAGGACATGTTTCAGAAGAAATAATACCAAAAATAAAGGAATTAATTGATAATGGAATTATAGTAACAATGACAAGTCAATGTTTGTTTGGTAGAATTAATATGAATGTTTATAGTACTGGAAGGTTATTATTAAAATCAGGTGTTTTACCTTCTTCAGATATGTTACCTGAGGTTGCATATGTAAAACTATCATGGTTATTAGGAAATTTCAATGAAGAAGAAGTAAAAGAACTATATTTGAAGAATTTAGAAGGTGAAATAAATGAAAGGCTTAGTTTAGATATGTATCCAAAATGGATTATAAATCAATAGGATTAAAAGTTGGATTAGAAATTCATGTTCAATTAAATACAGATAAAAAATTATTTTGTGATTGTCCAACAGAATTTGGAAAGGATAAAATTAGATTTATAAGGGAATTAAGACCTTCATTGAGTGAATTAGGTGAAATAGATCCTGCTGCAAAATTTGAATGGGAAAAGGGAAGAAAATATGAATATATATTTACTGAAAATACATGTTTAATTGAAGCTGATGAAGAACCACCAAAAGAAATAAATAAAGAAGCACTTTTAATTTCATTAGCATTAGCAAAATTCTTTAATATGAGAATTCCGGATGAGATCTATGTTATGAGGAAAATTGTTATTGATGGGAGTAATGTTTCAGGTTTTCAAAGAACGGCTTTAATTGGTATAAATGGTTATATTGAAATTGATGGCAAAAAATATGGTATTCAAAGTTTATGTTTAGAGGAAGATGCTGCAAGAAAAGTTGAAGAAAAGGAAAATGTTATTGTATATAATTTAGATAGATTAGGTGTTCCATTAATTGAAGTTGCAACATCTCCTGATATAGAAGATCCATATGAAGCCGAGAAAGTTGCTAAAAGGATTGGCCAATCAATTTTATTGACAGGTAAGGCAAAAAGAGTTTTAGGAAGTATTAGACAGGATATTAATATAAGTATAAAGAATGGTGCAAAAACAGAAATAAAAGGTGTACAATATTTATCATTAATTCCAAAAGTCATTGAATATGAAGTTATGAGACAATTAAGGTTATTGGAAGTAAAAGAAGAATTGAATAGAAGATTAAGGAAGGAAGAATTGGATGAAAATATTTATGATATAACAGAAATAATGAAAGATTCTAAATCAAAAATTATTCAAAATGCTTTAAAAAATAATGGAAAGGTTTTGGCAATTAGATTAAAAAAATTTAAGGGAATTTTAGGGAAAGAATTGCAACCTGGAAGAAGATTTGGAACAGAGTTATCAGATTATGCCAAATTATATGGTGTTAAAGGACTATTCCATTCAGATGAATTACCAAATTATGGAATAAGTGAAGAAGAAGTAAATAAAATATATAAATATTTGAATTTAAGTGAAGAAGATGCATTTATTTTAATTGCAGATATAAAAGAAAGGGCTGAAAATGCATTAAAAATTGTTTTAGAGAGAATAAAAATTGCTTTTGATAGAATTCCTGAAGAAACTAGGGCTGCAAATTTAGATGGTACTACAAAATTTATGAGACCAAGACCAGGGGCATCTAGAATGTATCCAGAAACAGATATACAACCAATAATTATTAATGAAGAAATTTTGAAAGAGTGTGATAAATATTTACCAGAACCAATTGATAGAAAGTTTGATAGATTTATAAAAGAATATGGATTGAGTAAGGAATTGGCAAATGAGATAATAAATGATATTAGATTAAGTTTGTTTGAAGATTTAGTTAAAAAATATAAAAACATAGAACCAAAATTAATTGCAAATATATTAGTTAATAATTTGAGATATTTGAGGAGGGAAGGATATAATGTTGATGAAATTCCAGATGAAATATTTTATCAAATATTTGAACTTTTAAATGAGAATAAAATATCTAAAGATTCTATAAACGAAATTTTAATTGAATATTGTAAAACAAAGAAAAATATTTTTGAAATTGTTAAAGAAAAGAATTTATTTTCTTTATCTTATGAAGAGGTTTTGAAAATTGTTGAGGAGATCTTTAATAAAAATATTGAAAATATATTGAAGAAGAGAGATAAGGCATTAAATATTATGATGAGTGAGGTATCTAAAGTAGTTAAAGGAAGGTTTGATTCTGGAAAGTTATATAATATTATTATTGAAATATTGAGAAAAAATAATTTATTACCATAAAGTAGTTACAAATGATTATCAAACGGGGATAGATTTAAAAATAAGGATATCTTTATATATTCATGGCTAGAAGTTTTAAGATAAAAGAGGGCTATAAATATATTATGATGAATCGAAAAACTTTAGCAGGTGTTGGTAGCCTTATAGCTTTAGGTACAGTTGTATTAGCTCAAACCACTCCAACCTTAGGAACAGTTAGAGATGCAATAAAATCAGAACCACATGCATGGACAGTAGTAGTTGGTAAAGATGCAAAGGCCTCAGATGTAATTGGTGCAGCAGATGTATTAGCAGCATTACAGTACTTAAGTATAAGATCTGAAAAAGAAGTTATTGAATTACCAAAAATTGATTTATCTGCTGTAAAAGTTGTTTTAGAGAGACCAATTGTTGTAGAAGATTCAGCATCAGGTTATTCAAAAGATGTTTGGAACGGAACAGTAACAGTAAATGATACAGTATATAGTTATAATGTAAAGTTATTTTCACAAGGAAACTTTAATGTATTTGGATTGAATGAATCTGGAAGATTACAACTACAAAATGTAGGATTTAGATTAGAAATAACATTTAACGATTCTATAAGTAAATTAAATAATACAAAGATAAATGTATTTGGAAAAGACTTTTACTTAACTTACTATAGTGGTAATCATTTAGAATTAAGAAGGATTCCAGTAGAAGAAGTAAGAGTTAGATATGGTGAAGAAAGGACAGTTTTAGGAAAGAGAGTAAAATTAGTAGATATTT